>CACOPK010000032.1 GCA_902629075.1 uncultured Pelagibacteraceae bacterium | reverse complement strand
CCAGCTTCTGCTAAAGCTATGGCGCACGCTCTCCCTAGCCCTTTTCCAGCTCCTGTAACAATAGCAGTTTTATTTTTAAGGTTATATTTTTTTAAATACATCTTTTAAATAAATAATTTTATATCAGTATAAATCAAATCAACAGCAACAACCAGTATTGCAATTAGTCCAAGCCAAGCAATCCACTTATATTTTTTAATCCAACCAGAAATTAAAGTAGCTCCAACAGCCATTATAGCTATTGATAAAAGTAAACCAAATATCAGCAAGAAATAGTGATCTTTCGCAGCTCCAGCTACTCCTAAAACATTATCCAAGCTCATTGTAAAATCTGCAATTAAAACAGTAGTTATAGCTTTAAAGAAGCTTGAATTATCAACTTTAATATTTTCATGATCTTCAGTTTGTTTTTTTATGATATCTACATAGAGTTTGTAAACGATATAAAGTAGTGCCAGACCACCAATAAGTCTTAGTCCTTGAATTTGTAAGAGATAAGCAGTTAATAAAGTAAGTATTATTCTAAGTACAACTGCTCCACTTATTCCCCAAAATATAATTTTTTTTCTTTGTTCGGCAGGGAATTGAGAGGCAACCATTCCAATTATAATTGCATTGTCACCTGCTAAAACTAAATCAATTAAAACTATTTGAATAAATATAATGATTTGTTCGGATAACATTATCCGTTCAATATCATATCAGCACCCTTTTCAGCAATCATAATTGTAGGAGCATTAGTATTACCTGAAGTAATGTTAGGCATTATTGATGCATCAATAACTCTTAAATTTTGAACTCCCTTTACTTTTAAAGAATCGTCTACTACAGCCATATCATCATTGCCCATTTTACATGTTCCAACAGGATGAAATATAGTTTGAGTAAAATCAGAACCCGCTTTTACCAATTCTTCATCATCAGTGATATGAGCTCCTGGTCTATATTCTTCAGGTTCATATTGTTTAAAAGTTTCTGTTTCTAACATTATTTTTCTAACAATTTTTAATCCTTGAGCAGCAACTTTTCGATCTTCATCAGTTGATAGATAATTCATTTTAATTTTTGGATATACTCTACTATCATTGCTAACTAAACTTATCTCACCTCGGCTTGTAGGTCTAATATTTGCAACAGTTGGAGTAATCCCTTCAAAATCATGCATAGGTGTAACTCCTAATACATCGGTACTTACAGGAGATACATGAAATTGTAAATTTGGAGTTGCTCTTGATGGATCGCTTTTAACAAATCCACAAACTTGGCTAGCACCCATCGTTACAGGTCCACTTTGATTAAGTACATACTCAAGTCCCATTAAAAATCTTCCAAATAAACTTTCAACTTTTCTATTTAATGATTTTAAATTTTTAACTTTATAAACTGGCCTAAACATTAAATGGTCTTGTAAATTTTGACCAACACCATTTGATTCATTTACAATTTCTATTCCAAGATTTTTCAGTTTTTTAATATTGCCAATTCCAGATACTTGTAAAATATGTGGAGAGCCAATTGATCCAGCAGATAAAATTATTTCTTTATTTGCAGTTACAGTGTTTAACCTATCTCCTATATGATAATTGATACCTATAGCTTTTTTACCCTCAAAATTTATTTTTTGAACATGTGCGTTAACTTCTATTTTTAAATTTGATCTTTTTTTAACAGGATTTAAATAACCTTTTGCAGCGCTACATCTTAATTTTAACCCCATTCTATTAAAACTTGTAGTAAATTGAAAAAAACCTATTCCAAAATTATCTCCAGTATTAAAATCATTTGTTTTAGGTATTCCAAATTCTTCCGCAGCATTTTGAAATTCATCTAATAATTTTAGATTTATTTTTTTGTTGGCAACTGTAATAGGTCCTTTGTCATTATGAAATTCACTTTTTCCCAATTCATTATTTTCTGACTTTAAAAAATAAGGCAAAACATCTTCCCAGGCCCAACCTTTATTGCCCAGTTGTCTCCAAATATCATAGTCTTCTTTCTGACCTCTAATCCACAAAAGCCCATTTATAGATGAGCTTCCTCCTAAAGTTTTACCTCTTGGATATCTTATCGATCGATTATTCATTGTTTCGTCTGGCTCAGTTTTAAAACACCAATCAACTTTTGGATTATGCATTGTTTTAAAATACCCAACAGGTATATGGATCCATGGATATGTATCTTTACCACCAGCCTCAATTAGAAGAACTTTATTTTTTGGAT
>CACOPK010000031.1 GCA_902629075.1 uncultured Pelagibacteraceae bacterium | reverse complement strand
TTATTAAAATCCTATGAAAAGCAAAGTAATTATAAATTAATTATTCCATCACCATTAAAAAAAAATAATAAAATTATATCTTCAACAGAAATAAGAAAACTTTTATCAAATGGAAATTTATCTAGAGCGAATAAATATTTATCAAGAAAATGGGAAATTGAAGGTAGAGTTCAGAAAGGAAGAAGAGTTGGTGGGAAGATAGGATTTGCTACGTGTAACATTGATATTGGAAATTACATTATAGCTAAACCTGGAGTTTATTCAGTTAAAGTAACATTAAATAATAAAAAAAATAAAATAAATGGTATAGCAAACCTAGGTTTTAGACCTACTTTCAATCAAAATAAAATATTATTAGAAGTAAATTTATTTAATTTTAATAGAAATATATATAATAAAAAATTAGCAGTTGAATTTATTAAGTTTATTAGAAGAGAAAAAAAGTTTAAAAGTATTAAACAACTGACAAATCAAATTAAAAAAGATATCAGAGTTGCAAAAAATAGTTTGAAATAATAATGAGCAAAGAAAACCTTAATCTTCCAAAAACAGCATTTTCAATGAAGGCAAATCTTCCACAGAAAGAGCCTAGTCTGATTGATTTTTGGGATAAAATCAATTTGTATCAAAACTTGAGAGAAGAAAGCAAAGGTAAAGACAAATTTATTTTGCACGACGGTCCTCCCTATGCAAATGGAAATATTCATATGGGCACTGCTTTAAATAAAATATTAAAAGATATAATCACAAAATTTCACCAAATGAATGATAAAGACTCAGTCTATGTTCCAGGTTGGGACTGTCACGGTTTACCTATCGAATGGAAAATAGAGGAACAGTACAAAAAAAATAAAAAAAATAAAAACGAGGTACCTGTTGTTGAATTTAGAAAAGAATGCAGAGACTTTGCAAATAAATGGATAAAGGTTCATAAAGATCAGTTTAAAAGACTAGGAGTAATTGGCGATTGGGAAAACTATTACTCTACAATGAGTTTTGATGCTGAGGCTCAGATAGTCAGAGAATTAGGAAAATTTCTTAAAGAAGGAAGTCTTTATAAAGGTTACAAACCTGTTTTATGGTCAACTGTAGAAAAAACTGCATTGTCAGACGCTGAGGTTGAATATATGGATCACACATCTGATACAATTTATGTATCTTTTTTAATTAATAAAACAGATGTAAAAGATTTAGAAGATACTCAAATAGTAATTTGGACAACAACACCTTGGACAATACCTGCAAATAAAGCTTTAGCATATAACGAAAGCTTAAAATATTTAATATTAGAAATAGAGGATGATAATGAGTTTAAACAAAGCAAATTTGTTGTTGCTAGAGAACTTTTAGAGTCTTTTACAAAAGAATGTAATATTCAAAAATATAAGATAATAAAAGAATTACCTGGTAAAACTTTTAAAGGGGTTATCTGCAAACATCCTTTTTTTGAAATAGGATATGATTATGAGGTGCCTATGCTAGAGGCAAGATTTGTTACTACAGAGCAAGGAACAGGTTTTGTTCATTGTGCACCAAGCCACGGACCTGATGATTTTAATTTATGTATTAATAATGGAATTAAAGCACTAGAAACCGTTGATGATGACGGTAAATATACAAAACATATTAAACAATTTGAAGGAACTCATATTTTTAAAGCAAATCCGTTAGTAATTGAAAAGTTAAAACAATCAAAAAGATTATTAGCAAATGGAAAATTAAAACACTCCTATCCACATTCTTGGAGATCAAAAGCTCCATTAGTACATAGAGCAACTCAACAATGGTTTATCTCGATGGAAAGTCATGGTTTAAGAAAATTAGCTTTGAAAGCAATCGATGATACTAAATTTTATCCAAGCAAGGGCAAAGAAAGAATAAAATCAATGATTGAAACTAGACCTGATTGGTGTGTTTCTAGACAAAGGGTTTGGGGTGTACCGCTTCCAATTTTTATTTCAAAAAAAGAAAATAAAGTTTTAGTAGATGAAGAGGTATTCGAGAATATCGCTAAAATTTATGAAAAAGAAGGATCAGACTGTTGGTTTTCAGATGATTGTCAAAGATTTTTGGGAAATAAATATAAAGCAGAAGATTATGTTCAATCCAAGGATATAGTAGAGGTTTGGTTTGATAGTGGGTCAACACATTCTTTTGTTTTAGAAAAAAGGGAAGATCTTAAATGGCCTGCATCAATGTATTTAGAAGGATCTGATCAACATAGAGGTTGGTTTCATTCATCTCTATTAGAGTCTTGTGGAACTAGAGGAAAAGCACCATTTGAGTCTATTCTATCCCACGGATTTGTAGTTGATGGAAAAGGTCTCAAAATGTCAAAATCCTTGGGAAATGTAATTGCGCCAGAGGAAATTTTGAAAAAATATGGGGCAGATATTTTAAGAGTTTGGGTTGCAGCTTCAAATTATGCGGAGGATCTTAGAATCGATTATTCAATACTTGAGCAACATGCTGAAGCATATAGAAAAATTAGAAACACTTTCAGATATATACTAGGTAATCTTAATGATAAGTTTTCAGAAAAAAATTTTACTGAAATA
>CACOPK010000030.1 GCA_902629075.1 uncultured Pelagibacteraceae bacterium | reverse complement strand
TAGTAAAAAGAGATTTTTAAATAATGTGATTAAAGCTAAGCAATATATAAAAAAAGGTGATATTTTTCAGGTTGTTCTCAGTCAAAGATTCAAAGCAAGATTGAAAAAAGATCCAATTGAAGTTTATAAAAAACTTAGAGTAACTAACCCTTCTCCTTTCATGTTTTTTTTTAACTTTAAAGATTTCCAAATTATAGGAGCTAGTCCTGAAATACTAGTAAGATTAAGAGATAATCAGATAACTATTAGACCTATCGCTGGAACAAGACCCAGAGGTAAAAATAAAAAAGAAGATATTTTTTATGAAAAAGATCTATTAAAAGATAAAAAGGAACTTGCTGAACATTTAATGTTATTAGATCTAGGCAGAAATGATGCCGGTAGAGTTTCAAAAATTAATTCTGTTAAAGTTACTGAAAGATTTAAAATAGAGAGATATTCTCATGTAATGCATATAGTTTCTAATGTTGTTGGAAGGTTTAATAATAAATTTAGTAAATTTGATACATTATTATCTGGTTTCCCTGCTGGAACAGTATCTGGTGCTCCAAAAATACGGGCAATGGAAATTATTGACGAATTAGAAAACACAAAAAGAAAAGTCTACGCAGGTGGAATAGGTTATTTTACTGCTGCAGGTGAATTTGATACATGTATTGCTTTAAGAACAGCTGTTGTGAAAGATGGTTTTTTATATGCTCAAGCAGGAGCAGGTATAGTAGCTGACAGTAAGCCTATCAATGAATATATTGAAACTGAAAATAAAGCTAAAGCTTTGATAAAAGCAATGGAGTAACTAGTGTCAAAAATTTTGTTAATAGATAACTACGATAGTTTCACATATAATCTTTATCATTACGTTTCTTCATTTAATAAAAATGTTGATGTTAAAAGAAATGATAAAGTAAGCACAAAAGATATTATTAAAAATAAATATAAAAAAATAATAATCTCACCAGGTCCAGGAAATCCAAATCAAGCAGGTAATTGTTTAAAGATAGTAAATCAGTTTTATAAAAAAATTCCAATTTTGGGGGTTTGTTTAGGTCATCAAATAATTGGGCAAGCTTTTGGATCCAAAATTATTCAAGCTAAAAAACTTATGCATGGAAAAACTAGTTTGATAAAAAATAAAAAACTTGGGGTGTTAAAAGGAATTAAAAATAAATTTACAGCTACTAGGTATCATAGTCTAATTGTAGACAGAGCTACTTTGTCTAATGATTTAATAGTTACTGCTACAACAGATGACAATATAATAATGGGTTTAATGCATAATAAATATCAAATTCATGGAGTTCAATTTCATCCTGAGAGTATTAATACAAAAGTTGGTATGAAAATAATCGAAAATTTTGTTAAAATATAAAATGGAAAATTCATTAAAAAAACTAAAAGATAAAATTGACCTTAATTTTAATGAAACAAAAGATATATTTATAAAAATAATGAATGGAGAAGCTTCAGAGGCAGAAATGCAGGAATTCTTGACTCTGTTATCTAACAAGGGTGAAGTATCAAGTGAAATTGCAGCTGGTGTTTTTGTTTTAAGAGAGAAATCTACAAGAGTTAATGTTGAAAATGCAATTGATACATGTGGTACTGGTGGTGATGGAAAAAATACACTAAATATTTCAACTGCGTCAGCACTTTTATTGGCTTCTATGGGTATAAAAGTTGCAAAACATGGAAACAAAGCTGTTTCATCGAAATGTGGTTCAGGGGATGTTTTGGAAAAACTAAATATCGATATTAATTTGGATGCAAAATCTGTTGAAAATAATATTAATAAATTAAATTTTGGTTTTATGTTTGCTCCAAATTTTCACTCAGCGATGAAATACGTAGGTCCAGTAAGAAAAAAAATCGGTAAAAGAACTATTTTTAATATGATTGGTCCATTAAGTAGCCCTGCACTAGTTAAAAAACAAGTTGTTGGAGTTTTTGATAAAAGACTTTTAAATATTTTTGCAAACGCATTGAAAGAATTGGAAATTACTAATGCTTGGATTGTAAATAGTGATGACGGGCTTGATGAAATTTCACCTTACGCAATCACTAATGTTTGCCAACTGAAAAACGGTGAAATATCAAATATTTTAATTAATCCTGCTGAATTAAAAATAAATACAAATGGTTTTGATACTATTTTAGGAAAGGATGCTAATTATAATTCACAAAAAATTATTGATGTTTTTAAAGGTGAAGATAAAGATTTTTGTTTCGTAATTTCTGTTTGCACTTTCTAAAGCTACAGTTTTGCCTTTAATTCTTATTCTTTTTAACATTGCTTCATGATCATCAATTAAAGCCACTACAATTTTTCCATTTTCTGCTTTATCAGCTTTTTTAATTATTACAGTATCACCGTCATTAATGCCAGCTTCTATCATTGAGTCTCCTTTAACTTTCAAACCAAAAAACTCTCCATTATTTTCGATATTAGAAGGCAGAGGAATTCTAGAAACTTCATTTTGAATTGCTTCTATAGGAGTTCCCGCTGCAATACTTCCTAATACAGATATTTCATTTTTTTTTGTTTTACTCACATCGCTTAATCCACCTTTTATTACACTTGGTGAAAAAGAATTATAAATATCGTTTGCAGAGGCTGTTTCTGGTAATTTTACCACTTCAAGTGCTCGAGCTTTGTGAGCTAATCTTTTAATAAATCCTCTTTCTTCTAATGCACTAATTAGTCTGTGAATGCCAGATTTAGATTTTAAAT
>CACOPK010000029.1 GCA_902629075.1 uncultured Pelagibacteraceae bacterium | reverse complement strand
GTTGGAATTGATGGAATTTCTATATTATTTATTGTTTTAACAGCCTTTATTACTCCTCTTTGTATAATTTCTGTAAACTCTACTATTAAAAATAGACTTAAAGATTTTCTAGTTGCTATACTTTTTATGGAAACAATGATGATTGGAGTATTTTGTTCACTTGATCTTGTTGTTTTTTATTTGTTTTTTGAAGCCGGCTTAATACCAATGTTTTTAATTATTGGAATATGGGGAGGTGAGAGAAGGGTTTATTCTGCTTTCAAATTTTTCTTATACACTTTGTTGGGTTCAGTTTTAATGCTGGTTGCAATAATTACTATATACTGGATGACGGGAACTACAGATGTTATTGAATTGTATAACATTGGAATTGATGCAAAATATCAAAACTTATTATGGTTAGCTTTTTTTAGTTCTTTCGCAGTAAAAACTCCAATGTGGCCAGTTCATACCTGGCTACCAGATGCACATGTTGAGGCACCAACTGCTGGATCTGTTTTACTTGCTGCAATTTTACTTAAAATGGCTGGATATGGATTTATAAGGTTTTCTGTTGGATTATTTCCTATCGCATCTGAATACTTTGTGCCACTTATTTTTGGATTAAGTTTAATTGCGATTATTTATACATCTCTTGTAGCATTAATGCAGGAAGATATGAAAAAGCTCATAGCATATTCTTCTGTAGCGCATATGGGTTTTGTAACAATGGGCATATTTACGATGACCCCAGAGGGAATTGAAGGAAGTATATTTCAAATGATTAGTCATGGAATAATTTCAGCTGCGTTATTTTTATGCGTGGGAGTTGTTTATGAAAGAATGCATACAAGATTAATTAATAATTATGGCGGTCTTGTTTTGGTAATGCCAAAATATGCAATTGTTTTTATGATATTTACTCTAGGTGCTCTTGGCTTACCAGGTACAACAGGATTTGTAGGAGAGTTTTTGATATTACTGGGAACCTTTAAAGTAAATTTTACAGTTGCTACAATTGCAAGCCTTGGGGTTATTTTGGGAGCCGCATATATGTTATGGCTTTACAGAAGAATAATTTTTGGTGATATAACTAACTCTGAAGTAAAGAAACTAATGGATTTAAATAAATCAGAAATTATTGTTTTGTCAGTATTAGCATTTGTCTCAATTTTATTTGGTTTTTATCCAGACCCCTTATTAAGCACAACATCTTCATCAGTAGAAGGTTTAATAGATTTATTTAATACAAATTTAAATTCGTATACAGCAAGTAATTTATGATTAACTTAGATTTAATATTCCCAGAGATTTTTTTAGCATTATCTATAATGTTAATATTGATGATCGGCGTTTTTAAAAAAAATAGTGAAAAAATTATTTTTAATTTATCAATAGTAACATTGGTTGTTTTATTGTTACTAGTTATTAATATTTTTTCTATTGAATCGACATTTATTTTTAATGAAAGTTATAAAATAGATAAATTATCTTCATTTATGAAATCATTGATAATAGTGTCAGCAATCTTTGTTATGATTTCTTCATCTACATACTTAAAATCATTAAATATTTTAAAGATTGAATATCCAATATTAATTCTAAGTTCAATTCTAGGAATGATGGTTATGATGAGCTCTAATGATTTAATTGTTTTTTATCTTGGTTTAGAGCTTCAATCTTTAGCACTGTATGTTCTTGCTTCATTTAATAGAGACGATATTTTGTCCTCCGAATCAGGTTTAAAATATTTTGTACTGAGTGCGCTATCATCTGGATTACTTCTCTACGGTTGCTCCCTTGTTTATGGTTTTTCGGGTTCTACAAATTTTACTTATATAGCTGATTCAACAACTAGTACTGAATATGGAATTATATTTGGATTAGTATTTATTATTGTAGGTTTGGCATTTAAAATTTCCGCGGTTCCCTTTCATATGTGGGCACCTGATGTTTATCAAGGCTCTCCAACATCTGTAACCTTCTTTTTTGCTGCTCTTCCAAAAGCTGCTGCATTGACAGTATTTATTAGATTTTTGTATATACCTTTCATAAATCTAATTGATCAATGGCAAACTATACTTGTTTTTATCTCAATAGCATCAATGCTATTTGGCGCTATAGCTGCTATTGGTCAATCAAATTTAAAAAGGTTAATTGCTTACAGCTCTATTGGACATATGGGATATGCTCTTGCTGGTTTAGCATCTGGAACTAATCAAGGTGTACAAAGTTCAGTAGTGTATATTTCAATTTATTTAGTTATGACATTGGCTTTTTTTTCATGCTTATTTATGATGAGAAAAAAAAATGTATTCTATGAAAAAATAGATGATTTATCAGGACTGTCTACAAATCATCCCGTATTAGCATTATCATTACTAATAATTTTATTTTCTTTAGCAGGTATACCTCCACTAGCAGGCTTCTTTGCAAAATTTTATATTTTTATGGCAGTTATAGAACAATCAATGTACTTTCTAGCAATCGTAGGACTTTTATCTACAGTTATTGCTGCATTTTATTATTTAAGACTAATTAAAATTATCTATTTTGATAAACCAACTGAGAGTTATGAAAAAGATCATAATTTTGGATTAAAATTTACTTTAGCCGTTTCTACATGCCTATTAGTATTTTACTTTATCTACCCATCATTACTTACTGAACTGATTTCAAGTATTAATATTATTTAATGAAGCTCAAAGAATTTTCATTTAAATCAGTTACAAGCACAAATGATATAGCTATAAAAAAAATTAAAGACGGCGTATTTTCAGGAATAATAATTGCAAAAAAACAAACAAAAGGAAGAGGAAGGTATGGTAAGAAATGGATATATCTAAAAAATAATTTATTTATGTCAGTTTTTTTTAATCTAAGAAAAAATGTTAGCGTTAGATCTCTAACTAAAATAAGTTGTAATATAGTTAAAAAATCTTTGAAAAAAATAATCAATAAAAAAATAACAATAAAGAAGCCAAATGATTTGCTGATAAATAAAAAAAAAGTGTGTGGTA
>CACOPK010000028.1 GCA_902629075.1 uncultured Pelagibacteraceae bacterium | reverse complement strand
TTGATCTGTATCTTTTGCAAGATCAGCGATATTTTCTGCAGCTTGCTTTTTTGTAGAGACAAAAAGAATTTTGCCTCTGTTTGAAATAGTTTCATAAACTTTTTCGAGAGCTTTCTTAATTAACTCAACAGTTTGCGTTAAATCAATTATATGTATTGTGTCTCTTCTTCCAAAAATATATTTTTTCATTTTTGGATTCCATCTTAAAGTTTTATGTCCTAGATGAACTCCAGCTTCTAAAAGCTGCTCTATTGTTATATTTGGTATAATCATATTCCTTCCCGGTTATGCCTCCACAGTAATTTCCCTAATGGGACCGGAGGTTTTACAACCAAATACTGTGTGCGTTTTTTTTTTAATTTTTTACAAGTATTTTAATTTATTACAAGTTATTTTTTAATAAATTTTTAAAGTAACTCCAGCGTTTTTAAGCTCGGATATTACTTTTTGATCAATTTTTCTTTTTTCATTTAACTTGTATTTATGAGCGGTATTCTTATTGAGAATGTTTAAGGTAACTTTTGTTTCACCGGGAGAAGAGATTAGTTTTTTAATTTGGTTCAAATTATTAGTAGTAGGAGAATGAATCTCAATTGATTTGATAGGTGCATTTGAAAGATCTTTGATTTTTGTTAAAGTTCTTACATTTATTCTTGTAGAGGATCCATCTGGTAGATTTGTTTTAAAAAGATTCATAAAAATTGAATTTCCCTCTTTTATAATTTCCCTTTTATTTTCAAAAAGATCAGAAAATACAAATAATTCAAAAACTCCTGCTAGATCTGTAAATTTTACAATAGCATAAGACAATCCTTTTTGATTTTTTTTTTCTTGTATTTTTAAAATAGTTGCTGCGATTACTCCTTCCTTTAGATTTTCATTAAGACTAAATTCATTAAAATTTATTATATTATATTGTAAAAATAGATCTTTATATTGATTGAGTGGATGATCGGATATAAAAAATCCTAAAGTTTCAAATTCTTTTGATAATCTCTCTTCAAACTGAAAATCTTTAGTTTTAATTATCAATTCAGTCTCATTTTGTTCTTGATTTTCATCAAATAAGTTAATTTGATTTAAAGATTTATTTTCAAATATATTCTTTGATTTTAAAATTAAATTTGGAATTGAATTGTAAAGAGATTGTCTATTAGAATTAAAACCATCAAATGCTCCTGCTTTTACTAACCCTTCTAATTGAAGTTTATTTATATCCTTTGGATCAGCTCGGTTAATAAAATCAAATAGATTTTTATATTTACCATTTTTGATTCTTTCTTTGACTAGGTTGGAAATTGCTTCATAACCAACATTCTTAATTGCTCCTAGTGCATAGTAAAAATTTTCATCATCTGCAGTAAAATCAGCAAAACATTGATTTATATCTGGTCTAACAATTTTGATCTTCATTCTTTTTAACTCCTCATAAAATTCACTAAGCTTTTTTTGATTAGAAAGTTCCATTGACATGGAAGCTGAAAAAAACTCATTTGGATAATAAGTTTTTAAAAATGCTGTTTGATAAGCAATTACTGCATAAGCAGCAGCATGACTTTTGTTGAATCCATATTCTGCAAAAGGTTCAATTTTCATAAATATTCCAGCAGCTATATCTTTTGCTATTCCATTTTTTTCAGCACCATTAATAAATCTTTGTTTTTGTTTTTCTAATTCAGATCTTTTCTTCTTTCCCATTGCTCTCCTAAGAATGTCTGCCTCACCTGCTGAAAAACCTGACAATATCTGAGCAATTTGCATAACCTGTTCTTGATATATAATTACCCCATATGTGGGTTCTAGTATTTCTTTTAGTTTAGGATGTAAATAATCAGGATCTTTTCTTCCATGTTTGCAATCATTATAAATCGGAATATTGCTCATCGGTCCTGGTCTATATAGTGCAACCAATGCAATAATATCCTCTAGCCTATTGGGCTTCATATTCATTAAAGCATCTTTCATTCCTGAGCTTTCTAGCTGGAATAATCCAACGGTTTTACCTTCAGATAAAAGATTGAATACATTTTGATCTTCATAATTAATGTCCTCAATATTAAATTTTTTATTTTTTTTATCTCTTATAATTTTTTGCGCTTTATTAATTACAGTTAGAGTTTTTAATCCTAGAAAATCAAATTTAACTAACCCAGCATTTTCTGCAGAATACATATCAAACTGTGTAGATGGTAATAAAAGATTAGATGATTGATCTTTATATAGTGGCACTATTGAATTTAATTTTTTATCTGCAATTACAACACCTGCGGCATGTGTTGCAAAATTTCTATTTAAACCTTCAAGCTTTAAAGATAAATCTACAAGTTTTTTTACTCTATTATCCTCTTGTATTAATTTTTGTAAACGTGGTTCTGAATTAATACATTCTTGTAGCTTCATTGGTCTTGAAGGATCAAATGGTATCATTTTACAGATAGAGTCAACAAAACCATAAGGTAAACCTATTACTCTTCCAACGTCTCTGATTACCATTCTAGCTTTTAGTTTTCCAAAAGTAATAATATGAGCAACACTATCTTTGTACTTTTTATTCAAATAACTAAATACCAGGTCTCTTTTTTCCTCACAAAAATCAATATCAAAATCTGGCATTGAAATTCGATCAGGATTTAAGAATCTTTCAAAAATTAAGTTAAATTTTATAGGATCAATATCTGTTATTGACAAGCACCAGGCTGTAAGGGATCCTGCTCCTGAACCTCTTCCTGGACCTACAGGTATATCATTTTTTTTGGACCATCTGATGTAATCTGATACAATTAGAAAATAGCTAGAATACTTCATTTGATTAATAATTCCAATCTCATGATACAATCGATCCTTATATTTATTGAATAATTCATCTTTGTTATGATTTTCTGGAATTCTTACTAATTTATTTTTAAATTTCATCTCCAGTCCTTCAAGCGCATGTAACTCTAAAATTTTATCGGGGTTGGTATTTTTGTCTGAAGTAATTTCTGGGAGAAGAGGCTTAGAGCTATTTGCTTTAAAATTACATTTAAAGGGTAAATAATAGTTATTTATCAAAGCCTCAGGTAAATCTGAAAACAGCTCATACATTTCTTT
>CACOPK010000027.1 GCA_902629075.1 uncultured Pelagibacteraceae bacterium | reverse complement strand
AAATAATACATTTTGTTGGTATTGGTGGAATAGGTATGAGTGGTCTCTCATTAATAATGAAAGATTTAGGTTTTAATGTAAAAGGGTCAGATCAACAAACCAGCAAAAATATCGAAAGATTAAAAAAGAATAAGATAAGTATTCAAATTGGTCACAAAAAAAAAAATTTATCAAATGCAACAATGGTTGTAATTTCCTCAGCAATAAAAAAAAATAATCCAGAGTATTTAGAAGCAAGAAAAAAAAAAATACCAATTTATAAAAGAGGGGAAATGTTAGCAAATATAGTATCTCTTTATAAGAATGTTGTTGTGGCTGGCTCTCATGGAAAAACAACAACTACATCTTTCGTATCTACAATATTTTCAAAATCTAAATTAGACCCAACAACAATTAATGGAGGTGTAATAAATTCTATAGGAAATTCTGCTAAACTTGGCAAAGGAGAGTGGTGTGTATTAGAGTCAGATGAGTCTGATGGAAGTTTTTTGCAGCTTCCTTTTACATATTCAATAATTACTAACATTGATGATGAACACTTAGAATATTATGGTTCTATGGAAAATTTAAAAAAAAGTTTTATTAAATTTGCAGAAAAAACCCCTTCATTTGGAAAAACTTTTATATGTTTAGATGATAAAAATAATAGATCGATTTTAAGCAAAATTAAAAATCAAAATATAATTACATATGGGATAAATAAAAAATCAAATTTTAGAATTAAGAATATTGATCTTAAAGCTAATATATCAAAATTTGACTTAGAAATTAATTTACCCAATCAAGAAAAAAGATTAATAAAATCATTAAGATTACCATTAATTGGAATACATAATATAAAAAATTGCTGTGCGTCTATTGCAGTTGCAATAACGATGGGAATTTCAATTAATATAATTAAGAAAGCTATTTTAAATTTTAAAGGTGTTCAAAGAAGATTTAATTTTATTTTTGAATATCAAAAAAGTATCTATTATGATGATTATGCTCATCACCCGACGGAAATATATGAGTTACTTAAATCTACAAGAGAAGTTTATAAATCAAAAAAAATAATATCAATTTTTCAACCTCACAGAATATCTAGAGTAAATTCATTAAAAGATAGATTTTCAAAATGCTTCAAATTTTCTGACCAGGTAATATTATGTCCAATTTATAAAGCTGGAGAAAATTTAAAACTTAAATTTACATATTATAAATTTGCGAAAGAAATAATAAAAAACTCAAAGGTAGATCTAATAATGGTGAATGGTGAAAAGGAACTTGCTAGGTTTGCCAAAAAAAATATTTATGGCGATAAAATCGTAATCGGAATGGGGGCAGGAACAATATCTAGCTGGATGAGAAATTTGCCTCAATTGATTAAATGAAAATAGATGACTTAGAAACAATCGGATTTTCAGATAATTCTCGTTTGAATTTTAATCACGATTTATCCAAGTTGAACTGGTTTAATATTGGAGGAAAAACAAAAATTTTTTTATTTGCTAATTCTTTAAAGGATTTATCACTTTTTCTTAAAAAATATGATAAAAGAGGAAAAATTTTTATTTTAGGGGCTGGATCAAACACACTTTTTGATGATGATATTTATGAGGGTGTAGTAATTAAGCTTGGAAAAAATTTCAATAAAATTTCAAGATTAAATGAAAATTTAATTATTTCAGGCAGCTCTTGTCTAGATAAAAAAGTTTGCGACTTTGCAATGGAAAATGGAATTGAAGGTTTTGAATTCTTATCTTGTATACCCGGATCAATAGGTGGAGGAATCAGAATGAATGCAGGCTGTTATGGAAGGGAATTTAAAGACATAATTGTTTCCGTCCAGGCTATAGACTTTAGTGGAAAAGTTCTAACTATTCCGTCTTCCGAAATCAAATTTAATTATAGGTCTACTAATTTACCAAATGATTTAATTTATTTGAGTGGAACTTTAGAAGGAAACCTATCAACAAAAGAAAAAATAAATAAATATGTTGAAAAACTAAAATTAAAAAAAGCAATTTCCCAACCTCTTAGAGTAAAAACTAGCGGTAGTACATTTAAAAACCCTACAGATCAAACAAATAAAAAGGTATGGGAGTTAATTAAAGAATCAATAGATTTAAAAGAGGCTAATAAAATGTTTGGAGATGCAGTGCTATCAGAAAAACATTGCAACTTTTTAATTAATAAAGAAAACGCATCTTCAAAAGACATGAAAAATCTTATCAATTTTATAAGAGAAAACGTATATAAGAAAACAGGAGTTAATCTTGAATTAGAAATTGTTCTAACTTCATAAAAATGAAAAAAAAAATATTAATACTTGCTGGTGGCTATTCAAAGGAAAGAGAAATAAGTATCAAAACAGCAAAAGCAGTATTCAAACAAATTAGAAAAGATTTTATATGTAAAATTCTTGATCCAAAAAATGGGTTTATTAAAGAAATCAGAAGATTTAAACCCAATGTAATTTTTAATGCATTGCATGGAAGATATGGGGAAGATGGATATATTCAATTAATTTTAGAACATGAAAAGATTAAATATACTCACTCTGGCGTTAAAGCTTCTTCGATATGTATTAATAAAATAATTTCTAAAAAATTGTTTACTCAAAATAAAATTCTTTCTCCAAAATTTTTAGTTTACAAGCCAAGTCAAAATAACAACAGTAAAGATATTTTTCGCAGAGTTAATTATAATTTGAAGTTTCCTGTAGTTATTAAGCCAATAAATGAAGGATCCAGCGTGGGAGTGTACATATGTCATAAATATAATTTTTTAAATAACCTAAAAAAACTGAATAATGAAAAAGAAATTTTAGTTGAAAAATATATTCCAGGAAGAGAAATACAAGTAGCTATAATGGGAAATAAAAAATTAGGAACTATTGAACTTGTACCTAAAAGAAAATTTTATGATTATAAAGCTAAATATGATAAAAAAGCAAAAACTAAACACATACTCCCAGTAGATTTACCAATCAAAAAATTAAAAGCTGTAGAAAATATAGCTTTGAAAGCACACAAAATTACAGGGTGCAAGGGAATTACCAGAAGTGATTTTAGATATTATAATAACAAATTTTACTTGTTAGAAATAAACACTCAGCCAGGATTAACTGAGCTATCTTTAGTTCCTGAAATTGCAAAATATAAAGGAATTAATTTCTATAATTTGATAAAATGGATAATTAATGATGCTTCGATTAATAGATAAAGGTAAAATTTATTTTTACATAGTTTTATTATTACCAATTTTAAGCATTCATAATATTAATTTTATTAATTCATTTAATAATTATTTTAAAATTAGTAAAATCGAAATATATGGTAATTTAAATCAAAGTTTAAATGATGAAATTGAAAATGCATTAGAAGAATTCTATAATGTAA
>CACOPK010000026.1 GCA_902629075.1 uncultured Pelagibacteraceae bacterium | reverse complement strand
TAATTTTATTTTCTATTACCTTTAATCAGAAAAAATAGTCCACCTATAAATAAAAAAATTTGTGGGCTTGTAAAAAGAGCTTTGTTTATAAACCAATCGCTATGTGCAACAATAAAAATATTTGTCATAATAATTACAATAGTTAATCCAGCAAGTCTCGTTAAGTAATTTCCGTAAGGATTTTTTATGAATCCACCAATTATTAAGACAACTCCAGAGGTGAGCTCTGATATCGCTACTAAACTTGCAAGTGCAGGCGATAAATCAAAATATTCTATTAACCCCTCTGGTGGTAATGGAAATTTATTATAGCCATGAATTATAAACGCGACACCAACTGCTAATCTCAATAAAAGGGAGGCTATAGCCTCAAAGTTAATTAAAACACTTTCTATTTTGCTAACTAAAGTTTTCATGTAATTTTTAACAATATATAGTTAATAATAAAAATAAACTAAAATCAAAAATACTTTATAAAAAAATTATAATTTTTCCACTGAACAGAGTATTTTTTTATTATTTGCGACAATCCTGCATGTAGCTTTAAAGATTAAAAAATATTTTATAAAATTGTTCAATGTGGCATTCTAAATTTACTATGACATGCTTTGCAACTTGACCACATATGTTTTTTTAAAGTACCTCTGATATCATCAGCATCTTCTATCACCGATGCTAAAGTTAACATATTATCTGAAGCTTTTTGCATTAGTGCATTGAACTCATCTTTATTTTCCCAAATTATTGGTAGTGCCTCTGTATCAAATCCTTCTTTTGTATTATCTGGAAAATAATCAATTAATTTTGTATAATTTTGACTCATTTTATTCATTAATTCTATAGCTGCCTCAAACTCAAGCTCGCTTGATAAAGCCTGAACTCTTTTTGCATTTTTGTAATTTTCACTAAATATTGCTTGTCTTCCTTTGATTATTTCTTCGACTGATAATTCAGAATAAGCTGGAAAAGTAAATAAAGTAAGCAAAATCAGTAAAAATATATTTTTAAATAATTTTATAATATGATTTAATTTAATCATGCAATTAACTAATACAATAAATGAATATGGATTGGTATCAAAACTATTTCACTGGGTCACTTTTGTTGCTCTTTTGATACAAATGCCAATGGGATTTTATTTAGTAGATTTAGATTATTCAGATTACCGGATTTTCATTGAAGATATTCATGTAACTTTAGGATTGTCAATATTTTACTTGGTTCTGTTTAGACTTTTATATAAATTTATAAATCCTACTCCTGCTTTACCGCCAGCTTTATTTTCAGGTCAAAAAATTATCGCTAAACTTAATCATTTTGCACTTTATATTACCTTATTATCAGTAACAATCTCTGGAACTTTAAAAAAATTATTTAATGGGGAGAGTTTAAATTTCTTGTTTAAAATAAAACTTAAAAGTGACTTTGATAAAGCAGATTTTTTTTATGATATACATATCTATTCAAACTACACTTTAATTGGTTTAATTTCTTTACATATATTTGCTGTAATTATTCATAGAGTTTTATTTAAAGAAAATATATTAAAAAGAATTACCTAGTTAAATTCTAATAAATGGAAGATAAAGTTTTTTTTATAATACTTTTGGCTACTATTATGCATGCAACATGGAATGCAATGGTAAAGAAGCATTCAGACAAAACTGTTGCATTAGCTGGAATTATTCTTGGGCATATTCCGTTATCAGTAGTTGCAATAATAATTTTACCACTCCCCTCAAGTGAAAGTATTCCTTATATAATTGTAAGCGCACTTATCCATCAAGGGTATCAGTGGTACCTGCTATCTTCTTATCAAATTGGAGATTTTACAAAAGTATATCCAATATGTAGAGGTTTCGGACCTTTGGTTGCAACTTTCATATCATTAATTTTTTTAGGAGTTGTTTTTAATATACTAACAACAGTTTCAATACTTTTACTTTGTTTTGGTATTATGATGTTAGGTTTTAAAGTTGATAATAAAGAAAAAAATTCAAATGTTTTAAAATACTCTTTACTGACTGGTTTTTTTATTGGCTTGTACTCATTAGTTGATGGATATGGTGCAAGAATAAGTGCTTCGGCTATTTCCTTCATAAGTTTCTCCTTTATTTTAAGCGCGATCATGTTTCCGTTTTTATTAAAACTTAAAAAAGAGGAAAATATTATTTCCAGAATTTCTAAAGATGGAAAATTTATATTTTGGGTTGGGGGTTCTATGTCTTATGTAATTTATATGATTGTTGTCTGGGGCTTTACTCAAGCACCCATACCTATGGTTGCTGCATTAAGAGAGACAAGTATATTTTTTTCCATTTTTATTGGTTATTTCTTCTTAAGTGAAAGAATAACCCCAGCAAAAATTTTTTCAGTTTTATTAATTCTTGCTGGAGTTATCGGTTTAAAACTATTTTAAAACCAATTATTTGGAATAATTATATAGTGAATTCCAAGTACAATTCCTACAGATACGCTTAAACCAAAGATCATTTTAAGAAAGTCTTTTCCAATAAGTGGGAAAACATATTTAAATTTATAATCTTTATTCATTGTCGATATTGCAAGCTCTCTTCCACATAATAGACCAACAAATACCCATGTTGTTGACATTGGTAAATCGTTTAGTTCCTTAAAGTAGAATAAGACAGCAGCATAAATTACGTTAATAATGGTAGCTGATCTTGCATATCTTGTTCCTGTTTTTTCAAGAACAACTTTTTGAATTGGTCCTCCTTGAATATAGAAAATGTAAAATAACAATGAAGTAAAATAAGCCATTACAATTAAAAGCAATGTTAAGTCTAACTGTCTAGGCAGATATACTGCAATGTTAGCTACATCGTGAGATAACCAAACCCACCATAACCAACCTGATGAAACCCAAACAGCATTTCTCCAAAATCCTCTATATTTGTCATCAACTTCATCAAATTTTTCATTAATGAACTTAGATACTCCTATCCAGGCCAAATATGCAACCATAGCTGCTAGGCCATAACCCACAACACTTTTTAACAACATTTTTTCTAGCACAACTGTTGAAGCAAATGCAGAAAGAACTAAGAAAGTAGTAGATACTGGTATTCCAATTCTTGTTAATAATAATAGTATTGCAGGTGCTAGTGCATGATACCATTGAATTTCTTGATAAGGTATTCTAGTTAATCTTCCATAAGAAATATCACCATCATACGCATACCATCCCCATGCTAACGCAAAAATCATAACAGCTGATGCAGATCCTGCAAGTATATACCATTTAAACCACTTCTTCTTTGAAGCTATAAATGTACCTAGTGTTTGAATTGAGTCGTTAGCGATTACGCTATATCCAGCAAGGGCAAACCCTATAACTGTATATACTAAAGTCATTTCCATACTTTTTCTCCTTAATATTATTGTTTTCGGTTCAATCGATTCATGACTTGAGATCTATGTAATCTGTGAAGGAAAAATTTTCTATCGCTAAATTTATTTATTTGAGAATCTGTACGAGCATTCGTCCATAACTAAACTAATTGATATTAATGTCTAGTTTAATAATTATTAAAATTCTTAGTAAAGTTGTATTTACTTGATTAATCGCTTGATTATATAAACAGCAGCAATAGCTCCCAGTAGTTCAGCAATTATACTTCTTGCTGAGTTTCCAGTGCAAACAAAGAGAATATTTTTCATTAAATAATAACTTTATAA
>CACOPK010000025.1 GCA_902629075.1 uncultured Pelagibacteraceae bacterium | reverse complement strand
AGGATACAAAGATTGATCTGGATACATTTCCCCTGCACTATTTGCATCTGCTGCAACTTGCCAACCGCTTAAATAAATTGCCTTTAGACCTGCTTTTGCATGTTGCACAGCTTGATTTCCTGAAAGAGATCCAAGTGTATTTACGTAAGATTCTGTATTTAATAATTTCCAGAGTTTTTCAGACTGTTGTTTGCAAACTGAATATTCGATTTTGATTGACCCCCTTAATCTTTCAACTTCTTCAGGCGTATAATCTCTCTTAATACCAGCAAATCGTTTTAATTTATAAGATACTTTGCCCTCAGATGACATAATTTATACTCCTGTTTTAACTGTAAATGGAAACTTGAATTATGAGCTAGTAGACTGATTGTTATTCTCGCTAGTAATTTCATCGATGCCGCTAGAACCCCAATCACAATGATCATCTCTCAAATAAATTCCTCGAGATCTGTGCTCTTTAATATCCTGCTCAGTTATTTGATTTTGTAAATTTTTATCTATTTCACTCATATTTAGGTTATAATTTACAATATTTACAAAATCTATAAAAATCCTCAATTTACTTGTAAATCTTATAAATTTATTGTAAATTTAAATTTACAAAATTTACAATGAATTCAGTATCTGACATATCGATAGGGAAAAAAATAAAGGAATATCGACAAAAATTAGGTTTACAAGCAAAAAAGTTGGCTGATTTGTTAGAAATATCTCCAACTTATATGAACTTAATAGAGAATGGTAAAAGAAGAGTTGATGGTGGGCTATTATTAAAAATATGTCAAGAACTAAGAATTGAAATTAGTGATCTTAGAGAAAATAATATTTCTAATTTAGATAATTCAAAACAAGCAATTTTAAAAAAAACAAACATAAATAATGTAAAAAAATATAATCTTAAAATTGGACCTAAGATAAAGGCTTTTAGAAGACAGCTAGGTATTCAAGCTAATAAACTAGCAGATCAAATAGGTATATCCGCAAGCTACTTAAATTTAATTGAGAGTGGAAAAAGAAATATTGACAGCAATTTAATTATAAAAATTTGCTCTGAATTAAAAATAAACGTGTCTGATTTAACTAGTAAATTAGATTTAAATTTAGAAAGTAATATTTCAGAACTTTTAAGTGACGAGATATTTGAAGATCTTGATATTTTAGGTCCGGAAGTAAAGGATTTAGTTGCATCAAATCCTAAAATTGCAAAAGCTTTAATCAAACTAGGTGATAACTTCAAACAAAAAGATCATGATATAGTGAATAGAGTAGAGAATATTTCAGGGAAAATAATCGATAGTAGAAGGGCAGCTTTCCCTGGAGAAGTAATAGCCGATTTTCTTCAAGATAATAAAAACTATTTTCCGAAACTTGAGGATTTTGCAAATAATATATTTGAAAAATTAAAACAAAATAATAGAACAAGATATATTGCTCTATGTGATTTTCTTAAAAATGATTATGGTATAAAAGTAAAAGATATTATTCCAGATCCAGGGAAACCATTTTCAAAAATTTATAATAAAAAAACTAAAGAACTTTTTTTATCTGACTATTTATCTCTCGAAACAAAAAAACTCTATGCAGCAGCACAGATTGCTCAAATAGGTGCTAAAGAGGAAATAAATTATTATTTGTCAAATTTTAAATTTCCATCCCACGAAGCTAAAGAATTGTCTAGAGTTGCATTACTAAATTATTGTGGTGCAGCAATTTTAATGCCATATAAACTGTTCCACAAAGAATGTAAAGAATTGAAATACGATCTTGAACTACTTCAGAATACTTTTGCAACCTCATTTGAACAAGTTGCGCATAGAGTAACTTGTCTACAAGATCCAAAACTTCCTGGTATTCCGTTTCATTTTCTAAGAGTAGATGTTGCAGGAAATATTTCTAAAAGATTATCACTTTCTGGAATTGAAATTCCAAGATATGGTGGTGCATGTCCTAGATGGAATGTTTATTCAGCGTTTTCTAGGCCAGGAGTAATACAAGCAGCTGTAAGCAGAATGACTAATGGTGAAAAATATGTCTGTATTGCGAGAACGGTAGAAAAAGGTGTAGGTAGATATGGTCAAAAAAAAAGTATGCTGTCGATTGGATTGGGATGTGAGGCGAAATACGCAAAAGATTTTATTTATACCGAAAACTTAGATATTAATGACAAAAAATCTGAACTTCCAATAGGTGTTTCATGTAGAACTTGTGATAGACTTGATTGTTCTCAACGTGCCTTTCCACCATTGCATAAGAAATTTGATGTTAATATCAATAATAGAGGTGTTTCTGTTTACGTTAATGAATAACTTTATTCAGAAGTTTTATACTTACTCTTATTAATAATAAAAACGAAAACAATTGGTAAAATCAAAGTTAGAAGTGTAACCACTATTAATAAAATCCCTAGTTCTGAATAATCTGCTGTAGATTGAATTTCACCAGATACTTTATCTTTAACTTCTCTTGTAACTGTAAATACATTATTTAGATATTTAGTACCTAATGCACTTGCTGACAACGCTAAATTAGTAAACGATGCAAATACCGCAAAAAAAGTTGCTTTCAAATGAGATGGAGCATTTTTAGCAATCCATGCTAATAAAGGTATCATTGAAACTTGACCCAATGGGGATTCTAAAGCGGTATTTATTAGTGCAATAAATTTAGCATCAACGACACCTCCTGTAATTGATGCTGTCCAATTATGAAAACCATAATACATACCAACACTAGGTAAAAACAATATTGAACCTGCTATAGATAAAACCACTATAATTTTAGCGATAGAATTTTTAGCCATAAATGGCCTTAAAAGAACTATGCCAGCTAATGTTAAAATAGAAGCTAACAAAGATAATACAGAAAAAAACTGTTCATTAAATTCTAGGATGTCTATTTCAAACCAGGTAAGTCCTGGGCCTGGGCCAGGCATTGCTCTAAAAATAAAAATTATTACGGCAGTTCCAACAATTGTTAATCTTAGATGTTCGGGAAGTTCTTTAATAAGTTTAAACATTAAAAATAAAATAATTATTACCGATCCGATAAACACAATTTCTTGTGCAAACGGAACTTTAAATGATCCTATACTTAAGGTGAAAATTACAAATATAAGACTTCCACCTAAAATCCACCAATTTATTTTTGTCTTCTCTCCGTCTCTCTCTTCTTTTAATTCTAAGCCTTGAGATTGTAATTTTTTAATTTTCTGGTTTCTTAAGTATGCTGCTAGAAATACTCCAAACACCGATACGATAGGTATGATTAATGCATAAACATAAATTGATCCATACAATTCAATTTTATCAGCTTGTTCTAAGTTATCTACATTGCTAAATAAAATTACATTAGCAAGAGCAACTAATACAGTACCACCAATAATAGCAAACCTTCCAAGAGTTTGCATAGTTGTATGCATAATTTTGATTTGATCTCTATTATAATTGACACCTTGATCATCAGTTAACGGAACAGCCTCTACTGTCATTGCATCAGCCACAACGTCTTGAACAACATATCCAACTGGAGCAAGTATCACACTTATTACAAACCAAGTTTCGACTGTTAGAATTGTAGACATGTATTCAGTATGAATTATTAACCCATACATAATCAGAAGACTTAAGCTGATTAACCCTGCTCCAAAGAAAACCATATAATTTTTTTTATTCCAAATAAGATCAACCAAGTGACCTAATGGCATTTTAAGAGCCCACGGGATTCCTGCCCAAAAACCTAAGCCTGCTA
>CACOPK010000024.1 GCA_902629075.1 uncultured Pelagibacteraceae bacterium | reverse complement strand
AATTACAATTGAAAAAAAAGCAAACAATGTACCCGATAGACTTATTAAAGTTAAAAGATTTTCCCTAGAAACCAAGTTTTCGGTTGTAACACTTAGTTTAAATGCATTAATTATTTCTTTTGAGTTTTCTCCTGCAAGGATAATTACAAACACTGCTAATCCAGTATAAACAAACCATGCTGAAAAGTTTAAAGTATATTTTATAAAATTTTGTCCTTGTTTAAATAAATAATATTGTATTATCAAAGCAAATATAAAACTAATCCAATCAATTAAATCCATTCCCATTAAAAAAATTAGAAACATTTCATTTTCTAAAATGGAGTCATCAATATTAAAAATTAAAATTCTAAATAAATAACCAATGGATTTTGATATAAAAAATGTTTGAACACCAAACATAAACAAGCCGACAATTCCTCTTAGCATTGCTACATATCTCGCTCCGGCTACCCCAAATGAACTTCTTAAAACTACTGGAAATGGTAAACCATATTTTTGAGATGGTTGACCAATTAAATATGAGAAGATTGCTACCATTAAACCAGCAGTTACACAGGCTGTTAAAACAATAATTACATTTAAATCATAAACTAAATAAAGTGATGCTATTAATGAAAAACCTATTAGACTTTGAATATTATTTGCCCAAAAACAAAAAATATCTCCACTAGTCCAGTTTTTATCGTTTGGATTTATTCCAACAATATCCCAGTTAGTTAGATTTATATTTGCTTTTTCTTGACTCACTTAAATAGATAATAAACAATTATTTATTACTGTCCATACAGTAGTGTTGGTAACCAAAGCACTATTTTAGGGAATGCTATTATTATAATTAATCCAATCACCTGGAGAACCATAAATTGCATCATACCTAGATAAATATCTTTTAAATCCCACTCTGGTACTACACCTTTTAAAAAATATGCAGATAAAGCAACGGGCGGCGATAGCCAGGCGGTCTGAAGATTTACTGCAACTAAAATAGCAAACCATATCAAACTAAATTCTAACGCCTCAATAAGTGGTAAAATTATTGGTACAATTATCATTACAATTGGTACCCACTCTAATGGCCAACCTAATAAAAAAATCATAACCATTACCATTGCTAAAATTAAATATTTATTCATTTCTAAAGATAAAAGAAAATCAGTTAAAACCATTGGTGTTCCCAATCTTGCAAAAACAGCTCCAAAAAAATTTGAGGCCGCAACTAATACCATTATTAGAGCAGATATCTCTAAAGTTTTAACTAAAGCATCTTGCAATTTCGGTAATGATAATTTTCTATAAGCAAGAGCTAGAATAAGTGAACCAGCTGCACCACATCCAGCAGCCTCTGTGGGAGTTGCAAAACCAAATAATATACTTCCAAGAGCGGCAAATACTAAAGCTGCAGGAGGAACTAATCCAAGAAAAAACTCGATCCAAACAGCCTTCATGCTTTTTGCTCTAAGTTCTTCAGGGACAGTTGGTCCTAGCTTAGGATTTATCATACATCTCACTGTTGTATAAGCGGCATATAAACATGCTAATAAAATACCTGGAAGAATAGCTGCTGCAAATAAATCAGTAACAGGAATTTCCATAATTGGCCCCATTACAACAAGCATGATACTTGGAGGAATTAATATACCTAAAGTTCCCCCAGCTGTAATTGTACCAGCCGCTAACTTCACATCATAACCAGACTTATTCATTGATTTCGCTGCCATTATTCCTAATATTGTTACTGAGGCACCAACAATACCTGTTGCAGCTGCAAAAATTACAGAAACAAATAAAACTGCATAATATAAAGAACCTCTTACTTTTGCTAACATCATTTGAAAGGCAGAAAATAATCTTTCCATTAAACCCGCTTGTTCCATCATTATGCCCATAAACACAAAGAGTGGTACGGCGGCGAGAGTTTGTTCAGTCATGACCATGGAAAACTGTAAAGTCATTAAATAAAAAACTAACTTTCCAAATCCAAGATAGCCAAAAACAAATCCTAAGAAAATTAAAGTAAAAGATATAGGAAACCCTATAAATATCGCGAATAACATTACTCCAATTAATATAAAACCTAATATAGCTGGATCGATTAAATGTGAAATCATTCTTGTCCGGGCCACCTTCCCTTAGTCATAGCATAATAACTTTTAAACAATTCTGAAACTCCCTGAACTAACAAAAATATTATTCCAAACCATAAACATGATTTTATAGGCCACATATAAGGCATCCAAGTTGTGTCCATTCCTCTTTCATTACGCATGATTGATTCTTGAACAAATATAGTTGTCATATAAAGAAATACGATTAAACCTGGAAAATAAAATAAAAGATAAAGCCAAAAATCAATTTTACCCTGAGTTTTGGTTTTAAAATTTCTGTATAAAAAATCTGCTCTTATATGAACCCCTTTTGAAAGAGCATAACCAGCACCAAGCATAAATAAAGCTCCGTATAAAAAACGACTCATGTCATACGCCCAAATTGTTGGTGCAAGAAAAAGTTTTCTTGCCAAGACTTCGTAAACCATTCCTAAAATCAATGGAATTGTTATCCAGCAAACGATATTACCTATTGTTTTATTAAATTTATCTATCGAAACTATCGTTTTTGCCATCCATGTTGGCATATCGTCAGGCATTTTACCTGATCCACCACGCCTTTCGGCTATCATTTCATCAGATATATCTAGATTGGTAGGTTTATCAGTCATTATAAAAAAGGAAAAAGCGGGCGATATTCGCCCGCTTTAATAAAGTTTAGTTTACTTCAAAGAATTCGCATAAGCCATTCCTAGCTTAGCATTTGAAGATTGAGCTCCTGACCAAAACGGAACTGCAACGTTAGCAAAGTTTACCATTGAGTCATAAACTTCTTTAAAGAAAGCATTTTCTTTAGAGTTTTTATCTAAAGTTGCTTTTGCAGCAGCCATATATTCTGGAAAGTAGTCTGCAGGAGTGTCCTCAAGAATTACACCGTGTTTTGTTGTAAGTTCTTTAAGAGCTTCACCATTTACTTTGATCCTGTAAGCTAAAGATCTCATTAAAGATGCATCAGCTGCAACTTTAAGAGCATTTTTCTCATGATCTGAAAGTTTTTTATATTTCGATCCATTGATATAAAAGTCAGCATTTACCACTACTTGGTGTAAACCTTGTAAGTAGTAATGTTTTAGGACTTTATGAATACCAAATACCATGTCTGGTTTTGGACAACACCATTCAGCTGCATCAATTGTACCTGCCTCTAAAGCTGGTAGAATATCTCCACCACCCATTGCAACAGATGCAATACCTATGTCTTTATAAGTTTGTCCTGGAATTCCTGGAGGTGTTCTAAATTTGAATGTTCTAAAGTCATCCATATTTTTTATTTTTCTAGGAAACCATCCAAGAGCTTCTGGTCCAACTGGTTGAAGCATAAAACCTTTGATGTCTCTGTCCATTTCTTTCCACAGTCTATCATAAAGTTCTTCACCGCCACCCATCAAGAACCACGATAGGAAAGCAATGTTGTCAATACCTACTCCACCACCTGCTACTGGAGATCCAAATAACATAGCTGCAGGATGCTCTCCTGACCAATAGTGAGTCCAAGCAAAACCGCAATCAATTAATCCTTTGTCGACAGCGTCTAGAGTTTCTTTAACACCAACTACTGTTCCAGCAGGCATGATTTCAAATTTTAGAGAACCACTTGTAAGTTTTGTTACGTTATCAGTAAAGTCTTTAAGCATTTTTACTTCATCACCTTTTGCGTTCAAGACGGTCTGACATTTAAATGTTGTTGCAGCATTAGCGCTATTAAATAGCCCCATTAAAAAGAATACAGCAAACAACGTTGAAATGATTTTTTTCATTATTATTCCCCT
>CACOPK010000023.1 GCA_902629075.1 uncultured Pelagibacteraceae bacterium | reverse complement strand
TGTAACATACAAATCATCTCCAACAATTTGAATTTTTTTATTCATCGAGATCATAAACTTTCTCCATGACATCCAGTCATTTTCTGCAAATGGATCTTCGATTGATTTAATTTTATATTTTTTAATTAATTTATTATATTCTTTAATTGTAGATTGCACCGAAGTAAATTTTTTTGAATGTATTGCGTATTTATTTTTTTTTAAAAGCTCATTTGCGGCAACGTCAAGACATATTGAAATATCTTTTCCATTTATAAAACCAGACATTTTTATTGCTTTAGTTATCATATTTAATGCTTGTGAATTACTATCTATCATTGGTGCAAATCCACCCTCATCACCTACTGATGTAGAAAGTTTTAAATTTTTTAATATCTTTTTTAAATTATTTATAACCAAAAAACACATTTTGACTGCCTGTGCAAATGATTTTGCTCCATCGGGTCTGATCATAAATTCTTGAATTTGAAGACCATTATTTGCATGTGCTCCCCCGTTGATAATATTCATTAATGGATAAGGTAACGAAAAGTTTTTGGTAACTAAAAAGTTTTTATAAAGTGGTATTTTTTTTATTTTTGAAGATAATTTTTTTACAGCCATTGAAACTGCAAGCATACTATTTGCACCCAGTTTAGTTTTTTGTTTTGTTCCATCTAATTTAATAAGAATATGATCTATCTTTTCTTGGTTATGCACATTCTGATTCATCAATTTTTTGGAAATAATAGAATTGATTATTTTTACCGCAGTGAAAACACTTTTTCCATTATAATCTTTTCTATTTCTATCTCGCTTTTCATAAGCTTCAAAAGTTCCGGTTGAGGCTCCTGAAGGACATATTGAAGATGAACTTAAATTATTTGAAAAAATCTCTGCTTCAACAGTTGGATTTCCTCTACTATCAAAAACTTGTCTAGCAACTACTTTAGTAATTTTGCTCATCAAAAGTTTTTTACTAATTTATCAATTTCTATAATTTGATTTAAAAGATTTTCTAATTTGTTTAATGGAACCATATTAGGTCCATCTGAAGGTGCATTGTCAGGATCTTGATGTGTCTCCATGAAAATTGCCGCTACACCAACGGCTGAAGCAGCACGTGCTAAATATTCTACAAATTCTCTTTGACCACCACTTTTTTCTCCTAAACCACCTGGTTGTTGTACTGAATGGGTTGCATCAAAAACAACGGGATAACCATTTTTAATCATTATGGGAATTGATCTCATATCAGACACTAATGTATTATAACCAAAACTTGCACCACGCTCAGTTACTAAAATATTATCGTTCCCAGAGTCAGAAATTTTTTTTGTTACATTAACCATATCCCAAGGAGCTAAAAACTGTCCTTT
Source organism: uncultured Pelagibacteraceae bacterium (assembly GCA_902629075.1). Lineage (GTDB taxonomy): Bacteria > Pseudomonadota > Alphaproteobacteria > Pelagibacterales > Pelagibacteraceae > Pelagibacter. Next base: position 2,527 of record CACOPK010000023.1, on the reverse strand, counting down.
TTTAACATTAATTATTTTTTTTGTTTTGGCGGCTGCAATCAATAAATCTGTTTGTCTACATAAAAAAGCTGGAATTTGTAAAATGTCAACATGCTTAGAAACTACTTCGCAGTGTTTTTCATTATGAATATCTGTTAAGGTTGGAACGTTTAATTCCTTTTTAATTTTATCAAATATTGGTAGTGAGTTTTCTAATCCAATTCCTCTTTTACCTTTAAGGCTAGTTCTGTTGGCTTTATCAAAAGATGTTTTATAAACAAAACCAATATCTAGTTTTGAGGTAATTTCCTTTATTTTACCGGACATATCCAGGGCATGTTGTTCTGATTCAAGCTGACAAGGTCCAGCAATTAAAGTTATTTTTTTATTATTCCCAATCTCAATACCATTACAATTTATAATTTTATTTTGCATATTTTTTTTTTGCTGCATTAATAAATGATGAAAATAATGGATGTGGATTAAAAGGTCTAGATTTAAATTCAGGATGAAATTGTACGCCAATAAACCACGGATGATTTTTTAACTCTACAATTTCAGGAAGTCTATAATCTGGCGATAAACCTGAAAAAATAAGACCATTTTTCTCGAATTTAGCTCTATAAGAAATATTTACCTCGTATCTGTGTCTATGTCTTTCATTGATAATTTTTGATTTATAGATTTTTTTGATTAAAGAATTTTCTTTTAATTTAGCTTTATAAGATCCGAGTCTCATGGTACCACCTAGATCTTTATCGGTACCTTTAATTTTTTTTCCAGCTTTATCCCATTCATTCATTAAACCAATAATAAAAACTCCTTTTTTATCAAATTCACTTGATGTTGCATTTTTAATTTTTAATTTATTTCTTGCAAATTCAATTATTGCCATTTGCATACCATAGCAAATACCTAAAAAAGGAACTTTATTAACTCTTGCATATCTAATTGACTCAATTTTTCCACTTGTACCTCTTTTGCCAAATCCGCCTGGAATTAGAATTCCTGATATATTTTTTAATTTAGCTTTTATTTCTGAAGGCTTCAATTTCTCCGAGTCTATTCTAATAAGATTTACCTTAATATTATTTGCTATTCCTCCGTGAGTAAGGGCTTCGTCTAAAGATTTATAGGCATCTTTTAATTCAACATATTTACCAATAATAGCAATATTGACTTTTTTTTTTGTATTAAGAATAATTTTATTAATTTTTTTCCATGGAGTTAGATTGCTATTTTTTTTTGACTTAATTTTAAAATAATTTAATACTTGAATATCTAATTTTTCATTTGCAAAACTAATTGGAGCTTCATATATCGTTTTTACATCAACTGTTTCAATAACATTTCTGATATCAACATTGCAAAAAAGAGATATTTTTTTTCTATGTTCTAAAGGTATTGATCTCTCAGATCTACAAATAATAATATCTGGTTGAATTCCAATACTCCTTAATTCCTTAACAGAATGTTGAGTAGGTTTTGTTTTTATCTCATCAGATGCTTTCAAATACGGTACTAATGTTAAATGAATAAAAAGTGCATTTTTTTTACCAACATCATTTGCAAATTGTCTTATCGCTTCTACAAATGGTAAACTTTCAATATCTCCTACGATCCCGCCTATTTCACAAATAACAAAATCTTCTTTAGAGGTATCATGTTTAATAAATTCTTTTATTCTATCAGTTATATGTGGGATTACCTGTACGGTTTTACCAAGGTATTTTCCTTTTCTTTCTTTTCTGAGTACATCGTTATAAATTTTCCCTGTAGTAATATTATCTGTTTTCTTTGCAGTGACACCTGAAAATCTTTCGTAGTGACCTAAATCTAAATCTGTTTCTGCTCCATCATCTGTTACAAAAACTTCTCCATGCTGAAATGGGCTCATTGTACCAGGATCAACATTTAAATATGGATCTAGTTTTCTTAATCGAACCTTAAAACCTCTTGACTGTAGTAGATACGCAAGCGATGCTGATGACAAACCTTTGCCTAAAGATGAGACCACGCCGCCAGTGACAAATATATATCGCGCCATGGAATTATGTTATAGACCGATATTAAATAATTTCAAAGTATTAATTGTTATTTTCAGGAATTTTTGGTGTCTCTTCTTGATTTTCCTCTATTTTATCCAATACTGAACCTGCTGGCTCTAGTTCACTTCTTGAAATAATGGTTAGAGATAGACTGCAAATTATAAATAATGTTGCAATTACTGCTGTTGTTTTTGTAAGGAAATTACCAGCTGATCTTGAAAACATAAAATTATCTTGAGAAATGCCAATACCAAGTGCACCACCCTCGGATTTTTGTATAAGAACTAAAACAACTAGAATGGCAGCCAAAATGATATTTATGACAAGTAAAGTATTTTCCATGCAAACTAATTAATTGTTTTTTTTATTATATCAATAAATTTTTTTGAATTTTGGGATGCAGAACCTATTAAAAAGCCTTTAATACCAATTATATTTTTAAGTCTTAATATATTTTTATTATTTACTGAGCCTCCGTAAAGTATAGGTAATTTATTTTT
>CACOPK010000022.1 GCA_902629075.1 uncultured Pelagibacteraceae bacterium | reverse complement strand
AAAAATGGATTAGTGAATACAAAGGAAAAATGGCAGAAACACCTGCTGAAGCTTCAAAAGACGCTGAATATGTTTTTACATGTGTTGGAAATGATAACGACTTAAGAGAAGTTACTTTTGGTGAAAATGGTGCTTTTAAAACAATTAAAAAAGGTGCAATATACATTGATAACACTACAGCTTCTGCAACAATTGCAAGAGAGATTTATGACTACGCCAAAAAAAATGGATTTGGTTCTCTTGATGCTCCTGTATCAGGTGGTCAAGCTGGTGCAGAAAATGGTGCTTTAACAGTTATGATTGGTGGAGATCAAGCAGATTTTGATAAAGCAAAAGATAAAATTGATTGCTACAGTAAAAAAATGAAACTTCTTGGAAAAGCTGGGAGTGGCCAGCTTGCAAAGATGGTTAATCAAATATGTATTGCAGGATTGGTTCAAGGTTTATCTGAAGGAATTAACTTTGGTATGAAAGCTGGATTAAACATGGAAGATGTAATTGAAGTTATATCAAAAGGTGCTGCTCAGTCCTGGCAGATGGAAAACAGATACAAAACAATGATTGATGATAAATTTGATTTTGGTTTTGCAGTTGATTGGATGAGAAAAGATTTAAAAATTGCAATGGATGAAGCTAAAAATAACGGTTCTTTATTACCTATCACTGAACTTGTGGATAAGTATTACGGAGAAGTTCAAGAAATGGGCGGTAACCGTTGGGATACATCAAGTTTAATCAGAAGATTTAGAAAGTAATGTATGCAACCAGCATACTATGAAAATTTAGATGAAATTCAGAATAAATATTGGTCTATGTTAGATGATGCTGTGACTAACAGAGGATCACCATTTAGAATTCCTGTTTTCATATGTGCTCATCAAGATGAAGTAGATGGTAGAATTGTTGTTTTACGTAAATCAGATAGGGGTAATAAACTTTTACAATTTCATACTGATTTAAGATCTCCTAAAGTAGATATTCTTAAAAAAAATAAGAATGCATCTCTTGTTTTTTACGACAAAGAAGAAAAAATACAATTAAGGGTTAAAGTTGAGTGTGAAGTTAATAATCAAAATTCAACAACAGAAGAGTCTTGGAAAAAAACTCAACATATAAGTAGACGTTGTTATTTAACTGATAGTCCTCCAGGAACTGCATCTGAAAATCCAACTTCTGGTATGATATCTAAATTAGAAGATTTCGATTATACAATGGAACAAAGCGAAGAAGGGTATAAAAACTTTACTGTAATTAAATGTAAAATTAAATCTATTGAATGGCTATATCTTGCAGCCAAAGGACATCGAAGAGCAAAGTTTGATTTTGAAACTAACAAAAGTGCTTGGCTAGTTCCTTAGAATAAGTTATAAAATATTATGGATTTTCAAACATCAATTAAAACCTGTTTTAATAAATATGCAGTTTTTTCAGGAAGAGCGTCACGGTCTGAGTTTTGGTGGTTTGCTTTATTTATATTAATAATCAGTATGATTGGTTGGATTATTGATGTGATGATATTTGGTTATTCATCTGATGTTACTGGACCAATGGGTTGGATAATAACTATTGCTACTGTTCTTCCTTCGTTGGCTGTTGGCGCAAGACGTCTACATGATAATGATAAAACAGGCTGGTGGCAATTATTATGGATCACTATTATAGGGGGAATATTAGTCCTTATATGGCAAGCTACAATGGGTGAAAATAAAAAAAATAAGTACGGCGGTCCAGTAAAAAAATAATAAAAAAAATACCGAAGAGTTAAGTTTTATTTAGAAACAAATAAAAGTGCTTTGTTGGTTATTTAATCTAATGCATCTGATATAAATACATCAGTTGCAGCTCTTATTCCGCTTCTATTAGCACCATGAACTGTTCCATATGCGCCAGCTGTAGCCTCTCCTGCAAAGAAAATTCTATCTCCCACTGGCCTTTTTAATCTAGGTCTTAAACTTGCTTTACCTGGTACTGCTCCTGAGTAAGCGCCTAAGGTGAATGGATTATTATTCCATCCTGTAGCTATAGCTTTAACAAAATATTTATCATAAAATTTTGAGCCAAAATTTGATTTTAGTTGATTAATGACAAAATCTATCATTGCTGAACTTCCGTCATTTTCTAAATTTCTTGAAAATTCTCCATTAAGTGCAAAGAGACATAAATTTGTTCCACCCATTTTTAGTAAACCATAACCAATCCCTTCTGGTGATTTTGCTCCATTACTATTTATTTTAGAATAAAAATTAGTATCTTTTTTAAATTTATTCACAAATTTTTTCTTCAATTCCATAATTACCCGATTGGAAGGTCCCATAGTAATCCCCTCAAAAGCTTCATATTTTCTTAAAGGTAATTTTGGTGAAAATTTTATTTTTTCTGCTCTTAGAACACCAACAGAAGTTGTTACAATACAAGCTTTTGCCTTTATTGATCCTTTATTAGTTTCTATTTGCACTCCTTTTCCATCCCATTTAATCTCACTCACTATCGTATTTAATCTTACAGGAACATCTTTTCTATAATAAGCTAATAATGTTCCATATCCTTCCTTACAAAAAGCATTTCCGCTTTCCCAATAATTATCTTCATAATTAAGACTATCATCAGCTATAGAAAGATTATCAAAATCTCTTGCAGTAATTGCTGCATGAGCTGTATCAAACCAAACATTCTTTTTTGTACTATCTGGAATTTTATTCATTAACGACTCATCTATTCCACCATCTCCATAAATATTTTTAATTTTTTTATAAATTGCCCAAAAAGAACTTCCGCTTACTTTACTTTTTCCATCGTAAACAACTGAAGTTGAAGGTTCATTGTAAATTTTAAATTTATCTTTATTTTCTAATCCAAATTTATACAGCTCATTCCCTTTTTTAGCGTGAAGCCAATGAGCTCCATGATCTGCAGGTAAGCCATTGAAAGATGTTGTATCAGTGTAACATCTGCCACCAATTCTATTCATACCTTCTATACAAATAACAGGTATGCCTCTTCTCATTAGTTCTGCTGTAGCAGCTAAGCCTGATGATCCAGCGCCGATAACAACTACGTCAGGATTAGATTGTGAAAAAGAAACACTTGGAAATGCTGCTAAAGCTATTCCCGATAAAGAGGTTTTTAAAAATTTTCTTCTTCCAATTTGATAGTTAAATAAATTTTTCAATAATTAAGCTTAACGATAATTTTAGTTAAATGATATATTAAAATATTGATTTAGAATATTTTTTCCAATTTTCCTGGTAATGTTTAGTATTTTCCCAAACTGCTTTTTTTTCTTCTTCTGTCACTTCTCTCACAACCTTGCCCGGTGAGCCGATTACTAATGAGTTATCAGGAATCTCTTTTTTTTCAGTGATTAGAGCTTTTGCACCAATAATACAATTTTTTCCAATTTTTGCATTATTTAGAATCACTGCACCAATTCCAATTAAACTATTATCTCCTATCGTGCAGCCATGAAGCATAACCATATGACCAACTGTAACATTTTTTCCGACCTTTAATGGACATCCAGGATCTGTATGTAAAACACTGCCGTCTTGAACGTTTGACCCCTCACCTATATGAATATTTTCGATATCTCCTCTAAGTGTCGCATTAAACCAAATACTAGAATTCTTCTCTAACGTTACATCTCCAATAATAACTGCATTAGGTGCTACCCAATTTTCGCCAGAGTTTTTTGGTTTTTTATCTTTTAAATCGTAAAACATAATTTATATATTAATACATTATGCCAATACAAACGCCAATATGTGATTTCGGCCAGAAGGCCCACGACTTTAAACTAAATTCTACAGAAAATAAGCTTCTATCTTTAGATGACATTAAAGGTGAAAATGGAACTTTAATAATGTTTATATGTAACCATTGTCCGTATGTAAAAGCGATAACAAAAGATTTATCAGAAGATTGTAATAAGTTAAAAGAATTTGGTATCAATTCTGTAGCGATAT
>CACOPK010000021.1 GCA_902629075.1 uncultured Pelagibacteraceae bacterium | reverse complement strand
GATGTCTATATTACAATGTTGCCTGGCGGTGACTTTAAAGAGACTGCAGACCAAGCTAAAAATCTGGTTAAAAAAGGTTTTAACCCGATTCCACATATTCCTGCAAGATCAATTGAAAATGACGAACAACTAAAAGAATATATTTCTAGATGTAGAGATGGAGGAACAACGCAAGTCTTAGTAATAGGCGGAAGTAGAGAGCCAGTAGGAGATTTTGATAGTTCAATTCAACTTCTAGAAACTGGTTATTTTGAGGATATGACGATTGGAATTGCTGGACACCCGGAAGGGAGTCCTGATATATCTGATTCAAAATTAGAAAAAGCTATGAATGATAAAAAGCCTTATGCTGACTATATAGTTACACAGTGGTTACTAGATCCTCAGCCCATCATAGATTTTATATCTAAGCAATCAGTACCAGTGCATGTTGGAATTACTGGACCTTTAAAAATTACAAGCTTAATAAAGTTTGCTAATATAGTAGGGGCAAAAAATTCCTTAAACTTTCTAAAATCTAATTTTAGTAAGGCGTTAGATTTGATGAAACCTAAAGACCCTAATGATTTAATTGGGAAAGTTAAATCGCATACTGATAACTTCCACATTTATACATTCGGCGGCTTGAAGGAAACTAACAAGTGGTTGATGGAGAATAAATATGTCTAAAGAGTTTGATTATAGTAAGATGAGACATGTAACGTCAGTGGATCAATCTGACAGAAAGGTCCCGTATAATTTAAGACAAAGTGGGCCAACAAAAGTAGAAATGCTAATATCAACAAGGGTAAGAAAATCTCCCTATTGGCATTTATCGATGAAAGCTGGTTGCTGGAGAGCAACTGTATACAATCGTATTTACCATCCAAGAGGTTATGTAAAACCAGAAGATGGTGGAGCAATGGTAGAATACGATGCAATTGTTAATCATGTAACAATGTGGAACGTAGCTGTTGAGAGACAAATTCAAGTTAAAGGTCCTGATGCAGAAAAATTTGTTGATTACGTAATTACAAGAGATGCAACCAAAATCTCACCCATGAGAGCAAGATACGTCATCTTGTGCAATCAATATGGTGGAGTATTGAACGATCCTATACTTTTAAGAATTTCAAATGATGAATTTTGGTTTTCTTTATCTGATAGTGATATTGGAATGTATCTGCAAGGAGTAAATGCTGATGGAAGATTTAATTGTGAAATACATGAGATAGATGTATCGCCAGTTCAAATTCAAGGTCCTAAGTCTAAAGCGTTAATGCAAGATCTTTGTGGTGACCAAGTTGATTTTGATAATATTCCTTTTTATGGATTAGCATCAGCTAAAATTGGAGGTAGAAGTTGCATAATTTCTCAGTCTGGTTTCTCTGGGGAGGCTGGATACGAAATATATTTAAGAGAATCTACTTTATATGCTGAAGATATGTGGAATGCTGTTTTAGAAGCAGGTAAAAAACACAATTTAATGGTAATCGCACCAGCTCATCATAGAAGAATTCAAGCGGGAATTTTATCATGGGGTCAAGACATGGATCATCAACATAATCCTTATCAATGTAATTTAGGATACCAAGTATCTTTATCAGGAAAAGGAGAATGGAATAAAAAAGGTGATTATGTAGGTAAGAAAGCTTTAGAAGCAATGGGTGCAGATATTAAGGCAGGGAAGAAACCTTACAAACTTCAATTAGTTGGATTGGAGCTAGGTGGCAAACCTATTGATGATTATGCTCCAGACTTTTGGTTAATTTCAAATGATGAAGGAGGTGAGCCTGTGGGCTTTGTAACATCTCCTTGGTGGCATCCTGAAAAAAAGACTAATATCGCTATGGGTTATGTACCCTATGATGGAACATTAAATGCAAATGGTTTTCCGAAGGGAAAAATTGGGACTAAATATAAAGTTCATTTACCAGAGAAATATTCTGATAAACCAGGTCAACCAGTTGATGCTGTAATTGTAGATATTCCATTCAAAGAATCTTTTAACGCAAACACAAGAGAAGTTGTTAAGGGATAAAAATAACTTAAGGGGAAGTATTACTTCCCCTTAAAGAAAATTAAATATTCGACATTTCTTATATAATTCTATAATAGATAATTTTGCAATGAGTATCGCATTAATAGTTGTATGTATATTTATTATTATTGCTTTAATTATATTTCCACTAATAATGTCATATATTGCCGAGAAAGATGAGAAAGAAAAATGATTTTTTCACAATTTATTAACATCTATTTTAATGTATTAAAAATAAATAAAAACTATTTTAGTAATAAAAATAATTTTGGTGAAGCTGCTATTTATTTTGCTCTTTCAATTGTAATTATAAATGCATTGATAAGTATTATTCCTAATTCTGCGTTTCTAGAATTTATGAGTTCTTATTTTAGTTTAGGAAAAATTGTAGGACCATCCCTAAAAGCTGCTGTTATCACCTCAATCATTGGATGGTTTATAAAATCTTGTTATGTTCATTTTGCTGGCGTTGTTTTGTTTCCAAATAAAAATACTAATTGTAACTTCAGAAAAACTTTAATTTTGACTGGATTAGCTCAAACCCCATTGATATTTAATTTGCTAGTATTAAATCAGGTTATGCTACCTTTAGTTTTTGTAACATATATTTGGTATAATATTTGTTTAATTGTAGGGATAAATGTAGTTTATAACTATAAAAATATAGTAAAATCTTCTTTGATTGTACTAGCGCCTTTAATATTCTTCTTTTTATATATTCTTTCAAATCTAGCAGGTAGTTCAGCTACACTTATTTAAATAGGAAATATAGTTTTTGAAATTTTACAAGAGCTACAAAGTTTATATCCAGTAAGAATTAAATTTTGTTTTACACTTTCGTCTTCTTTTTTGCATTCTTCACAAACATTGTCAATGTTTTCATTTTTATCAATTTTATATTCTTCAGTCATTATCAGTTAATCCAGCACCAGCTGATTTTTCCTTTAATTCATCACTTTCATTTACAAAAGTTTCATTTGCATAATTTGTCATTTGTTTCCACTCATCTTCACTAAAAGAGTTATTGTTGTCCATAAAATTTATCAATACGGTATTAGCATTTTCCCATATCTCATTTTTGTAATAGTTTCCAAAAATGCTTTGATTAAAATTTAAGATAAATTCTTTTTCATCCATTTTTAATAATATTTTTTTTTCCTAAAACATCAGACGCTCTACTTACAAAAGATAAAAATAAAATTGGATAAGCAATTTTTTTAAATTCAACTGAATTTAGTTTTTCTAAAGATTTAACTTGATCTAGAAAACTAATTCCTGAACTAATCGGACAATGAAATTTATTCTCAGAATTGTTAGTTTTTGATATAAGTTTAATTTGTTGAAATTTATTTTGATCATATATCTTTAGATATTGATTGAGATTTTTGAGACCTGGTAAACCAAAAAGTTCTAATTGCTTAACGCTCTTCCCTATTTCTTCTGAAATTCCCCAGCTGAAACCTTTTGCTCTTAGTGCACGTTTTGAAATAGTATCAATTTCACTTAAAGATCTCATTTAATTTAAAGTTTCATAAACCCATTTATCATCAAAGTTTTTTAATTGATCGGGAAGTGGTGCTCCTTGAAACATGCAAATTCTTAACCATTTGTCTGATCTTGGATCAAATTTTATTGCTCCAAAAAATGACAACTTAAATCTTAGCATATCTATTGGCATTAATTTTTTTCCTATAGTGTTATCTAATATTTCAGAGTAAGGAAATTTTTCAATTATAAACGCTCTTCTTATTACATGTCTTAAATCGTCATTTTCTATTAAAAATTCTGCAATTGATAAACTATTTTTTGCAATTATTACTCTTTCATATAATTTTTTAATATCTCTTGCGATTGCCAAAGGCTGTTCTAATTCAGATCCATTAACCTCGAATCTGCTACCTAAACGAGGTTCCTCTTTATTTTTTGAAATAAACCAAAAATTATGATTATTTTCTTTTTTAGTAAAATCTAATTTTAAAATATCAGAATAATTTTTTTCGAGAATGTCTCTTAGATCAGATGTTTTTCTTTCAGTGGGTATTGTAAAATATTT
>CACOPK010000020.1 GCA_902629075.1 uncultured Pelagibacteraceae bacterium | reverse complement strand
CCAGATAGTGATTGTATTGAACCAGATAAAACAATTATACCTTCGGAATTATCAAGTAAATTTTGAATATCACAGTAAGGAAAAGAATGATCTTTATTTTTAAGGTAAGAGTCTGACGATAGTTTTAGAATAGTTTCATAACCTTTTTGATTTTTTGCTATAAGAGGTATAGTTCCATAATCATTATTATATTTGAAATTAATTTGACTTCCTATAATTGGTTGTGTGCCTGCTTTTGAAATTTCTTCTGAGAATTCTAACGCGCCACATAAATTATTAGTATCAGATAAACCAACAGATTTAATTTTATTCTCTTTACAAAAATTCTTTAAGTCTTCAATTTTTATCGCACCTTCACATATAGAATATTGAGTATGAATTTTAAGGTGATGAAATTTTTGATTATTTTCTTGCATTAATAGATCTTAATCTACCATTAACAAGTTGTAATCGACAATCTGCCAAATTAGCAAAATATCTATTATGAGTTGCATAAATAATTATTTTATTTTTAGATTTTAGATTCAATAGCAATTTAAAGAATTCTTTAGCATTTTTATGATCAAGATTTCCTGATGGTTCGTCGGCTATAATTATATTGGGTGAATTTATCAATGCTCGACCAATAGCGATTCGTTGATTTTCACCTCCAGATAATTGTGATGGAAAATGTTTAGATCTATTTATTAATTTTAGTTTTTTTAATATTTTGTCCGACAAGTTTAAACTTTCATTAGATGATTTACCATTTGCAATTCCAGCTAAATAAATATTTTCTTTAGCAGTAAAATCATTTAATAAATTTTTTTCTTGATAAATAATACCAAAGTTTTCTGATCTTAATTTATCATTATCATCAATGCTATCAAAGTTTACTTTTTTATTATTTATAATTAGATTACCACTAGTTGGACGATCTATAAGTGATAAAATATTTAGTAACGTTGACTTGCCTGATCCAGATGGCCCAACAAGAGAATAAGTTTTACCTTTTTTAAATTTGAAATTTATATTTTTAAGGACGACTAGATTTTTTTGATCAAAATATTTTTTATTAATTCTTTGTATTTCTATATAATTATTCATACTTAAGAGATTTAATTGTATCTAATTTTGAAGCTTTGATTGCTGGATAAATTGAGACTAAACATGTTATAAATATTGAGAATAAAGCAATTATTAATATAGACAAAATATCAATTTCCGAGGGCATTTTACTTAAAAAATAAATTTCTTCTGGAAAAAGACTTACATTAAAAATGTTGCTTATTAAGACTCTCACGCTTTCTATATTTTTAGCAAAAATTATACCTATTATAATTCCTGATATAGTTGAAATCATTCCAATAAAAAAACCAACTAAAAAAAATATTTTAATTATTGAGGAATTTCTAACACCAATAGACTTTAAAATTGCTATATCTCTTGTTTTATTTTTAACTAGAATTGTTAAACCTGAAATAATGTTAAATGCTGCTATTAGAATTATTAAAGAGAGAATAATAAACATTACGTTTCTTTCTACTTTTAACGCAGAAAAAAGAGACTGATTAAGATCTGCCCAAGAGTTAATTAATTTTTCTTTAAAAACACTTTGAAATATTTCCTTTTTCTTTTCAATATTTTTTGGATCTTTAAGAAATACTTCTAGATATCGATTATCCTTATCTAATTCAAAAAAATCTTCTAAGTCATTAAGATTTATAAATGCGATATTTAAGTTAAATTCATTAATTTCACTTTCAAAAATTGAATCTATAATGAATGTTTTTTGTTTTGGCAAACTGCCAGCTATTGACATTATATTACTTGGAGACATGAGGCTTATCTTATCACCAACACTCACATCTAATATAAAACTTAATTCTTTACCTATAGATATACTATTATAAGAGATTGTTTTATTTCCTATAAAATTTTCATTATTAATTACTCTTAATTTTTTGAAATCATCTCTCAAATATCCTCTTAAAATAATTCCTTTTGTATAAGATTTATGAATAATTACAGCCTCACCTGTATTACTTAAGAAAAAATCTTCAGAAACTAATTTTATTTTATTATTTTTCAATTTATCTAAATTTATAGAATTTTCGTATGAAAAAATTTTGAGATGAGGATTAAATCCATTAATTTTATTAATCAATTCGGTTCTAAAACCATTCATTACGGACATTACAACAATTAAGACCGCAACACCTAAGGCAATACCTAAGAAAGAAAATGTTGAAATTATATTAATAAAACCATCTTTTTTTTTGGTAAATAGATATCTAGTTGCTATTTTTTTTTCTAATAAAGTAATCAATGTGATTTTTTACTTTTAATTTTTTTAATTATTTCATCTATTGAAATAAAAATAGGGTCATGGTTAATTTCTGTAAATTCAATTTTTTGCTCATTAAAATTTTTTCCAATGATAATTTGAAACGGTATGCCTAGTAATTTAAATTTTTTAATTTTTGATGAAATATTTTCATCAGTATCATCAATTAAAACATCTATATTATTTTTTTTAAGAGAATTATAAATATTTGTTGCTATTTCTAAATTCGAATTATCATTTTTATTAACAATAGGTAAAATAGAACAGTCGTATGGTGTTACTGACATTGGCCATTTCATTGTCTCATTTTTTTCATCGTATTTAGCCTCAATAATTGCTCCTACCAATCTTGAAACACCTACACCGTATGATCCCATTTTAACAAATTCTTTTTTTCCATTATAGTCAACACTGGCATTCATAGGTTTTGAATATTTATCACCAAAATAAAAAATATGACCAACCTCTATTCCTTTAGTTTGAAGTCTATATTTTTCAGGAACATTTTTTTCAAATTCAATTTGATTGAATTTTTCGTCAGTTACAGAGTAATATTTTTCAAAATTTTCTCTTAATTTATTTAGTGAATTTTTTTCAATTGTTGTTTTTGAACTATCAACTTCAAAAATTCTTTTATCAGTAAAAATTTTACTTTCGCCTGTATCTGCTAAAATAATAAACTCGTGGGATAGATTTCCTCCAATTGGTCCAGTATCTGCTGCCATTGGTATTGCTGAAAGATCCATACGTTTAAAAGTGTTTAAATAAGAAAGAAAAAATTTATTATAAGAATGAAGAGCCTCTTCATCAGATATATCAAAAGAATATGCGTCTTTCATATAAAATTCTCTACATCTCATAATTCCAAATCTAGGCCTTAACTCATCCCTAAACTTCCATTGAATATGATATAACAATTGTGGCAATGATTTGTATGATTTAATTGATGATCTAAATATTTCCGTAACAAGCTCTTCATTTGTCGGACCATATAACATTTCTCTATTTTGACGATCTTTGATTCTTAACATCTCCTCACCATAATCATCATACCTGCCACTTTCCTTCCAAATATCACTGGATTGAATTGTTGGCATTAATATTTCTTGCACGCCTACTCTATTTTGTTCTTCTCTAACAATTTGCTCTATTTTTTTCATTATCCTAAATCCAAGCGGAAGCCATGAATAAATTCCAGCAGAAGATTGTTTTATCATTCCTGTTCTTAACATTAATTGATGTGACTTAATTTTAGCCTCTGTGGGATTGTTTTTTAAAATTGGAATAAATGATTTTGAAAAATACATGCTTTAAATTACATCAAAAAATTTCTTAGGTTAAGATAATTGTATTGGACTAAGTAATATATTATTAAAAATATAAATAACGATATAATTGTTGTATATATGAATTTCTTGAGGATTTTTGGATTTTCAGGGGACCCAGAGTCCTCACCATCTATTTTTTTTTCTTTATTTCTATTAACATCTATTGGCAATAAGGAAAAAAATACTATCCACCATAATATTACATATATAACAGCTGATCCTGTAAAGCTCAATTTAAATCCTTATCAAATTAATACTAGTAAATGGTTTTTTACCAGTAATTTCTTTCGTGATTTTCCTACATGATATTTTAATAGCTTCGATAATATTTTCTTTTTGTTTTTGATTATTTAACGAAAATGTTTTTGCTGTTTTTTCAATTATATTTTCTAATTCATATTTATAATCTTCATCATTATCTATTGGAAGTCCACTATAATTTAAAATAGGTTTATTGTGAATATTGCCCTTTGAGGTAACTAAAATTGTTACATCAAGAATTCCATTTGCTGAAATATTTCTTCTTTCTTTAATAGACCTAGAGTCCTCTTCTACCGATATGTTCCCATCGACATAAAGTCTTCCACTTGGAGCTTTATCAAAAACTTCTGGTCTATTTTCTTGTGGTATTTTAACTATATCTCCATTTTCAACGCGAACTGTGTAAGGTATTTGCATTTCTTTGGCAAATTTTATGTGCTCTATCATATGTCTATGTTCACCATGAACAGGAATAATAGACTTTGGTCTAATCCAGCCGTACATATCTTTTAAATCTTCTCTGTTGGGATGGCCTGAAACGTGAATAAATTCGTTTTCTTCAGAAATTACTTCTACTCCCTCCCTTACAAGTTGGTTGTGCAATTTATAAAGTTTTTTTTCGTTACCTGGTATTATTTTCGAAGAAAAAATAACAGTATCACCTTTTTCTATGAAAACATCAGGGTGTGTATAGTTTGCAATTCGCATCATTGCCCCCATTGGCTCTCCTTGGCTTCCTGTACAAAGATAAATTATTTTTTCACGTCCTACATGTTTTGCATCTCTTGGATCTATTGGTTCAATAACATTTTGAAGATATCCACATTCCCTGGCAGCTTTAAATATTCTATGCATTGATCTACCAACTAGAGCTATTTGTCTTCCTGTTTTTTCAGCACAATAGAAAACGCTTTCCATTCTTGCAACATTAGAAGCAAAGGATGTTACTACGACTCTTTTTTTTATTCTTTCAATAATATTAAGCATATTTTTTCTTACATCCATTTCAGATCCTGATCTTCCAGCGCTAAAAACATTTGTTGAATCGCAAATCATAGCAAGAACACCTTCGTCTCCAATTTTCTTCAATTTACTTTCGTCAATCTTATTGCCTATTAATGGATTTGGATCACACTTCCAATCACCTGTATGAAGAACTGTACCTTGAGGAGTTTTTATTTTTAATCCATTTGGTTCAAGTATTGAATGTGTTAAGGTAACAAATTCAATATTAAATGGATCAAGTTTTAAACTACCATTTAGCTCAACTATTTTTAAACTTGAACTTATATCAATTTTTTTTTCTTTAAATTTTTCTCTTACTAATACAGCCGTGAAAGGAGTAGCATAAATATTACAATTTAATTTGGGCCAAATATGTGCAATTGCTCCTATATGATCTTCATGTGCATGAGTTAGTATAATTCCTAAAACAGAATCTTTTTTATCAACAATAAATCCAGGATCAGGATATATTAAATCTATTCCGGGAACAGTATCATCAGCAAAAGTTACTCCAACATCAACTATGATCCATTTTTGATCTTCAGGCTTTCCATAGCCATAAAGATTTAGA
>CACOPK010000019.1 GCA_902629075.1 uncultured Pelagibacteraceae bacterium | reverse complement strand
AGCTGGAACAGCTCCTAGTCCAAATAACATTATTCCTGGTATTAAATAACAAAAACTTGGAATAGTTTGCATTAAATCTAAAACAGGTAAAATTACATTTCTTGTTCTAGCGCTTCTTGCCATTGCTATACCCAATGGAATTCCAGCAATAACACAAAGAAAAATTCCAATTAACATTATTGCGGTTGTTTCGATTGCTTTTTGCCAAAATATTGGGTGAAGAAAACCTATAAAAAATGTACAGAAACCAACAAATACAGTTGTTCCAATTTTTCTTCCACTCGCAAAATAAGTTAAAACAACTACGCCAAGTATTACTAATGGCCATGGTGCTTGAATTAAAAAATTCTTTACAAGCATCAACATATATAAAAGAACATTGTTTATAGCTTCAAATATATAACCATATTTTTCATTTAGTGCTTTAAAACCAACGTTAATCCAATTCATTAATGGTAAATCTAACCACTTAGGCCACTTGCCTCCCAACCAAGAAAAATCATTTAATAGTTCACCAATATTTTCTGGCTTTCTTTTTGATTGAGTGTAGCTAGTTATTAATAACCATACGAAAACAAATAACAATCCAACGTTAAAAATTATTTTTTTATTTTTCTTTAGTGCTTCCATATGTCAGTTTCAATTAAAGAAAGAGCCCCGAAGGGCTCTCTCATTATATTTTATTTAGTGATTATAATGCTGCAGAAACTTTCTTAGCAACATCAGCTGGTACCCAGTCTTTCCACATAGTTTCTGATTTTAAGAACTCTATTGCAGTAGCTTCCATATCACCACCTGACTCATCTTCATAATATGCCAACATTTTGTTCACAGTAGCAGTCGGCACTGTATATTTTCCAATGAACTCGTTTTCTTTTGGATGAGCTTTTGCCCATGTTGCAAGAACAGACTTAGTTAAAGCCATATCTCTATATTCACATGCACAAGAAGGTTTATAAGCGTCTGGACCATTAGCTTTGATGTCTTCTACAACTACAGACATATCATCCCAACATTTTTGGTCAAATTTTGGCTCTGATAATCTTACTAGATCAACTTTACCCATTAAACCAGTTGGCGCCCAGTAATATGTAAAGATTGGTTTTTTCTTTGCGAATGCACCTGCAATAGCAGCATCTAGTGCACCTCCTGAACCAGGGTCAAAATTAGTATAGTATTTATCTAAACCATACTCCTTTTGCTTTACTAAGTTAACAGTGTAGCAAGTCCAACCAGATATACAGCTAGTCATTCTACCTTTTGAAGGATCTTCTGGATCTTTAAATAGTGCAGCTATTTTTGGATCTTTCATGTCTTCAACAGACTTTAAATTGTATTTATCAGCAGTAGCCTTATCTACATAGAATGCTTGCTGAGAGTCTGGCGTGTTTGTTCCCATATGGATAATTGTGCCTGCTTCTTCGTGAGGCTTATAATTACCAATGATGTTGTCATACCAAACTTCAGTAATAACATCTAATTGACCGTCATAATGAGCGGCCATTATTGGAGTAGTACTTCCTTTTGTTACAGAAACTTCACATCCATATCCTTTTTCAAGAATGAAAGTGGTAATCGCTGTATGAATGTTAGCACTAGACCAATCAAAGTCTCCCAATCTAGCTTTGCATTTTGCGTTTGCTGATGTAGTAAACACCGCAAGCATTGATGCTAAAACAGTCGTTAGGAGTATATTCTTAAGATTTCTCATATGTTCCCTTTCATATAAAAGTTATATAACTAATAGTATTAGACATTGATTTATAAAAAAGTTCAAGATAACCTTTTGTAATTCAACTATTAATTGAATTGAAAATTTTATGGGTTTTATTAAGAATTGAACGGATATTATGAGTGAAAATTTTTATATCAAAAATATCTCAAAGAATGGAACTTCTATAGAGGTTGAATGGAATGATGGAATTAAAAGTCAATTCAATTACATGTGGTTGAGAGACAATTGTCCAACAGCTCACGATCCAGACTCAAGACATAGAATGTTTAATATTTTAAATGTTTCAGAAAACTTAAGTGCAAAAAGTTTAAGTGTTAATAAAGATGGCAAATTAGAAGTGGAGTGGACTGAAGGTAATCATACAAGCTACTACGATCCTAATTGGTTAAGAGAAAACTGTTATACAATAAAAAATAATAAAAAATATGTTTCTCCATACGATCTATGGGATTGCTCACTTGAAAAAAATTTAGAAAAAATAACTATACATCATAATGAGATAATGGATACCAATCATGGATTGATTAAATGGTTAGAACTTTTACATCACAAAGGAATAGCAATAGTTAAAAATGCGCCAACAGAAGAAAAGTCTGCTTTACCTGTTTTAAATAAAATAAGCCATACAAGAGAAACCTTTTTCAAAACACCTTTTGAAGTAATAAATATTCCAAAGCCAAATAATTCGGCTTATACAGCACATGCTCTAAGAAACCACATGGATTTACCTTGGTTTGAAAATCCTCCTGGATATCAATTTCTACATTGTTTAATTAATTCTGCAAAAGGAGGGGATTCTTCCGCTGTAGATGCATTTGCTGTTGCAGATTATCTTAGAAAAAACGAGAAAGATACCTTTGATATACTTGTAAACGTCCCTTTGAAATTTAGAGATAAAGATTATACCCAAGAAGCGATAAGAAGTGTTTATGGTACAGCAATATCTTTAACAAAGGATGGAGATTATAATGACATCAGATATAGCATTGCAACACTTGATACTCTCGATTGCCATCCAGACATAATGGATAAAGTGTATAAGGCTCATCGTAGATTTGGAAATTTACTACATGACAAAAAATTCCAAATAAATTTTAGATTACAACCTGGTGATATTTTTTGTTTTAATAACAGAAGATTACTTCATGGTAGAACAGAATTTGATCCAAACTCAGGTAATAGACATTTACAAGGTTATTATATGGATAGAGACGAAATCATTGGAAGGCTTAACTATCTAAAAAAATTATAAATTTTCAAAAATAAAATTAGAGCTGGAATATTTTTTAAAAAAATTTTTATTTTTAATTGTATAGTAATACTTATCTTTTTTAATTTTGTTTATTTCTCTACTTTTTAGAAAATACTTGTCTAAAATTAAGTAATTTACATTTTTCTTTTTAGATTTTTTGACAACCTGTTCAACACTTGTTGATGGAGAAAACGACAGACCAACTTTAGTTTTTTTTTTGAGCTTTAGAATTCTATAAATATTTTTTTCTTTAAAAGAAATAAATACACATTTTTTATACCTTTTAGTCTCATTTAATAATTTTCTTAGTAATTTATTTGAGAAAAGTGGTTTTATTTCTATAAATAAAGCAAATTTATTTTTTGATAATTTTAATAAATCTTTGAGAAGAGGGATTGGATTTTTTTTAGTTAATTTAACTATTTCAAAATAATTTAAATTTTTTATACTTTTACTTATTTTGTGAATCCTTTTTAAAGTGAAGTCATGAAAACATACAAAATGACCATCTTTAGTGGCGTGAATATCGGTTTCAATTCCATAACCCTTTTTAAATGATGCTCTAAAAGAATTTAATAAGTTTTCTTTGTAATTCTTACTTACAATACCTCTATGTATTAAATGCATTATGGTTTAATAAGGCTATTTCCAGCCAGTTACAGTTTTTACCTCTAAATATTCTTCTAATCCCCAAACTCCACCTTCACGTCCATTGCCTGATTGTCTATATCCACCAAATGGTGTTCCTGGGTCAGCTCCTTTTCCATTAATATAAACACAGCCTGATCTAAGTTCTTTTGCAACTCTATGAGCTTTCTCTTTATCTTCAGTTTGTAAATAGTTTCCTAAACCGTATGAAGTATCGTTTACAATTTTAATTGCTTCATCTTCTTTTTCAAAAGGTATAATAGATAATACAGGTCCAAAAATTTCTTCCTTTGCAATTCTCATATCATTCGTAACATCAGTAAAGATTGTAGGTTTAATGAAATATCCTTTGTTTAATCCATTTGGTCTATCAGGTCCTCCAGCAGCTAAAGTTGCTCCCTCAGATATGCCACTTTCTATTAAATTAATTATTTTATCATATTGAGTTTTTGAGATAACAGGCCCTATGTGATCACCCTTCTTCGAACCAACATCAACTCTAATTTTATTTGCTTCATCTACAGCTTCATTCACAGCTCTTTGATAAATAGATTTTTCAACCAACATTCTAGTTGGTGCATCACATGATTGACCTGAGTTACTCATTACATTTCTAATCCCATCTCTTACAGCGCTTGGATAAGAGTCAGCAAAAACAATATTTCCACCTTTGCCACCAAGTTCCAAACAAACTCTTTTAATTGTATCAGCGGCATTTTTAGAAATTAATCTTCCTGCTCTAGTTGATCCTGTAAAAGAAACCATATCAATATCTGGATGACTAGATATATTAGTGCCAACTCCAGCACCATCTCCGTTAACTAAATTAAATACACCAGAAGGAAAACCAGCTTCATCTATCATTTCTGCAAACAACATACCTGATAAAGGTGCGATTTCAGAAGGTTTCAAAACCATTGTACATCCTGTTGCAAATGCAGGAACAACTTTTAATGCAATTTGATTTATAGGCCAGTTCCATGGCGTAATTAATCCACAAACACCTATTGGTTCATAACAAATATGATTATTTGATTTAGAATCAAAATGTTCATCGAAATTGAATTCTTTTAATCTTAAAATGAAATCTTCCAAATGTGCTTGACCTGATCCTGTTTGCACATCTGATGCCCAATCCATTGGTGCACCCATTTCATCCGAAATAGCTTTTGCCATTTCATTAAATCTTTTTTTATAAATTTTTAATAGTTTTTCTAATAGTTTAAGCCTTTCATCTCTTGATGTTTTTTTCCAAACCTCAAAAGCAGTTTTTGCAGCTTTAACCGCTTTATCAACATCTTCTTTTGATCCAAGTGAAATAACAGCACAAGGATCTTCATTTGAGGGATTAATTACTTCTAAGTCATTTGGTTTTGATGGTGATATCCATTTACCATTTATATAAAATTTTCTTTTATCTAACATTTATACCTCCTGTCCTTTTTTTTCAGGCTCTTTATCAACCAGCTCCTCTGGGAATCCTTCTTCTCTAAAATTTATACCATATTTATCTTCTAATCTTTTAACAACCATTGATGACCAAGCCCTAGAGCCAAATTTTTCTTTAGCGTCCTTAAAAATATTTAAAACAAAAGGGGCAATCTCTAATTCAATATCTTGATCTTTTGAAAGTTTATTAAATAAAGACATATCTTTCTCTACAAGATCCATAGTAAAATTAATATTATAAGATCCATTAAGTATAACCTGACTTTCAGTTTCATGAACAAATGAATTTCCTGAAGAAATCTTTATCCCCTCGTAGGTTTTTTTCAAATCTAGATTATTTTTTTTTGCAATAGTCCAAGCCTCTCCTAGAGCCGCTAAATGAACAGAAGCTAAATAATTAGTGATTACTTTTAAAATTGAAGCTGTGCCTAATTCTCCAACATGTAAAATTTTGTTTCCCATATAACTTAATATTGGTAATGCTCTTTCAAAGGCACTTCTTTCTCCACCAACAAAGATTGCAATATTTCCTTTGGCTGCTCTGTGGCAGCCTCCACTAACAGGTGCCTCAAGAGGAATTGCTTTTTTTTCTTTAATTAGCTTACCTAATTTTATTACCTCTTTTTGATCAGTAGTGCTCATTTCAATCCAAATTTTATTTTCTGTAATATTCTTTAAAATTCCATGTTCATTAAGCATTACTTCTGAACAAATTTTTGTTGATGGTAAACATGTTATTATTATTTCAACTTCTTTAACAAGTGCACCAATAGATTCTGAAACTTTTACACCCATGGATTTAAAATTATCAGCGACACTTTTGTCTAAATCATACACTGTCAGGTCAATATTATTTCTAAACAAGCTTCCAGCAAGTTTTCCACCTACGTTTCCAAGCCCTATAAATCCAATTTTCATTTTTTAATTTGTTGATCTATTTCATGATATATGTATTTTGAGTAAATGAGCAAAGCATTTTTAGTTTATGGCCATTATAACGATAAGTCATTTAATTCAGCAATAAAAGATACTTTCATAGAAACTGCAAAAAATCTTGGACATACAGTGGATTGTGTGGATCTGTACAAAGAAAAATTTGATCCTATATTTACAGGAGAAAAACCAGACGAAACTGTACTTGATCATAGAAAAAGAATAGAAGCAGCAGATGCTATTGTTTTAATTGCTCCGATTTGGAATTTTAGAATGCCAGCAATTGTTGAGGGATGGATTGATAAAATTTTAGCACCGCCATGGGCATTTTCTTTTAAAAGACTTTTTGGAAACTACGGATATCCAGTAGGAAATTTAAAAGGCAAGAAAGCTATTGTATTCTGCACATATGGCTCACCACAATTTGCGATAAGAACTTTTTTTTTGAATATGCCCACAAAAAGACTCAGAAGAGGAGTTTTTAACATTTGTGGAATTTCAGATGTTATCTATAGAAGGTATTTTTCTGTTCCATTTGTTTCAGACGATAAAAGAAAAAAATTTCTTAATGATGTAAGAAAAACAGCTAAACAATTATGAAAATTATATTTAAAATATTTTTTTTAGTATCTTTATTTTTTTCTAACATGACTCATGCTGAAATAATAAAACCAAACAACGGGATTGAGCCATATCAAGTTGTAAAAATTCAACTACGTGGATTAATGGAAAATGATAAGCCACAAATAGATACAGGCATTGAACAAACCTGGGAGTTCGCTCATCCTCAAAATCAAAAATACACTGGACCACTAGAAAATTTTAAATCAATGATTAAAGGTGATTCATACTCAATGTTGTTAGATCATTTAGATCATGAAGTAATCGAA
>CACOPK010000018.1 GCA_902629075.1 uncultured Pelagibacteraceae bacterium | reverse complement strand
TATATATCTTTTGAATAATAACAAGAGTTAGGATCAACTTTATAATGTGCAAATGGCTCACACTTTTTAAATCCTGCTTTTTTGAAAAGTTTTCTTGCAGGTTCAAAAAAAATCCCCGCACCAGTCTCTAAACTAATTTTATTTATTCCATTTTTTTTTGCTTCTATTATTAGATGATCAAGAAGCTTGATGCCATATCCCTTAGCTCTAAATTCATCAGCTATTCTAATCGATTTGAATTCTCCATGATTTTTTTCTAAAAACTTAAGCGCGCCACATCCAATCAATTTATCTTCTTCCCAAATGCTCCAAAATTTAATACTTGGAACTTTTAAGCCTTCTATATCTAGTACATGTGTACTTCCCTGAGGTGAATTAGATCTGAGTTGATAAAAATGATAATGTAAAAGTGTATTTACTATTGGATTATCAAAGTTATTTTCTATTGATTTCATAAATCTGAAAAACATATAATCTAAAAATAAATTAAACAAAGATTTTTTTTATGTGTGGAAGATTTGTTGTTACCAATCCTGTTGCAAAAACTAAAGGAATTGTAAAAACTGCAATTAAAGTCGAGGATACCGAAAATTATAACGCTCACCCAGCACAAAATTTACCTGTAGTTAAAAAATATACAAATGGAAACACGCTAGAGTTGCTTAAATGGGGTATTGTACCATCTTGGTCAAAGCAAAAGGATTTTAAACCTCTTATCAATGCGAGACTAGAAACTATAGATGAAAAAATTTCTTTCAAAAAACATATTAAAATTCACAGATGCGTAGCTGTTGCTGATGGATTTTATGAATGGAAAAGAGATGGTAAAGAAAAAACACCTTTTTACTTTTTAAGAGATGATAAAAAAATGATGTTTATTGCAGGAATTTTTGCAGATAATGAATTTTGTTTAATCACTGAACAAGCATCACAAAATGTAAATGAAATTCATCATAGACAACCTGTAATTTTAAATGAAAAGGATATTAATAATTATTTGAACCTACAAATAGATGGTTCAAATTTTTTAAAAGAAGCTAAAAAGCCTAATTTAGAATTCTATGAAGTTTCAAAAGATGTTAATAAACCTACAAATAATACTATATCTTTAATACAAAAAATAAATTAACTAAAAATTTAAATTAATGAGGACATATTTCGTGTCCTCATTAAAATTTTTTTGTTAGCTTTTCAATATATTGAGCGCTTTCTTTAAAAATATTTCAGACATCTCATGGCTACCTTCATCATGAGCTTTCTTACCTTTATCTCTTAAAGTTTTGATTTCTTGAATTTGTGTAGCAGTTTTACCATTCGCTTCTGCTGTTTTTAAAAGTTCATCCACTTCTCCCCATAGCATTGGGCAAGAATAAGAAAATGCAGAAGTTGTAAATAGTACAAAAGCTAATGTTGCTATTATTTTTTTCATATATACCTCACTTCATAACCACATAATCACCATAAAAGTAATTTTAAGGCTAAAGTTTGTCGCAGTTTAATTTTTGAGTTAAGTATTATTGTAATATTTAAATTTGAAAGGATAAAATGTCTAAAGAAAAAAAAGAAGTTACTTTTGAAATATATCCAGATATGGATAAGTTACTAGATAAGATAGTTGATGACTATAATCTACCAGATAAATCAAAAGCTATAAGAATATTATTAGATTATGTTGATGAAAAAGACTCAGAGTGGGATGATATGTTTGCTACAACTAGATGCAATAGGTGCTAGTTTAAATTTTCTTTATTAGTAATACTTTCAGTATTATTTTTTGTA
Organism: uncultured Pelagibacteraceae bacterium; assembly: GCA_902629075.1. Taxonomy (GTDB): domain Bacteria; phylum Pseudomonadota; class Alphaproteobacteria; order Pelagibacterales; family Pelagibacteraceae; genus Pelagibacter. The sequence continues at coordinate 5,892 of CACOPK010000018.1, read as the reverse complement.
ACTTGTGACTTTTTTTTTCTTTCATCAAGTATATTAGCGAACTCATGGTTTACATCTCTATGTCCTGCCTCGTCATCTCTTATAACTCTAACGACATCTTTTAAAGTTGCATGTAGAGGCAAATTCCAATAATTAATAGCAATATCAGGAGCAGGTTGATCGATAATTTTCCCACTTTCTAATTCATTTAAATAATCTGTATAACTTATTACCGCTTCCTCTTCAAAGTACCCAACAATCCTATGTGCGGTTCGAGGTGAAATTAAATAAATAAATAAATACATTAATATAAAAATAAACTGAGCAATCATAATTATTGCTCTTTCAATGAATGTGGGTTTGGCAACTTCTATAAATGTCATTAGATGCATCCTTTCATTTGCGGCTTCATCTAAAAGTATTTTAATCCAACCTTTATCATCTTCCATTTTTCTTAATGATTTAAGATGTAATAACATTCCAGCAACCATTCCCGGGACTGCTGCAACTGTTTCTAAAACAACTGCCCTATGGCCATATCTTTTTTTAAAAAATGTATCGGCCAAAAATCTTAAAAATTTTGTAAAACTTAGTGCTACCCGATCACTGAAGTTTTTAACTTTATAATGTTTTTCTAGTTTATCCATGAGACTAATATGGATATTTTTTTTAAAATTTCTACTGTTAGATGAAAATAGAAATAAATTTTACACCTTTTGAGCTTGTAAATTTACATTAATTTTTATGCGACAATCTTGTATGGATATTAAATAATTATGATTGCTAAAAACAGCACATGTTTATTGCAATGAACAGATTCAAAATAGTTCTTGGAAAAGAACAAGAGTTTGAAAAGATATGGAGAGAAAGAGATACCCATTTAAAGAATGTTGTTGGATTTCAGAAATTCAATTTAGTAAAGGGCGAAACAAACTCCGAGTTTTCTTTGTATGCATCTCATAGTGTTTGGAATTCAAAAGAAGATTTTGTAAATTGGACAAAGTCAGAAGCATTTAGATTAGCACATAAAAATGCAGGAAAGCATAAAGATTTATACTTAGGCGCTCCTAACTTTGAAGGATTTGAAGTTGTAATTTAAATTATGATTCAACAAACTAGTATTTATCTGACAAGTATAATTTTGGGTATTATGCTTTTCTTCTCTTTTGTTGTTGCTCCTGTAACTTTTACAACTTTAGATGAAGAAAATGCTAGAAAATTTATTAGAAAGATATTTCCATACTACTACAATGTAAATCTAGTTATTAGTTTTTTAGTTTTGATTATTTTTATAATTCTTAAAACTTTTTCGTTAAACTTTTATCTTATACTTTTGGTCACATTATTATTTGCTTTATCAAGTTTCATACTAATGCCATTAATCAATAAGTACAGAGACGAAAGTAAAGAAAAAAAATTCAAATACTCTCATTTTATTTCAGTTGTAATAAACTTTTTACAAATGATATTTTTAGTTATTATTTTAATTTAAAAAAAATTTTTATATTTACAAAATATTTTCTAGTGGCTCAACTTGTCCTATTTTGAATATAATTGCATCATCAGGATCGTATTCAAATTGATTGGCAGAGTCTTTAAATCTTTTTGCTGGCTCAAGTATAGGCTCAAGCGATAATACAACTGTACCCCAATGCATTCCTAACATTTTTTTGCTTTTCAAATCTTTTCCTATTTGAAGAGCTTCCTCAGGATTTGTATGATATATTGATTTATCTTTAACGGGTGCCATTGGATAAAAATTATATGCTCCAATATTAATTAATGTTAAATCTATCGGTCCATATTTATTTCCTAGATCTTTATAAATGTTTCCATATCCAGTATCGCAAGCAAAAAATATTTTCATACCCTGATATTCAATTATAAAGCTACCCCAAAGTGTTTTATTTGTATCCCACAAACTTCTTTTTGACCAATGTACAGCAGGAACAAGTGTAACTTTTAGATTGTTTATTTCAATTTCATCATACCAATCCATTTCTTTTACATCCCGATAACCATTACGTGTGAAATATTTACCTAATTTTAAAGGCGCAAGCACTTTAGCTTTTTTATACGGAAATCTTTGAATTGTCCTTGTACTTAAATGATCATAATGATTGTGTGTAAGTAAAAACAAATCTACTTCGGGTAATTCATTTAATTCTAAGGCAGGATCTACAAATCTTTTCGGACCAAATATTAATGGACCCATATTTTTTTCAAAAACTGGATCTGTTATGATTGTTGTATTTCCTAATTTAATTAAAAAGGTAGCATGTCCTATCCAAGCAATATAGCTGCCTTTTTTATATTTATTTAAATTGTTTAATACTTCTGTCTTTTTAATGACGTGATCATCAGGAACTGTTGTATCAAGTTTTTTCTTTTCTTCATTGAATATTTTAAAACTCCAATTAAAAGAAGAGTCTCTGACAGGTGAACCTTCTGGATTCCTAAATGTTCCATCAGACAAATGGTGATACGGTCTTGAGTCCATTGCAAACAAATTATTTGAGAAATTTAATAAAATAAATAGAAAAATAAAAAATTTTGTCACACTTTTATCTTTGAATAACAGTTAAATGACCCATTTTTCTATTTGCTTTAATTTCTTTTTTTCCATAATCGAAGAAGAATTCATTATCAGAATATTTTTTAGATCGATATGAGACAATTTCTTCACCAATAATATTTATCATTTTTGCGTCATATAATTTTTTTAACTCTTGTTTTCCCAATCCACAGATAGCTCTTATATGATTTTCAAATTGACTAATATTGTATGAATTTATTGTTAAATGACCTGAGTTATGAACTCTTGGCGCAATTTCATTAACATATAAATTATCATTTTTATCTATAAAGTACTCCACACAAATTGTTCCTACGTAATCTAAATCGTCAGCAATTATTGATGCCCAGTCTTTTGCTTTTAATACGATTTTATCATCAATATCAGCTGGTATCTTTGAATATTTTAATATCTGATTTTCATGTTCGTTTTCAATTGGTTCATAAACTGAGTGAATAGAATGACCAAATCTAGTTAATATAATTGAAAATTCTTTTTTTAAATTAATCATTTTCTCAAGAATATATTCCTGAGAAAAATCAATATTCAATTTTTCTAAATCTAAAGGATTATTTAACTTATATTGTCCCTTACCATCGTAACCAAATCTACAAGTTTTAAGTAGTCCAGGAATTAATTTAATATTTGCGTTAATATCAGATTTTTCTTTTATTGATACATATCTAGTAGTGCTAATATTGCACTTATTTATAAAATCTTTTTCATATAATCTGTGCTGCACTATTTTATTAATAGCCGGTTTCGGTTTCACGTCCTTGAATTGATTAATTAAATCTAGTGTTTCATAAGGAATATTTTCAAATTCATAAGTGACTACATCTACCCTATTTATAAAATCTTGTATTTTTGTTTTATCTTTGTAATCACCAAAAATGAAATCATTAGCATAAATCTGAGCTGGTGCGTCTTTATCATCACAATATACAACTGTGTTTATATTTAGTTTTTTTGCTCCTAGACATAATAAACTTCCAAGTTGACCCCCTCCTAAGATTCCAATAGTTAGTTCAGACATATTTTATTTAGGTTTTTTTTTAACAGATTTAGTTTGTTTAGATCTTAATTGTTTTAATCTTGATTTAATTCTTTTATCACTTACTGCCAAGATCGAAGCTGCGTATAAAGCAGCATTTATCGCGCCATCTTTACCTATAGCAACTGAACCGACAGGAATTCCTTTAGGCATTTGAACTATAGATAACAAACTATCCAGCCCTTTTAATTTTTTACTTTCAATTGGAACACCAATTACCGGAATAGGGGATATGGCAGCAACCATACCCGGTAAATGAGCAGATCCACCAGCCCCAGCAATTATCACAGAGATATTGTTTCTCTCAGCGGTTAAGGCAAAATCGAATAGTCTTTTAGGAGTTCTATGAGCTGAGACAATTTTCGTCTCAAATCTAATTTTCAAACTTTTTAAAACGTTTTCAGCATATTTCATAGTTTCATAGTCTGACTGACTACCCATTATGATTGATACTAAAGGTTTGTTTTTTTGAGGCATTTTATTCATTTAATAGCAAATATTTTTAATCTAATATACCTTTAATAATATGAATTATAAAATCGACAATCTTCAATATTGTAAATGGTCAAGAGAAGTATTTCAAATTAATAGAGAGGCCGGATTAGATGCTGTACATGTAACAGTTGTTTATCATGAGGATTTTGATGAATTCAATTCTAGAGTTAATGAATGGAATACATATTTTAAAGATAATTCAGATCTAATTTTTTTAGGAAAAACTTATAAAGATATTGAAAAAGCCAAACACGAAAAAAAAACTGCAATATTTTTTGGGTTTCAAAACTGTTCACCCATTGAAGATGACATTGGCTTAGTAGAAAAAGTTTACAATCTAGGTTGTAGATTTATGCAATTAACATACAATAATCAATCTTTGTTAGCCACAGGATGCTTTGAAAATGTTGATAGTGGAGTTACAAATTTTGGAAAAGAAGTAATTAAAGAAATGAATAGACTAGGACTTGTAATTGATATGTCCCACTCAGCAGAAAAAAGTACAATAGATGCAATAAATATAAGCGAAAAACCAATTGCAATTACTCATGCAAACCCTACTTTTTGGTATCCAGCTAAAAGAAATAAATCAGATGAATTGCTAAAAATTTTATCTAAAAATGATGGAATGTTGGGACTGTCTATATATCCACATCATCTTAAAGATGGAACAAATTGCTCGTTAGAAAGTTTTTGTGAAATGGTAGCAAAAACAGCGGACCTTATGGGAGTAAAAAAAATAGGAATTGGGTCTGATCTTTGTTTAAATCAACCTGACTCTGTTGTTGAATGGATGAGAAATGGAACCTGGGCTAAAACAAAAAATTTTGGTGAAGGTACAAAAAATAATTCAGGATTTCCTAAGCAACCTGACTGGTTTGTTGATGCAAGAGGATTTTTTAATTTGGAAAGTGGTTTATCTAAAGTTGGATTTAATAAAAATGAAATTGATGGAATCCTTGGAGACAATTGGTATAATTTTTATAAAAGAATGAATTAATGGAAGTTCAATTAAGATCACCTAAAGAAATAATGAAACTTTCAAGACTGGGTTGCTTCCATCAGTCTAAGCTTTCATTTTTAAGATCATTTTTAGAGGAATTTAAAGACTGGAAGTACACAAGAGATTTGTTTGAACTAAATAAGGAAGGGTATGGTAGAGCAGTATATTCTTTTTCTAAAAATAATAGAACTTATTCCTTAGTTTGTTTTGCAAATGAACTTAAAGATGACGAAAGATCTGATAGAGTAATAGCAACAAAGTGGGACGCTGCATTTGCACTCCATGACGGTATTCCAAATATACAAGATATTGAAAGACTCAGTAAAAACGTTCCAAAACAAGAGGTTGGAAGATTAAGTTATAAAGAGTTAACTCTTTCAAGGGCAAATAGGTCAGTAAGATTATTTAATGAAGTAGTAAAAAGTTTATCCAATGGAAGACAACCAGATAAAAGTATTTTATCAAAAGTTGGTTATTTATATAGAACTACAGCAGTTTATGGATCTGGAAAGTTTGGTTTAGCTGACAGATTCAGAGTTAAAAATCGTCCAGAAATTAAAGGTCCGTTTAGATTAGAAATGATGTTAGTTTATTTAGTAAGACAATTTACATTTGATCAAATAAATCATATAGCAAAGAATAAAAATCCAAAAAAATTTATAGAACTTGACAGGGAAATTGCAAAAGGGCTTGGAATTGGTAATTCAACTGGACTTGGTATGGCACCATTCATTGTGAATCATCCAACTTTATTAAACAACTGGGTTCTTGCGAGAGAAACAATTT
>CACOPK010000017.1 GCA_902629075.1 uncultured Pelagibacteraceae bacterium | reverse complement strand
TCTCGTTATCTTTTATTTTTAGTTCTGCTTTTTTGATAAGTAAATGGGGGGACGGAATAAAACGATAACTTATATTCTTCAAATTGCTAAAGTTAATTTTATATTCTTTATTAAGGGTTTTTTCTATTTCTTGGTTGTATTTCTTATAATCATAGAAAGTTGGCACAGAAAAAAAAATCGCTGTGCCAAAAAAAACGATGAAAAATACAATTACAAGATGAAAAGGATCTTGTTCTTTAAAAAAATTACTTTTAAAAGGTAATGTGAATGTTTTTTTTTTCATTATTTTAAAAAGTACTTATACAACTTAAATAGGAAATGTTAAATTTTGATTACTTAAATAACTTAAATGAAAAGCAAAAGGAAGCTGTAACATATTTAAATGGACCTTTATTAATTGTTGCTGGAGCAGGCTCTGGCAAAACTAAGGTGCTAACTTCACGAATTAGCCACATAATTAAGTCTGGCAAAGCATCTACTAATGAAGTTTTAGCAGTTACATTTACCAATAAAGCAGCTAATGAAATGCTTAGTAGAGTTCTTGTTAATTTAAAAAAAAAAAAGTTTGGTATGCCTTGGATAGGTACATTTCACTCAATATGTGTAAAAATATTAAGAAAACATGCGCGCGCAGCAGATTTAAATTATAATTTTACGATAGTTGATCAGGAAGACCAAAAAAAATTAATTAAAAATATATGTAAATCTGAAAATATTGATACCAAAAAAATTTCTCCTAATTATATTTTAAATATAATTGAAAAATGGAAAAATAAAGGTTGGTATCCTAAAGACGTAATTCTTAAAAAAAGCGAAAGACTTGAGACAGCATTTCTTAAGATTTATAAGATTTACCAATCAAAATTAATAGATTTAAATGCCTGTGACTTTAACGATTTAATTCTTCACTGTATAAAAATTTTTGAAAATAACCCTGATATAACAAAGATGTATTCTAAAAATTTTAAATATATTCTTGTTGATGAGTATCAAGATACTAATTTTATTCAGAGCAAATGGCTTAAATTTTTATCGAAAGAAAATAATAATATTTGTTGTGTAGGCGATGACGACCAATCTATCTATAGCTGGAGAGGGGCTGAGATTAAAAATTTTTTAGAGTTTGATAAAACTTATGAAAATACAAAAATAGTAAGGTTAGAAAAAAATTACAGATCTACACAAAATATTTTATCGGTTGCATCAAGTTTAATTTCTAATAATGAAAATCGAGTTGGCAAAACCCTTTTTACTGATGGTGAAGAAGGAGAAAGTGTTTATTTAGATAGTTATAGAAATGGAAAAGAGGAGGCAATAGGAGTAGGAGAGAAAATTGAAAAACTAAAATCAAAATTTAATCTCAATGATATATCTATATTAGTAAGAGCAATTTTTCAAACTAGAGAATTTGAAGAAAGGTTTCTTAAAATTGGAATACCTTATAGAATAATAGGTGGTATAAAATTTTATGAGAGAGCTGAAATAAAAGACTGCATAGCTTATTTAAGAATAGTTAACCAACCAAGAGATGATTTATCTTTTGAGAGAATAATTAATGTTCCAAAAAGATCAATTGGCGAGACTACAATTAAAACGATATATGACTATGCAAAAAAAAATGGATTATCACTTGAAGTTGGTGCAAAAAAAATGATTGAGGAAAATCTTATTAAACCAAAACCTAAAATTGGATTAAACTCATTTTTAAGTTTACTAAGTAAGTGGAGATTTGACTTAAGCAAAAAAATGAATCATGTAAAATTGCTGCAAATAATTTTAGATGAGTCTGGATATAGTCAAATGCTTAAAGATAAAAAAGATTTGGAGAATGAAAATAGACTCGAAAATATTAAAGAGCTTTTAAATGCAATGAAAGAATTTGATAATCTTGAAAGTTTTTTGGAGCACGTTGCACTAGCAACATCAATTGACCAAGATTGGGAAGGGCAAAAAATTAACCTAATGACAATGCACTCCTCTAAAGGATTAGAGTTTGATGTAGTTTTTTTACCCGGCTGGGAAGAAGGCTTGTTTCCACATCAAAAATCAATGGAAGAAAAAGGACAGAGCGGATTGGAAGAGGAGAGAAGATTAGCTTACGTAGGTATAACAAGGGCAAAAAAAATAGCGTATATATCTTTTTCTATGAATAGATTTTATCAAGGTGATTGGATTGATAGTATTTCATCACGGTTCATTGATGAATTGCCAGAAAAAAATATTGAGAAAAATAATGAATTTTTAAAAGATCAAAATGATGATTTTGAATTTAATCAAGATATAGATTATGAAAGTGAAATTAAAAGTCCAGGTTGGTTAAGATACCAAAAGCGAATTAAGTCATGAAAAATTTACTTAAATTAAAAAAACTTTTACAAATTTATAATTTAGATGCCTATATTATTCCTAAAAATGATGAATTTTTTAGCGAATATGCTTTTCCAAATAGACTTAAAACTATTTCCAATTTTTCAGGATCGGCAGGTTTTTCTGTTGTTACAAAGTCAGAAAATTTTTTATTTGTCGATGGTAGGTATTTAATTCAAAGCAAAATGGAAAGTGGCAAAAGTTTTAAAATAATCGAAATACCTTATAAATTTCCAAAAGATATTTTAGATTATAACAAATTTAAAAAAATTGGATACGATCCTAAATTATTTACTTCTAAAACTTTGGAGACATATTTCGGGCAACAATATAAAATTATCCCGATTAAAAATAATTTGATAGATGAAATTTTTTTGGAGAAAAAAAATAAGACTAATTTTTTCTATAGCATAAATGATAAAGTGGTGGGTGAAAGTATTTTATCAAAAATAAATAGAGTCACACAATTTTTAAGAAAAAATAATTCTGATAATATTTTCGTTTCTGCCCCTGAAAATGTTGCGTGGTTAATGAATATAAGAGGTTCAGATAATCCTAATAGCCCAATACCAAATGCAAGACTAATTATAGATAAAAATAAAGTAATTTATTTTTTTAGTGATTTAAAGAAAATTCGTAAAATAAAAAATAAAATAAATTATAAGAAGATAAAATTTTATAGTTTTAAAGATTTTTACGATGTATTAACAAAAATAAATTCATCGAGTTTTACAATAGATAATTTAAGTTGTTCAATATTTTATGAAAGTTTAATTAATTCAAAATTCAAAATTTGTAATTTTGAGGATCCAATTTATCACTTAAAATCAATTAAAAACAAAATTGAAATTTCAAATATGAAATCTGCTCATATAAAAGATGGTGTAGCGCTTACTAAGTTTTTATATTGGATTAAACAAGATAAAAATTTTGGATTTGATGAATTATACTTAGAAAAAAAATTAGAGACTTTTAGAAAAAAAAATAAAGATTATATTTATCCAAGTTTCAATACTATTGCGGGCTCTGGTCCAAACAGTGCTATAATACATTATAGATCTACAAAAAAGACAAATAGAAAAATTAAAAAAGATGATATTTTTTTATGCGATTCTGGAGGTCAATACAAATATGGAACAACTGATGTTACTAGGACTGTATGTTTCAAAAAACCAACAAAGAAAATAAAAACTATTTTTACAAGAGTTCTCAAAGGACACATTGCGGTGGTAACTAATGATTTAAATAAATCAAATAAAGGATACATGATCGATAAAAAAGCAAGATCAGCTCTAAAAAAAGTTAATTTAAATTATGGTCATGGCACAGGTCATGGAGTAGGATTTTTTTCAAACGTTCATGAAGGACCTCAATCAATATCAAAATTTAACTCTGTTGAACTTAAAGAAGGCATGATAGTTAGCAATGAACCAGGTTACTATGAAGAGGGAAAATTTGGCATTAGAATAGAAAATCTTATTTATGTTGAAAAGGTAAAAAAAAAATTAAAATTTACAAATTTAACATTTGCTCCAATTGATAAAGATTTAATAGATGAAAAACTATTATCTTCAAATGAAAAAGATTATTTGCTTAAATATAATTTAGAAATTTACAATAATATTTCTAGGTTTTTAAGTAAAAATGAAAAAAATTGGTTACTTAATTTAATTTAATAAATTGTTTAATTCATCTTGATTTATTATTTTTATACCAAGATCTTTGGCTTGATTTATTTTTTTTGTAGTTGGTTTTTCACCTACAACTAAGTAATCTAATTTTTTAGTAACTGAACTTAAAATTTTACCAGAGTTTTTTTCTATAGTTGATTTAGCTTCAGCTCTACTCATGTTTTGCAGTTTGCCTGTTATCATAAAACTTAATTTCTTAAGCTTTCCAGAGTTATTGATCACTTCATTTTTAATGTTTAGGAATTTTGCGAGTTCCTTTACAACCTTTAGATTTTCTTTAATTGAAAAAAATTTCCGAAGTGATGCAATTTGAATTTCTCCTATACCATCAATATTTATAAATGAATTAAAATCAAAATTTTCATCTATCCTAAAAAACTTTTCTTTCTTTTGTAAATGCTTAGCAATTAATTTCGCGTTTTCTTGACCTATATGTCGTATTCCTAATGAAAATATAAATTTGTTAAAAGATATATTTTTTGATTTATCAATTGAATATTTCAAATTTAAGACTGACTGCGTGCCCCAGCCATCACTAGTTTCAATTTTTTTATAATCAAGTTTAAATATGTCTTGTGGAAAACGAATAAAATTTTTTTCCCAAAACTTTTCAACAACTCTTTTCCCCAATCCATCAATATTTAATGCATCTTTTGAAACAAAATGTTTAATTTTTTCTATTACCATTTTTTCACATTTATACCCCTCTGAAGAACATCTTTTTACAGCATCATGCTTTTTTGTTTGCTTATTATATTCTTTTTCAACCGGTGATCCACATGATGGACATCTGCTTGGAAATTTAAATTTAATTGTTTTTGAATTTCTTTTTTTTGTATCTACAGATATTACATGAGGAATTACATCCCCTGCTCTTTCAATTTTTACTATATCACCTATTCTTATATCCTTTTTAATTATTTCATCTTCATTATGAAGTGTGGCATTTGAAACTACTACTCCCCCAATATTAACTGGTTCTACTTTTGCTACAGGTGTTAGTGCACCCGTTCTTCCTATTTGTATTTCAATTTTTAAAATCTTCGAAAATGAGTATGCTGCTGAAAATTTATGTGCTACTGCCCATCTTGGTGCGTTACCTACAAATCCTAATCTATTTTGAAGTTTAAGATCATTAATTTTATAAACTAGTCCATCTACATCGTACTCTAGTTCATATCTTTTTTCCTCAAAACTTTTATGGTTTTGAATAAGCTCTTCAAAATTTGATATTATGCTATTATGTTTACTAACTTTAAAACCCCAATTCTGTAAAGAGTTTAAAAAATCTGATTGTTTATTAAATTTGTTATTTTCAAAGAAACCAAATGTATATGCAATAAATTTTAACGGAATTTTTTTTGTTTCTGAAGACTCTTTTTGTCTTAAAGAGCCAGATGCAGCATTTCGAGGATTAGCAAATTTATCTTTTAAATTTTCAAAATCACTTTTGTTTATATAAACTTCACCCCTAACTTCAATATTATCAGGAAAATCTTTAAATTTTATATTTTGTGGAATATCTTTTATTGTTTTTAAATTTTCTGTAATCAGTTCTCCCTCATATCCATCACCTCTCGATAACCCAGAGACTAAAACACCATTTCTGTAGGTTAGGGAAGCTGAAATTCCATCAATTTTAGGCTCAACACTATATTCAAATATTTGATTTATTTTTAGATTTAAATAATTTTTTATTTTTTTTTCAAAATTAATTAAATCGTTTTTGTCAAAAATGTTAGACAACGATAACATAGGAACTTTATGTCTTTGTTTTTTAAAAGTTTTTGAAGGCTTAAACCCTATATTTTTTGAAGGTGAATCTTTATGTTTTAAAAAATCATATTTAATTTCAAGTTCAATTATATTTTTTTTTAGCTCATCATACTCGCTATCTGAAATTAATGGGTTATTTTTTGAATAGTATAACTCGTTATGCTTTATTAATCTTTTAATTTTATCAATGTAACCTTTTTTAATAGATTTTGTATCTTCCATTAAAATATTTTTGTTCTGATTTTATCAATCAATGATTTTTTATTTTTATTTTTTAATTGTATTTTCTTTGCCTCGTAGTTTTTATTAAAAATTTTATAAGATTTTTCATACCATTGACTTGATTGATAATTATACCCAAGTAAATATGCATATTTTTCAGCTTCATTAATTAATCCAATTTTATAGTGTATCTCTACAAGTCTATACAATGCTTCCTCTACATAAATTGTATCACTATGATTTTCCAAAATTTTCTTAAGCCTGTTAATTGCAGGTATCCATTTTTCTTTTTCAAAATAATATCTGGCTAAGTAAATTTCTTTTGATGCTAAGATTTCATTGATTAATTCAATTTTAAATGATGAGTCTGTTGCGTAATCAGTTGTGGGATATTTTTCAATAATTAATTGAAAATATTGTTTAGATTTTAATAAAGAATTTAAATCTTTAGTTTCATCAACAATCTGATCATAATATAATATTGCAAGAAGATAATAAGCATAATCTGTTCGAGGATGATTTGGATATGTTTTAAGAAATCTCTCAACCTCTTCGATTGCGCTATCATAATATTCATCATTATAATATGAATACGCTGCCATCAAAGCAGACCTTGGGGCCCAAATCGATTGTGGAAATAATAATTCAGCTTCACTAAATTTTTTTGCTGCTGTTAGACCATCATCTGAAATTAATGCATTCATACCTTCTTGATATGCATCTATCATTTGTAAATTTATTTCCTTTTCCTCAATAATCTCAACTGAACTTTCGTCTTTTGCGCAAGAAACAAAACTTAGATATGATATGATTAAAATTAATATGAATTGTCTCATATATATTTATTATCAGAATTTAAAAAAATTTCTATTTTTAAGCAATTGATTTTAGATAAGATCTATCTAAAATTTGATAAGGCAGGGTCTTTTCTTTGATTTCAATAACTTTAAAGTTTGATTTGTCAGAAAATAGTTTTCTTAATAACTTGTTAGTTAGTCCATGACCACCTTGCGATGTTAAAAGAGATCCTATAATTCTATAGCCTGATAAATAAAGATCTCCCATGCAGTCTAGTATTTTGTGATTAACAAATTCTTTTTCATTTCTTAAACCATTCTCATTTAGAATTTTATCCTGACCTACAACTATGGCATTATCTAAGCTTCCGCCTTGAGCCAATCCAGCACTTTTAAGTTTTTCCACATCTTCATATAAACAAAACGTTCTGGACTCAAAAATATCATTTAAATCATCATTGAAAATATTTATTTTATTTTTTTGGTTTGCAATTACTTCATTGCTATATTTAATTTCAAAATCAATTTCAGAAGATACTTTCGAAACATCTATGGAAATACTTTTTAGACCATCAAAGTATGAAACTTTTTTATTAATTTTAATAAGTTTGATTGGTGAGGATGAAGATTTTATTCCTGAGGACAAAATTTTTTCTACAAAAATTTTAGCAGACCCATCTAGAATTGGTAATTCCTGTGAGTTAGTTTCAACTAGCAAATTATCTATACCTAAACCATAAAGGGCACCCATCAAATGTTCAACTGTTGAAACTTTTATTCCATGTTCATTTGATAAAGTCGTACACAAGTTTGTTTCTGTCACATTGTCAAAAGTAGGTGTAATTAGATTATTTTTGTTTAGATCAGTTCTCTTAAAAGTGATTCCTGTATTTGGCGCTGATGGTACAAGATTAATTTGAGCTCTTTGACCAGTATGTAACCCAATTCCATTTATAGTAATTTTCTCTTTAATTGTTTTTTGATTTAAAATTGACATTGCAGACTTATATAAAAAAAAAGTCTCATTAAAAAAACAACTAATGTTACAGAAAATTGCTAAATCTATTTAAAATAATTAAATAATTTTTCGAAAAAACCCACTTTTTCGACATTTAATAAAGGTTTTTGTGGTTGAATTTTTTGGTCATTTAAACTGAATTCTGCAGCAAAGTTGCAACAATCATAATTTTTTTCTTCAATAATAGACATCTCTTTAATGAAATTAAACTCAGCACCAAATGATAAAAGATTCTCATTTAGTACTTTTGAACCATTTCCAACAAAAAAAAGGTTTAAACTAGAATTTATATTTCTTTCTTTAATAAAAGGACAATTCAAAAATAATATTTCTACTATTTCCTCTAACCGTGAATTAATAACTTTTTTAAGAAGCTCATTTTCATTTAAAATATTTTTAAAACTTTTTTTTTTGTAAAATTTAAGTTTTTTTGACTCAGCAGTTCTGTAATCAATATTTAATATTTTACTAATATCTCTTGTTATATGATCACC
>CACOPK010000016.1 GCA_902629075.1 uncultured Pelagibacteraceae bacterium | reverse complement strand
AAGAACAATAATTGCTCATCCTTTTAATCCGGTCTATATGTTGCCTGGTGTTGAAATTGTTCCAGGAAAAAAAACAAGTATTAAGACTCTTAATAAAGCAAAGAAATTTTATGAGTCTATATCTATGAATCCGATTATGTTAAAAAAGGAATTGCCAGGTTTTTTATCTGATAGACTACAAGAAGCTCTATGGAGAGAGGCGCTTCATATTGTAAATGAAGGCTATGCATCAACTAAAGATTTAGATAGAGCTATTGAAGATGGACCAGGAATGAGGTGGTCTTTGATGGGTACTTTCCTTACATTTCATTTAGCTGGTGGAAATGCTGGCATGAAGCACATGTTAGAACAATTTGGCCCTGCTTTAAAGCTACCGTGGACTAAACTAAAAGCTCCAAAACTTTCAAAAAAATTATCAAATAGAGTAATATCTGGTACTAAAAAGCAAGCTAAAGGAAAATCTGTTGCTAAAATTGCAAAAATTAGAGATGAATATTTGCTCGACCTGCAAAAAATGAGAAAAAAGTATGAGGTAAAAATAAGAAAGTAGTTTTGAATAGAATAGAAATACTAACCTGTCATTGCAAAAGAGTTGAAATTGAGCTCAATTTAGAGAACGATGTTGAGGAATTAGTCAGATGCAATTGCTCATTATGTAAAAGAAGAGGTTATATAATGGCTAAAATTAAATTAGAAAATTTAAAAATTAAAAAGGGCCAAGATCAATTAACTATTTATAAATTTGGTAAGAAACATCTTGCTGAACACTTCTTTTGTAAAAACTGTGGTATTTATACTCATCATAGATCTTATACAAATCCAGAAAATTACGAATATAATGTAGCCTGCATAGACAATTTGAATACTTTTGAATATAAGAACATTCCAGTTTTTGATGGGGATAAATTATAAATATTATGGATATTTCAATAAAAAATATAGGTTCTGGAGTTAAAAAAGTAATTTTAAATGACCCTAAAACTTATAATTCTTTATCATTTCAAACACTAACCTCACTATTAAATACTTTAAAAAAACTAGATAAGGATAAATCTACAAAAGTAATAATTCTAGAAGGAGCTGGAAAAGGATTTAGCGCGGGTCACAATTTAAAAGAAGTTCGAGGATTAAAAAAAAGATCAAAATATTTAAAATTATTTAATCTTTGTTCAAAAGTAATGATACACATTGTTGAAGGAAGAAAACCAGTAATC
Organism: uncultured Pelagibacteraceae bacterium; assembly: GCA_902629075.1. Lineage (GTDB taxonomy): Bacteria > Pseudomonadota > Alphaproteobacteria > Pelagibacterales > Pelagibacteraceae > Pelagibacter. The sequence continues at coordinate 10,563 of CACOPK010000016.1, read as the reverse complement.
GCAAAAGTTCATGGAGCAGCTTATGCAGCTGGATGTCAGTTAGTAGCAAGTTGTGATTTAGCTTATAGTTCAAATGATGCAACATTTGCTACACCTGGTGTAAACATAGGATTATTCTGCAGTACACCAATGGTTGCTGTAAGTAGAAAAATTCACAGAAAAAGAATGATGAAGATGCTCTTAACTGGTGAGCCAGTGAAAGCAAATTTTGCAAAAGACATAGGTTTAATTAATGATCATTATTCAAAATCTAAACTTGATAAAGAAGTACAAAAAATTGCAAAAACAATTGCCTCCAAATCAAATTTAACAATTAAAATTGGCAAACAAGCATTTTACAAACAATTAGAAATGCCTTTAAGAAAAGCTTATACATACACAAGCAAGATGATGACATTAAACATGATGGCCATGGATGCTCATGAGGGTATTTCAGCATTTTTAGAAAAAAGAAAACCTAAATGGAAGCACAAATAGAGGACATTAAATTAAAAGAAATTTTTACTAATTCAAAAGTAATTGCATTAGTTGGTGCAAGTGCAAACAAAGATAAAACCTCTCATATTGTTATGAAGTATTTACTTAAGTTTGGATTTGAGGTAATTCCAGTAAATCCTGGGGCAGCAGGTCAAGAGATTCTAGGTCAGATGACAGTAAAAAATTTATCCGAAATTAAAAAACCTATTGATATAGTCGATGTGTTTAGACCATCTGCAGAAGCTGAAAAAGTTGTTGAAGAGGCAATTAATTACAATCCAAAGACTATTTGGTTACAGTTAGGCATTACAAGTGAAAATGGAGATAAATTTGCAAAATCAATAAATGCAAATTACATACAAAATTCTTGCATTAAAACTGAGTATGAAAGAATAATGAAAAAATAACTACCTGTTATATTCAACAAATTTTTTAAGAGAATTTTTAAGGAAGCTGTCGTAATTAATACCTAAATACCTGTTATATTTTTTAGTGCTAAAAAAGGTTTGATTCATTTTAAAATCAAATGATGGTTCAAAGAAAAAAGGTATTGATAATCTTTTTGATTTATTCCAAAGAACTCTATGATTTGTAGCTTTATATTTACCATTTGTAAGATATTCTAATGCTAGACCTGTATTTACAACTAGTGCATTTTTATTAAAAGGTACATCATACCATCTCTTAGTTCTTCTATTCTGAACTTGTAACCCACCTTTTTTATCTTGATAAAGAACCGTAAAAATCCCACTATCTACATGCGTTTCACACCCAAGAGCTACTCCGTCCTGTTTAGATATTTCAACAGGATTTTTTTGTTTAGGATAATAATTAAACCTTAAGGTACTTAAAGTTTTTACTCTTTGAAATGCAGTTTTTGATAATTCAGGGTTTTTCTTTGATATAAAAATAATTACTTTAAATAACATTTCGCTCAAATTGAAGATTTTTCCATAATATTTATTGATTACCTCAATAGAATTTTTATCCAATGATTTTGAAAGATTTAACTTTTCTATTTTTTTTCTTTTAATTTTTTTAACAAACAAATCAGAAATCAATGGATCCCCAATATCTAATCCCTCTTTACCATTTACATCACTAGGAAAATAACCACGGTAAATATTTTTATTAGATTTGTTCCATTTTTTTGGCGCTAATTTGTATTTATTATTTACATTGGAATTAAAAAATTTATGTGCAATTTTAGTTATCTTATGAATTAAATTTTTTTCTATTCCATGACCAACTATTTGGAAAAATCCTACTTCAATACAAGCCTTTTGAATTTGTTTAAATATAATATTATTTTTTGAATTTAAACTTTCAAGATTAATTTTTGAAATATTGATCGTAGGTATATAATTTTTTTTTATCATCTGTTAGGAGTATCAGTAACAATCATTTGATCTTTTACTTTTTCTCTTAAATAAATATATACACCTGCACCAATAATTAAAGCAACACCAACAAAAGTTCTTATCGTTGGCACATCATTGAATAAAACATATCCAATTATAATTGCCCAAATAATCAGAGAGTATTCAAACAAAGAAACTACTGAAGGAGATGCAACTGAGTAAGCTGAAAATACACAGTAGAAGGAAATTGCTGCTACAAATCCCATTGCCACAATGTACGGCCAAGCATAAGTTGGATTTGTAAACCATTCTCTTAATATAAACTGGAAAGTTGGATCTGAAAAAGTATTGAATTGTCCTTTACCAGTGAAAATAAAAAATAAAATACTAATTCCAATTGCACCTATATATAAATGAAACATCTGTGAATAAACGTTGTCTTTGACAGATGTAATCTTTGTTATTGTCATAGATATTGCATAACATAGTGCGCATGCAACAGGTGCCAGATTCATATAATTGAAGTTTTCAAAATCTGGATTTAAAACAATATAAACTCCTATAAATCCAACAATGATTGCAAGCCATCTTCTTATACCAACTTTTTCTCCTAAAAATATTATAGCTAAAATTGAAATAAAAAAGGGACTTGAGAAAAATAATGCATTTGCCATTGCAAGGGACATATAAGTTAGTGAAATATAAAAGAAACTAAAACCAAAAAAGAAACATATCACTCTACAGCAAGTTAAAAGAGGATAATATGTTTTAAATACTAATTTTTGAGATGTAACTTTTAAAAATATAAATAATAAAATTAAAGCAGTTAATGTTCTACCAAAGTATAATTCATAAAGAGAAGACTCTTCAAAAATATATTTAATTAATGAGTCTTGTATTGAGAAAAGTGCCATACCTGAAAGGATAAGCAAAATTCCTTTAGGATTATTATTTGGAGCACTCATTTACGCTATATATCAGAAAAAAATAAATTTTAAATTTTTAAAATATATGCCATATTCAGTTTATGTTCTCAGAAGAAGATAAGATAATGATGGAAACCCTCTATTGGTGGGGTATACCAACTTTATTTAGATGCAAAAATGATCCAGACCCAAAGAACTGCGATATAGCTCTGGTTGGCGTACCTCATAGTACTGGAAATGGTACAACAGAAAGAGATCAACATTTGGGACCAAGGGCAGTTAGAAATATTTCAGCTATGTTAAAAAGATCACATTTTGATTACAAAATTGATCCTTGGAAAGAAAATAAAATTCATGATCTTGGAGATGTTCCATTTCCTGAAGCAAACAATAATGAAAAATGTATAGAAAGAATTTCTGCTTTTTATGATCTAATTGAACAAGCAGAAAAACCAGTTGTATCTATTGGTGGAGATCATTCTATAACTGGAGGGATTGTTCAAAGTTTAGCAAAAAAAAATTCAAAACTTACTAAAGGAAAAAAAATTACTTTTCTTCACTTTGATGCACACACAGATTGTTTTGAAAAACTAGATCACTTTCTTGGTGCAAAAAAATCAGCTGCACACTGGGCGTCTTATTTAGTTAAACAAGGAAATGTTGATCCACATACAAGTACTCAAATTGGAATTAGAGGAAATCCAAGAACTTTAGATTGGTTGCAAGCAAGTTATGATAATGGCTATCAAGTAATTACTATGGATGAGTATAGAGAGTGGGGTCATGACAAATGTGCAAAAATGATTTTAGACAGAATAGGGGACAATCCCATTTATGTAACTTTTGATTTAGACTGTTTAGATCCATCTGTTGCACCAGGCGTTGCAAATATTGAGTCAGCTTACAGAGGATTTAATATGGATGAAGCAAGAAAACTTATTCAATGCCTAAAAGGTAAAAATGTTATTGGTGGCGATGTTGCTTGTTTAATGCCCACAAAAGATAACCCAAATCAAATTACAGCAATGGTAGCATCAGCTATAATGTTTGAAATAATATGTTTAATTTCAGTTTATAGAAATAAATGAAAAAATTATTAAATTATTTATTTATATTTTTAATTTGGAGTAATATTTCATTTTCAGAAATATATTCATGTTCAGCAGACCTTACTAGATTTGGTAGGGAAGGAGAGATAGAAAATAAATTATATATAAGAGATGGAAATTATTTCTACAATAACCGCGACTGGAAATTTGATATATATTATGAGAGCAAGGAGGAAATACATCTAATTGATGGCACAACAACTTCTATGTTTATAGTTATATTAAATAAAAAAACCAATGAGTTCGCGGAAGGCTATTTATCAATTGATGACGCCAGAGAGCATGAACAAGTTTCCAATACTTATGGCAAGTGTGTAGTAAAAAAATAATTAATTTAAAATCGCATCAGCACCTTTTTCAGCAATCATAAGTACAGGCGCATTTAAGTTAGCACTTGGAATTTCAGGAATCACAGATGCATCAATAACTCTTAAATTTTGAATTCCTTTAACTTTTAAATTTTCATCAACAACCGCCATATCATCAACTCCCATTTTACAAGTTCCACATGGGTGATAAGCTGTATCTGCTTTTGATCTAATGTATTCATTTAATTCATCATCTGATTGTGCTTCAGTTCCAGGTCCAACTTCTTTTCCTGCATGTTCAGCTAAAGCTGGTTGAGATAAAATTTTTCTTGCAACATGTATGCACTCTCTTGTTTGTTTTAAATCATCTTCATCTTGCAAATAATTAAATAATATTTTTGGATAATCATATGGATCAGATGAATTTAAAGTAATATGTCCTCTGCTTTTTGGATGGTTTGGACTTGCATGTAATTGATAGCCATGAGATTTAGGTTGCTCTAGCCCATGATTAATTACAAATGATGGAAAGAAGTGAAATTGAATATTCGATATATCTCTTTCTGGTGAAGATTTTGCAAATCCACCTGCTTCTAAAAAAGATTTAGAACAAGGACCAGATTTAAATAAAAACCATTGTATTCCAGCTAATACTTTAGGAATAAGTTTTGTATAAGTGTATAAAGTGTTTGAAGTTTTACATTCTTGCTGAATATAAGTTTCTAAGTGATCCTGTAGATTTTTACCAACACCTTTATTATCACTTACAACATCTATCCCTTTGTCTTTTAAATGATTTGCATCACCAATACCTGATAACATTAATAATTGTGGTGAATTAATTGAACCACCGCTTAAAATTACTTCTTTATTTGCATAAATCTTTTGAACTTTATTTTTTACTTTAACTTGAAGACCAACTGCTTTTTTTCCATCAAATAAGATTTTTTCTACATAAGAGTATTTAAGCACATCTAGGTTTTTTCTATTTTTTACTGGGTTTAAATAATATTTTGCAACACCTGCTCTTTCTCCTTGATGCATTGTTGTATCAAACATTCCAAATCCTTCTTGTTCCTCTCCATTCATATCAAAATTTGTTTTATGACCAGCTTCACCAGCTGCATCTATAAATGCTTTAAATAACGGATTAGAATTTTTTGATAAACTTACTGGAAGAGGGCCTAATGAACCCCTATATTGGTTTTCTCCTTCAGACCAAGTTTCTATTTTCTTAAAATAGGGTAGTACTTTTTCATAAGACCAATTTTTCAATCCAAAACTTTCCCATCTAGAATAATCATCTTTATTGCCTCTAACAAAAACCATTCCATTATGTGAAGAACAACCTCCCAACATTTTTCCCCTTGGACAAAATACTCTTCTATTATTTAGGTATGGTTCTGGTTCAGAATAATATTTCCAATTATATTTTGGATCATGCATTGTATATAATAAAGCTAGAGGCATTTTGACTTTCCAAATATCGCTGGAACCACCAGCCTCAAAAATTGCAACTTTATGATTTTGATTTTCAGATAATCTATTTGCAAGAACACATCCTGCCGATCCAGCACCAACAATTAAATAATCGTAATTCATTTTAGAGATACTTTTAATAAATCTTTATACTGAATGATATCTTTTATTTTGACACCTATTTTCTTTGCAGCCTCATCAAACTTTCTGACTTTTATGGCATCTTTAAAAAACTCTTCTTTTTCGAATGCCTTTGCTTCTTTGCTATTCAACAAACCTCCTTGGAGTTTAAGACTGACAACAGATGCTTCAGATAATTGGTTATAATATTTTTTATCCCTTGCAAGATATCTTTTAGCAATAACGTGGTGTTTAATAGGTTCGACCACTTCTTTCTTAAAAAATTTCTTTAAATATTCATAACCAATATCTTCATGTTTTCCATCTTGATTATTTCTGACTAATTCATCAGGGTCATCTAAAATGAAATGTCCATAATCATGTAATAAACATGAACACACTAAATTATCTTTGCTTTTTGATTTTTCAGCCATCATTGCTGACTGAATCATATGCTCTGCAATTGTTACATTTTCTCCAATATAAAGTGATTTATTATTTTTAAAGTTACTTATTATTTTCTCAATAATATCCATTTAATGTGGATGGTCTCCTTCAATTGCAATTCGATCCATTATTCTTTCGTGACCAAGACCTCTACCAGGAAAAAAATCTGTAAGACCTTGATGTTGGGTACTTCTGTTATCCCAAATAGCAACAGCATTTTCTGTCCATTTAAATCTACATGTAAAATCTAATCTTTCTTGATGCTCGAAAATATTTTTTAATATTTCATCGCTCTCTTTTTTATCCATACCTATTATTTTTTTTGTATACATTGAGTTTACATAAAGAATTTTTTTCTTTGTTTCAGGGTGAATTCTTACCATCGGATGCTCATTTGAGTATTCATCTAAATTTCCATTACCTTCCATCTCTGTATATTTATCTACAAAAGCTGCAGCACCTAATGAGCTATGTATTGCTTTCTTTCCTTCGATTTTCTTTTTAATTTCATTATCAAGAGTTTCATATGCAATTTCCATATTTGAAAACATAGTATCTCCACCAACAGGAGGAATTTTTCTAGATCTTAAAATAATAACTTTAGTTGGTTTTGGATTGTAGCTTACATCAGTATGCCATGTTTCGCCCCATTGATGTTTTTCCTCAGCTCCCTTCACAATTCTTAGAATTTCTGGATGGTCTTTTAAACCTTTTACATATACATGTCTTTCAAGTGGACCAAATTTTTTTGCTAAATTAATTTGCTCTTCACAAGTAATATCTTGGTCTCTAAAAAATAGAGCTTTGTGTTCAAGCATTAAATTATTAATTAAACGCCAGTTTTTTTCAGAGGAGTCTTTTAAATTGACCCCTTTCACTTCAGCCCCTAATGCACCAGATAATAAATTTACTTCCATATTATTTTTTTAGTTTACCTGTAAATTTTAAATTATCACTTTTAAATTTTTGTTTATTTTCACTGATAAAAGTATCCATAAGCTTGGTTCTTTCTTCGTCAAACTCAGCCACCTTTCTTTTGCTTAAATCAACATGTAAAGACAACATTTCAATTGTTGAAGAAAGTTTATTTGTTTCTTTATCAATCATTTCCAATTTGTAATGTAATCTTTTTTTATCGTGCTCAAAATAAGTTAAAATTATTTCAACCTCTTTACCTTCTCCAACTTCATTGTCATAAGTTGTATTTGTTTCAACAACCATAGTACTCATGCCAGTAGTTTTTGCTGAAGTTTCACCCATACCAAATTTTTCAAGAAGAATTTCCCAAGCCTGATCAAATACTAAAACATAATAGGCCATATTGAGATGTTTATTATAATCTGTCCACTCAGTTTTAATTTTTACATTTGTAACATGTACTGACATATTTTTATTTCCCAAGACTTAATTTAATAGTATAAATCTAATAATTAAAATGAACAATAAAGTATTTATCTCATGCGCTGTTACTGGATCTGGAGATACAGCATCTAAACATCCAGATTTACCAAAAACTCCTGATCAAATCGCAACTGCCGCGATAGAAGCTGCAAAAGCAGGTGCCGCAATTGCACATATTCATGTTAGAGAAGATGATGGAACTCCTAGTAGACGTCTAGAATTGTATAAGGAAGTAGTAGATAAAATTCGTTCTAGTGGAACTGATGTAGTTTTAAATTTAACAACAGGTATGGGTGGTGATTTAGATATTGGACAAGGAAAAAATCCATTAGAATTTGGACCGATGACAGATATGGCAAATGTTATGGAAAGAATTGCTAATGCTGAACAATTTTTACCAGAGATTTGTACTCTTGATTGTGGAACTCTAAACTTTGGTGATAGTTCAGTTATAACAGTAAATACTCCAAATGATTTAAGAAAAGCTGCAAAAAGATTAAAAGAAATTAAAGTTAAGCCTGAAATCGAAGCTTTTGATTTAGGCAATATGTGGTTTGGTGCACAATTATATAAAGAGGGATTACTAGATGATCCACCAATGTTTCAAATGTGTTTAGGTATTCCTTGGGGAGCTCCAGCTACACCTTTAGCAATGCAAGCAATGAAAGATATAATGCCTGAAAATGCTGTCTGGTCTGGATTTGCAATTTCAAGAAATGAAATGCCATTTGTTGCTCAAACTGCAATAATGGGAGGAAATCCAAGAGTTGGTTTAGAGGATAATTTATATTTAGAAAAAGGAAAACTCGCAACCAATGCTCAATTAGTTGAAAAAGCAATTAGAATTGTAAGTGATCTAGGAATTTCTATAATGACACCTTCTGAAACTAGAGAAAAATTAAAACTGACTAAACATTTTTAATCTAATCGCGTAGCATTTCCATCAACGCCAATTATTTGACCTGAAATTCTTTCTGCATCTTTCGAAATTAAAAAGCTACACATTTGCGCAATATCATTTTCATATATCCAACTATTCATTGATGCCATTGAAATAAATTCTTTTTCAATTGATTTTTTTGAAGTTTTTAAAAACTTTGCCTTATCTCTTATTACTCTTACCATTCGATCACCCTTGATTGTTCCAGGACAAATTGCATTAACTCTAATTTTAAACTTACCAAGCTCCATAGCTAGAGTTTTTGTAACACCAACAATTGCCCATTTACTTGCAGCGTATGGAGACCTTAGAGGGAATCCCATTATACCAGCGCCAGATGAAAGGTTGATTATAGTTCCACCTTTATTTTTTTTTAAAAGTGGTATTGCATTTTTTGTAAAATAAAAATGACTGATAACATTTACTTTTAAAGTATTTTCCCAATCGAAAGAACTTAGTTTTTCTATAGTTCCAGTTGGGCCTGCTATTCCAACGTTATTAATTAAAGCATCAATTTTAGATGTTTTTTTCTTTATTTTATCAAATAAGTCATTTACATCGTTCTCATTTGAGGCATCACAATGATAAATAAAAAGTTTATTATTTTTTGAATTTTTTCTTAATTTGTTTACGAATTTTTCATTAATATCAGAAACGAAAACTGTAGCTCCTCTTTCTAAACAGATTTTTGTTGTTACTAGCCCAATGCCAGATGCACCAGCAGAAATAACTATTTTTTTATTTTTCAATGATTGAATAGCCATTTAATTATGACTTTGATAATGATTTTTGCAATTCCTTATTAGTTATGTAACCTTTAGTATTACCTTGTCTGTCAACTACTTCACAATTTGCGTTATTACAAACTACTTGTGGTAAAAACTCCTCAATAAATTGGTCTTCATTAACTTTAATTAAGTTTGTTTTATCTATCCCATTCGCTTCAGCAGCAGGTATCATAATAATTTTTGCTTTAATTACTTTTGCTCTATTAACATCTTTAACAAATGCTTCTACATAGTCGTCGGCAGGATTCATTATGATTTCAACAGGAGTTCCTACTTGAACTAATTTACCAGCATTTAATATTCCTATATGATCTCCCAGTCTTAAAGACTCATCCAAATCGTGAGTGATAAATACTATAGTTTTCTTTAATTCAGCTTGTAAATCTAAAAGTTGTTTCTGCATGTCACTTCTTATTAAAGGGTCTAATGCTGAAAAAGCTTCATCCATTAACATAATATCAGTATCTGTTGCTAATGCTCTAGCAAGACCAACTCTTTGTTGCATACCTCCAGATAATTGTGCTGGAAATTGATTTTCAAATCCGTTTAATCCAACAGCTTGTATTTTATCCATTGCAACACTGTTTCTTTTATTTTCTTCAATTCCCTGCATCTCAAGACCATAACCTACGTTTTGCAAAACAGTTTTATGCGGGAATAGACCGAATCTTTGAAAGACCATGCTCATTTTATGTCGTCTAAAATCAATTAAACTTTCAGTGTTCAAGCTCATTACATTTGTACCTTCAATTAAAATTTCCCCATCAGTTGGATCAATCAATCTATTTAAATGTCTTATTAATGTTGATTTTCCTGAACCAGATAGACCCATACATACAAATGTTTCTCCTTCCTCAATTTTAAGAGAAACATTATCTAAACCTACAGTATGCCCTGTTTCTTCAAGAACTGTTTCTTTAGTTGCTCCATCCTTTACCATTGGTAAAACTGAATTAGGATTATTTCCAAAAATTTTGTAAACGTTATTTATTTCAATCTTAGACATTATTTTTTCTCCTTTTTAGCAGGTGTAGTCCTCTCTTGTAAAGTTTCTCCATATGATTGAGTAATTCTATCCAAAACAATAGCTAGTAATACTATTGCTATACCTGCTTCTGCAGCTCTACCTACATTTAATTGTTGTAATCCTAATAATACTTCATCACCTAAACCTCTAGTTCCTATCATGGACGCAATTACTACCATT
>CACOPK010000015.1 GCA_902629075.1 uncultured Pelagibacteraceae bacterium | reverse complement strand
CGCCTAACAACATTACAGCTTTTTTATCTTTTAAAAATATATCAGTTATAGTTTTATTAAATTGTTTTCTCATATTATTTTTAATGATATTGAAATTCTTTTAAGTGTCTCTTTATCAATTTTTTTATGATGCCATTCAGGATTATTTTCCATAAAAGAAACACCTTTTCCCTTAATCGTTTTTGCTATAATTGCCAAGGGTTTCTTTTTTTGCTTTTTAATTGTTTTTAAAAGTAGTTTTTCATTATGACCATTTATAGTAAATGCGTCCCATCCAAATGAAATAAATTTTTTTCTTAAATCATCAACTATTAATGCTCTATTTGTAGATTTATTATGATCAATAATACAAATCAAATTATTTAATTTATGATGATTGGCAATAAGGCAAGTTTCCCAGATTGATCCTTCATTACATTCGCCATCTCCTATTAACACAAAAACTTTTCCACTTTCTTTCTTAATTTTTTTCCCTAACGCCATACCACTGGCAAACGGGAAACCATGCCCCAATGATCCAGTAGAACTTTCAACACCTTTAATTTTATTTTTGTCTGGATGTCCACCATATTTACTAAAATATGAGCAAAAAGTGTTTACATTTTTAATTATTTTATATTTTTCAAGAACTACATATAGAGCCAAGGAGCCATGACCTTTGCTTAGTACAAACTTATTTAGTTTATTTTTTGTTATATATTTTTTGTAAACGGTGTCTATTAAATCTAGAATTGATAGAGCACTTGGAACATGTCCTTCTTGTCCAATAAACGCAAGTCTAATTATTTTAAGTATTAATTTATTCACTTTGTAATATAAAGATTTAGTTTAATAGCTATTAAAAACATTTTTAGATTTATTTTTGATAATTAACAAGCTTTAAAAATGTTTTATAAAAAATGTTTAAGTTGCTTTTTCCTAATTTATCAATTTGTGTTTTTGCGTATAAAGCCTTTTTTTTTGCTTCTTTATAATTCTTTATAATATACACGATTTTATCTTCCAACTTTTTTTGGTTATTTATAGGAACTATATATCCCCCTTTTCCATCTAGGAGGATATCTCTAGCTCCACTTACATCAGAAGAAATACAAGGAACCTCATAATTTACAGCATCTATTAATACATTAGGCAAACCTTCATAAAACGAATTAAGAATAAATAAATCTGATTTCAAAAAATCATTTTTGACATCTATTTTCCAATTACATATTTTTATATTTTTAAATTTATTAGTTTTTTCTAAAATTTTGTTTTTTAATTTGCCATCGCCTATAATAGTTAATTGAATTTTATGATTTTTGAGGCTTAAATTTTTACAAGTCTCAATTAGTGGAAATAAGTTTTTTTGAAATGTTAATCTACCAATATACAAAATTCGAAAACTTTCATTTTGATTAAATTTATTTTTTTTTCTTTTGAAAATTTTTTTTAGGTAAGGATTTAAAATAAGTTTTATTTTTTTTTTATTTATAACAATTTTTTGTAGAGATTTTTCAGATCTCTTTGAAATAGCTATAATCTTATCTGCAAAATTATAAAAAATTAACTTTAAAAACAAAACTATAATAGCAAAAAATTTATTATCCGCATAACGAGTTGCTCCCAATGGTTCTTCTGAATTTCTTATTACAATTTTTTTTCCAATTATTTTAGATATAATAATAGCAGGAATATGACTCTGCATTGAAAATATTATTGAATTATCTTTATGTTTATTAGAATATGAAAACAAATTAATCATAGAAGATAAAGCCAAGTTCCATCTAATTGGAAATAATAAAAATATTTTTAAAGGTTTGTTTTCAATTACCTTCAAATATTTTTTATTTTTAAATCTATTTTTTTTTACCTTATATGAAAATAATACAACACTTATTTTTCTTTTAAGTAAAAAATTAATAATATTTATTAGATTTTCAGTAGCACCACCGTTTTCAAAAGATGGATAAAATAAAAAAATTTTTTTGAGCATACTTTACTTTTTAATAAAAACTATATTTGAATAATTAAAATAATTATTTTCTGGTTTTTCAGGATTTATCTTAATTAAATTTTTACTAAAAGGAAAAATCTTATATGCCTGATATCCTTTTAAAACTTTTGAAAATGCGTAAAGGTTTACATTTTTGAATAAATGATGCCAGTTATATTCAATTTGAATGTATTTTGGTTTAAATTTATTTATAGTTTTTTTTGCACCTATTAAAACTTCTAACTCATATCCTTCAGTATCGATTTTGATTAAATTAATTTTATTTTTGACTAAATATCTATTTTTCTTTAAAAAATAATCTAACCTATATATTCTGCAACTAACTTTTAATTTCGAATTTTTTAAATAATCAATTTTTCTCACCTCAGGGTTAAAGTTGGCCCATTGTAAATTATTTTTGTCATAATATAATTTTTCAGTTTTCTCTTTTTCACCAATGCCAATATTGTATGGAAAGAATCTTGAGATATAATTTTTTTTTATAAATTGAAGTTTTTTAAAAGATTTTGGAAATGGTTCGAAAGCAATTACATCTGATTGACTATTTTCTAAAATATATTTTGAGTATTCGCCTTTATTTGCTCCAATATCAATACAGATTTTTGGATTTTCTTTACATACTTTGTCTAAAAAATTTTTCTCTCCAATTGATGATGCTAAATTTCTATACTGATTATAACCTATAAATCTTAAGAATAACTTAAGCAAAATAGTATTTATAGGCAAAAAAAATTCTCTAGCTAAAAAAAAATCTAAAAAACTTAAAATAATTCTTTTCATTTATTTAATCTATATTTAAGAATGAAATATAGTAAGTTATCAAAAAATGAAAGTCTACTATTGGTGTCCATTTATTAACCCAGTTGCAACAGTCACTGCTGTATTAAATTCTATAATTTCTTTAAATAAGTTTTCAAAAAATAAGCATGAATATAAAATTATTAATGTGTTTAAAGAATGGTCAATCTATGAGGATGAATTAAAAAAAAATCAAATAGAATGTATAGATCTTGAGACAAATTTAGATATTAAAAAACTTCCAAAATTAGGTTTTTTAAAAAGCAGATTTACATATATTTTAACATACTTGTTTTCAATAATTAGATTGCACAACTTTTTAAAAAAAGAAAAGCCAGAATTTTTTATTATCCACTTGATATCTTCCATACCTTTGACTTTAATTTTATTATTTAATTATGATACTAAATTTATATTAAGAATTTCTGGATATCCAAAAATGACTTTATTAAGAAAATTCCTTTGGAAGCTATGTGATAAAAAATTACATAAAGTATTTTGCCCCACAAATTCTACAAAAAATTTTCTTGTAAAAAAAAATGTATTCTCGTCAAAAAAAATTTTTTTAGTAAAGGATCCAATAATAAATTTTAAACAACTAAATAAAAATAAAAAAAAAATATTTGAAGAAAAAATTAACTGGCTGAAAAATAAAAATTATATAATTTCTATTGGAAGACTTACGAAACAAAAAAATTTTAAGTTTTTAATAAATGAATTTTCCAAAATCAAACAAATATATTCTAATTTAAACTTAGTTATTTTAGGTGATGGTGATGAAAAACAATTTTTAAAAAAAATTATTAAAGAAAAAAAATTGCATGAAAATATATTTATTCTGGGAAATAAAAAAAATATATATCCATTTCTCCTTAATTCATTATTTTTTGTTTTAACATCAGAGTGGGAGGATCCAGGATTTGTAATTTTAGAGGCGATGTTCTCAAAAAAACTGGTTTTATCGAGTAATTGTCAAAGTGGCCCTAAAGAAATTATAAAAGATAATTTTAATGGTTTTTTATATGAAAAAAATAATTCAGATGATTTCAAAAGAAAATTTATCGAAATTTATGAAATGTCTATTAAAGATAATGATAAAAAAAATAAAGTTTTGCTTTCAGGTTTAAGGACCTCAAAGCAGTATACTTTATATAATCATTATAAAGATATATCTCAACACTTAAGCAGATGAAAATTGCAGTATTATTAGAAACAAATTATTCTGGAGGCGGCTCATTTACTCATTCAGTCAACACATGTTATGATCTAAATAGATTTAAAAAAAATAAAGACAATATAATTGTATACACTCAATTCGAACATAACTATGAAATTTTAAAAAAACTTAAAATCCCAACAAAACTTTTTGCACATTCATTTATTGATAAATTAATTTTAAAACTTTCTATTTTTAAGATATTTAGATCAATTCTATCAATTTTAAATATCAAGCTTTCGATTGAAAATAATTTGATAAAAAATCAATTTAATCTTATTTTCTTTCCTGTACTTTCAAATACAGCTCTTTGTATTAAAAATTTAAAATTTGTATCAACCTTGCTAGATTTAGAGCATTTTAAACATTCAAAATTTCCAGAAATAACATTTGAAGAATTCAAATATAGGGAAAAGTTATATTTTCACTCTTTGAATAAATCTGAGATAGTAATAACAAGTTCCGAGAGTATAAAAAAAAATTTATGTAAACACTATAATATAAGTAAATCTAAGGTTTTAATTATACCTTATACCCCAAGCAATTTATTTACTGAAAAAGCAATTAATAAACAATTTATAAAAAAATATAAAAAAATTAGAAATTATTTTTTTTACCCAGCCCAAATTTGGGGGCATAAAAACCATATTGTTATTTTAAAAGCTGCAAAAATACTTAGAGAAAAAAATATAAAAGTTAATTTAATTTTTTCAGGACGGGATAGAGGCTATAAAAAGGTTTTAGATAAATTTATAAATAAAAATAATTTGAAAAATATTTTTTTCACAGGTTTTTTATCCTCAGGTGAAATGCATTTTATATACAAAAATTGCAAAGGGGTAGTTTTTCCCACTTTATGGGGACCAAATGCTATTCCACCTCTGGAGACTTGGTCTTATAAAAAGCCATTAATTTATAACAATAGATTTGAAGATGATGTAACAAGCGGTACTGCTTTAGTAGGTGATATAAAAAATCCTTATTATATTGCAAATTCAATCAATAAAATTTTAAACAATAGATACAACAAAAATTTTATAATAAAAGGTTATAATAAACTTCAAATAGTAAAAAAAAATAGTAAAAAAAGTTATATAAATTTAAATAGAAAAATACAATCTTTAGTTAAATGAAAAAAAAAATTATAGGACTTATTCCAGTTAGATTAAAATCATCTAGATTAAAACAAAAATCTTTATTAATGATTAAAAAAATCCCTTTAATCATTCATACATACAGAAGAGCTAAACTATCTAAGAAGTTAGATGATGTCGTAATATGTTGTGATGATAAAAAAATTATAAAAATAGCAAAACAATTTAATGCAAAAGCTATATTGACATCAAAAAAACATAAAAATGGTACTGAAAGAATAAATGAAGGTTATTTGAAATTAAAAAAAAAATATGATTTAATAGTTGATATTCAAGGCGATGAACCATTAATTAACCCAAGTCAAATAGATAAAGTAATTAAATTTCATCTTAAAAATATAACCAGTGATATAATTTTACCCTCATTAAAATTAAAAAATATATCTAGTTATAATGTTGTAAAAGTTCTTTCAGATAATAAAGATAAGGTTTTGTATTTATCAAGATGTAAAGTTCCACATAATTTTACCAAAAAAAGTGATTACTACTTAAAACATTTATCAATTATATCATTTAAACCAAATGCGTTAACAAAGTTTTGCAAAAGTAAGCAAACAAGATTAGAAAGAATAGAGGGAGTAGAATTATTAAGAGCAATAGAAATAGGTTTAAAAGTTAAAACTACAATTATAAAAGGGAATAGTTTTTCAGTAGATATAAAAGATGATTTTTTAAAAGCAAAAAGGTTTATGGAGAAAGATAAGCTATTTAAATCATATGAAAAAAATTTATAATGTTTGATATCACTTCTGAGATTATCGATAATTATAATTTTAATTTAAAAAACTATCAAAAGTCGTATCAAAGCAGACATTGGAAGTATAATAATAAAAAGAAAAAAATTTTATTTTATAAAAAAAAACTCAAAAACTTTCGTAGTAATGGCCTGTCAAAAGGAATGGATGACTTATTTTATTCAAAAACACAATCGTTAATTTTATATAAGAAAATTGTAAATGAGTGTGGAGAAAAATTTGTTCATTCTATGCTATTAAAAAAAAATTATGGGAATCCAAAAAAACATTTTAGGGCTAAAAATTTTGTCTATACAGCTCATGAGCTATTTCATATCAAATATATTTACGATATAAAAAAATTTGTATCTCTAACTAAAAACAGCATTATATGTGAAATTGGCCCAGGTTATGGCTCAATGATTGCAAAACTAAAAAAAAAGTATAATTCAAAAATCATATTAATTGATTTGCCAGAAGCCAATTTTATCAGTCATTATTATTTAAAATTAATTTTTCCAAATAAAAAATTTTTCACTAGCAAAGATATTAAAAAAAATGTGTCAAAAAATGATATTTTAAAAAATGATGTTATTATTCTATGTCCATGGGATAATCTTCCAAATTTAAAAATTGATCTTTTTATTAATTCTAGATCTATGATGGAAATGACAAATGATACAATTTTGAGTTATTTTAAACAAATTCATAATTTGACTAAAATTGGAGGTTATTTTTTATGTATTAATAGATACTATAAGGACACAGTGGGATATCCAGTTGAAATGAACAATTATCCATATGATAATTTTTGGAAAGTATTAATTTCTAAAACTTCATGGATGCAAAATCACATTCATTTTTTATTTACAAAACGTACAAAAAATTCATCTGAGGAAATTTTTAGAGAATTAAAAAAAATTAAGCTTATTTCTGAAAATGTAAAAAAAAAGGACCCTTTTTTTTGGAGAAGAATATTGCCAACACCAGTTTATAAGTTTTATAAAAAAATGAAATTTTTTTTTATATAAATTTAAAATGAAAGAAAAAAAATTAATTATAATTTGTAGAAAAAAAAAATTTCAAATCAATGAAAATGACGTTTCTTATATTAATATTGGTGATGGATTAGTTCATGCTGAAAAATCAAATCAAATTTTTCTAAAAACATATAGAAACTTTTATTATGAGAAATTTAAAAGCATCTTGGTTAATAATTTAAAAAAAAAAATAATCTTATCAAAAAAAAAATTACCCTTTATATCTGAGTTAGAATTATTTAATTTAAGAAATGATAAGGATAACAATTTCGATTTAATTTTAAATATATTAATAATTAGAGAAATTATTAAAAAAAAAAAATTCAATGACATAAAAGTCATTACAGATAATTCTTTAGTTAAAAAAATTTTTCAAACCAATTTCCCAAAAATTAGTGTATTGTACGAAGGGACTAATCTAAACAAACCTAAACTAATTTTATTAAAAATAATTAAATTCTATATAAAAACATTTGTCATTATTTCTTTTATAAAATTATTTAATAAAAATAATTCAAATTATAAAAAAAGTAATGAAGCTGCGCTTTCTATATACCCAATTTTTTTTAAAGAAAAAAAAGAGATATTTTTTAATGACTCAAAAAAAATTAAGTTTAATTTTTTATTATCAGATGAAACACATTTAAATCATAATACTATTGACGTTATTAAAGTAATAAATAAAACCAGTTCTACAGAATTAGTCCATATTGAAAAATTCATAAGTTACAAAATGCTCCTAAAAGCTTTATTAAAGTCAATTTCTTTTTATACAAACTCTTACACCGTTGATATGAATTTTGATTTAGATAATTTAGATTTAAATAACTTTTACAAAAATTATTTTTATTCTAGTTTGATTAACCGATGTAAGTTAAATATTTATGAAGATGCATTTATAGTTGGACTAAAAAAAAATAATATTAAAAAATTTAGCTTATATTTATTTGAATATAATTTTGGTTTTTTTTTAATTAATTTGATTAAATCAAAAGCTAATTTTATTAAAGTTGAAGGATATCAACATGGAATTTTTTCAAATCAATTATTATGGCTTGATATAATTTATAAAATTAGAGATAATTTAAATTATCTTCCTCATATAATAAAAGCATTCCATCTTGCTTCATTAAATGATTATAAGTCTAAAATTAAATCAAAAAAAATTAAATTTTATCTATTAAAGAAAAAAAAATCTCAACTATCTTTAGATTACAAAAATTCAAAAAAAAAGACGTACTCTAATAAAATTCTTGTTCTACCAGGAACACATGATGCTAAAAAAATATATGATGAAATTAATAATAAAAATATTGATAATAAATCTAATGTTATTTTTTATATAAAATTTCACCCCAAAAAAGTTATTTATGCAAAAGATGCAGAAAAATTAAAAGTAATAAAAACAATTAAAAACAAAATGTTTTCTGATGTTTTAATATCTTCTACATCAACACTTGTTTATGATTTTTTGAATATGAAAAAAAGATTTATGGTATATAACTTCGATAACAAACAAAACTTAATTTCTTCAAATTTAAAAAAGAAAATTAGATTTTATAATTTTTGAATATATTCAAATTTACTCATGAAAAGTAAAAAATTAATAATTTTTGATTTAGATGGAGTGCTAATAGACTCACTATCAAATATGAAAATTGCATTAAAAAGCACGTCGAAAGCACTTAACTTAAAATTAAATTTTAGTGAATATAAAAAATATCTTGGTTTGCCATTCGAAGATATAATGCAAAAAATGAGTGTAAACAAAAATATAGATATAATAAAAAAAAAATATTCTTTTTTCTCTAAGAAAAATTTATATAAGATAAGAATAAATCAAAAACATCTATTTGAATTAAAAAAATTAAGTAAAAATTATAATTTAGCTGTATTTACCTCTAAAGATAAAATTAGAACTAATATAATTTTAAAAAAATATAAAATGTTTAAACATGTAATTTCTTCAGATGATGTAAAAAGAGGAAAGCCAAATTCTGAAGGTATTATTAAAATCCTAAATAAAACTAAAACGAAAAAAAGTAATTCAATTTATGTTGGTGATAGCATCTATGATTATAAAGCAGCTAAAAATGCAAATATAAAATATCTTCATGTTAAATGGGGTTATGAAAAAAATTTAGGAAAAAAATATAATATTAATAAAATATCTAATTTTAAATCAATAAAAAAATACTTATGACAAGTTTAATCTCGGTAATAATGCCGTACTATAAAAAAAAACAATTTGTGAAAAAGTCAATAGAGTCAGTTCTGAATCAAACTTACTCGAATTTTGAAATAATTATAATATATGATGACACAGATATTGAGGATTTAAATTACATAAATGAAATAAAAAAAATAGACAAAAGAATAAAAATTATTCAAAACGAAAAAAATGTTGGCGCAGGTTACTCTAGAAATATAGGAATATCAGAGTCAAGAGGAGATTATATTGCTTTCTTAGATTGCGATGACTGTTGGCACAAAGAAAAACTATTTAAACAATTAAAATTTATGCAAGAAAATAAAATTTTATTCTCTTTTACTTCCTATGAAATAATAAATTCAAATGATGAAATTGTTAAATATAGAACAGCACAAAAAAAAATTGAATTTAACGACCTGTTAAAAGACTGCAATATAGGTCTTTCTACTGTAATGTTAAAAAAATATATTATAAACGAAAAATGCAAGTTCCCAAATTTAAAAACAAAAGAAGATCTTGTTTTATGGCTTAAACTTTCTAAGAATATACATTTGTACGGTATTGATATTCCTCTTATGCAATGGAGAAAGCTAAATGACTCGCTGTCTTCTAGTATTTTTCAAAAATTAAAAGATGGTTTTTCTGTCTATAAAAATTTTCTTGGATTTAACAGTTTAAAGTCTCTATTTTATTTAATAATACTCTCAATTAACTATCTTAAAAAAAATTGAATTATATGCATATTTTTATTTTTATAATTATACAAATATTAATCTCGTTTTTGCTTCTTTACTTTTGTAAAAAAAATAATTTTTTATTAAATTTATCGGGCAACAAACATCAAGAATTTGCTACTGAAAAAAAAATACCATTAATTGGTGGAGTTATAATAATTTCAATGATCTTATTTTCAAGCTTCAGAAATTTTAACATTTTTTTAATATTTTTATTTGCAATTTTTTTAGTAGGGCTATTATCTGACTTAAAAAAATTTAATTCTCCAATTTTTAGACTATTAGCTCAGTTTTTTTTAATTTTAATTTGTGTTTATTTTTTAGATATAGATTTAAATTTTACTAGAGTAAACTTTTTAGATTATTTACTGAGCAATTATTTATTTGCTTTAGTTTTTACATCTTTCTGTATTCTAATTATTGTCAATGGAACTAATTTTATTGATGGTATTAATTCACTAGTTTTTGGTTATTATATAATTGTTTCTTTTGTGATTTTTATTTTAAAAAGAGAGGGATTTAATATTGATTTTTTCTTTCCTATAACTTTTTTGATTCCATCTTTAATATTGCTATTTTTTTTAAATATTTATAATAAACTATTCTTAGGTGACTCTGGTTCTTACCTCTTAGGTTTTCTATTTAGCATAGAACTAATAAATTTTTATTTAAATAATTTAAATATTTCACCTTTTTTCATTATTTTACTTTTGTGGTACCCAGCTTTTGAGAACTTATTTTCAATTTTAAGGAAAATAAACTTTAATAAATCTCCTATATACCCAGATACAAATCATTTGCATCAATTGATATTTTCATTTTTCAGAAAAAAAAATTTTTCAGTTTTAAAATCAAATAATTTTACTGGAATATTTATTAACTTATATAATATTACTGTAATTTCTTTATCAATGATAGATCCCTATCACACCCAGTTGCAAATTATTTTAATCATCTTAAATTTGTCAGCATATTGTTTTTTTTATATGAGATTGTTCAAATATAGATAGTTGAAATTTTACCTTTTAATAAAAAGTAGAATCATTGATGTTAGAATAAGTAATCCATCTTTAAATGCATTTGGTTTTTTAACTCCAGCAATTCTTTTCCTCTCATAAGAGCTAATAGAAGAAAGCTTCATGTTTTGTCTGCTAGCTTTAATAGGTAATTCAATACAAAAACTAAAATCTTTATTTTTTAAATTAAGTTTTTTTGCACACTCAGTTTTACCCAAGACATATGTATATAGTATATCTGTTATTTTAAGATTAAAAAATATATTTCCCAACCTCGTAAAAATAAAATTTCCAATATAAGTAATAATTGTGTCATCGTCGCTTCCAGAATTTTTTTGATATCTTGAGGCAAATATAAAATCATTATTTGTATTTTCCAACATATCATACATGTTTTTTAGCTCTTCAGGTTTAAATGAGCCATCAGCATTGAAAATACAGAAATATTTAGTCGTAGTTAATGAAATGCCATTAATTAATGCATCTCCGTATCCATATCCATCTTGATAAGTAATTTTACAATTAAAATCTTTAATACTGTTTATTGTTTCCAAGTCCTCTTCTCGAAGGACTATCATAATATTCAAATCATAATCTTTAAGCTCATTTAATACTTTAGGTAATGATTCATGTTCATTTTTTGCTGGAATTATTAAGGTCAAATCTTTCATAAAGTTTTTAGCTATATAAACTAATCAAATTATAAAGTATAAATAAAAATTAATTTCTAATAATAAACTCAAAAAAAACTTAAATATAGAATATTTTTGATCATAATATATAAAATTGTATAATAGCCGTGATTTAAATATAACTTTAAAATCTAAAAAATATGAATATCCCAATTTACTTCTTATTTTATTTTCTAATAATATTTTCAGTTATTGGATATGGTCAATTTTTATGCTCTATTACCAATAGTAAAAATATTTCAGAAAATTTTGGTTATTCTGGTCTTTTGGGTTTATTTTTTTTAACAATTTACTCATATATCTCAAATTTTTTTATTGCACATAATTTTACTCATAATTCTATTTTAGTTTTATTTGGATTAATTCTGCTTGTTTATGAGCTTTTAAAAAAAAATAAAAAACAAAAAAAAGAATTTACTTTATTTTTATTTATCTTTTTAATTTTATTTATTTCTGCATTAATTTACAAGACACACGATGACTTTTCTTACTATCATTTTGCTTATAGTTTTTATTTAACTCAGAATTCTTCATATATCGGAATAGGGCCCTTTAATCATGGTTTTAGGACACAATCCTCAATATTTTATATGAATTCCATATTTTATTTACCATTTGTAAAATTTTATATGTTTCATATGCCTGCGGTTATGATGATGGGCTTTGCAAATATAATAATTATAAAAAAAATAATTGAAAATATTAAAAGCAAAAATGTAAATTTTTTGACATTTTTTTCATTACTTTCATTTTTATTTATAAATATTTTTTTTTATAGATTGGCAGAACATGGAACAGATAGATCTGCGCAAA
>CACOPK010000014.1 GCA_902629075.1 uncultured Pelagibacteraceae bacterium | reverse complement strand
GTTAAACATTCAATTTCTAAACCAAAAAAATGGGATTCAATATAAAATTGTTGGAAGTGAAATTATGTTTAGCAACATAAATACAAAGAATTCAAACTTTGATTTAAATGGTAAAATAAATTTTCAACCTTTTGATTTTGATTTACATATTGATTTAAAAAAAATTAAACTTACTGAGATCGAAAATATTCTTTATTTAATTGATAAAAATAAAAATTTAATTTTTGAAAATATTTCGGGAAAAATGAAAATCAATTTTAAAAACATTGAAAATAAAGCAATTGATAATGGGTTTATTGTTTTAAAATTTGTTAATTCTAAAATTGATATAAGCGAACTTATATTTAATTTAAACGATTTTGCAAGGTTAGACGTAAGAGATTATGAATATCTTGAAGATAGTAATCAAATACTGCAAATGAAAGTTAAAACAAATATTAAAAATAAAGAAAAATTTAATAGATTTTTATTTAATTATAAAAAAGATAAAATTAATAAAGAAAATATTTATTTCACTTATCAATTTAATGCGGATACAAAAAATAGTTTCATATCTTCAATAACGTCGAAAGGATTTACGAATAGTTCAGAATTTTATAAATTTAAAAATTTACAACAACTTAAAAATTTATCAAAAGATGACAATATTTTTAAATTGGATTAATCATTTTTTTTGGATTAACAATTTTTGAAAAATCTTTATCAGAGATTAAACCTGATTTTATTGCTTCGTATCTCAATGTTGTCCCATTTTTATGAGCTTTTTTTGCAATCTTAGCTGCATTATCGTATCCAATTTTAGGTGCTAATGCCGTTACTAGCATTAAAGAATTATCTAAATCCTTTTTAATTTTTTTTATATCTGCTTTAATTCCTTTAACACAGTATTTAGCAAAATTTTTTGAACTATCTGATAAAAGATCAATTGATTGAATAATATTATGTGCAATTAATGGTTTAAACACATTCAACTCAAACTGTCCCTGAGATCCAGCAATTGTAATTCCATTGTGATTTCCTATTACTTTAACGCATACCATTGTAACTGCTTCTGATTGAGTAGGATTTACTTTTCCTGGCATAATTGAGGATCCTGGCTCATTAGCAGGTAGTATCAATTCACCATAGCCAGCTCTAGGTCCTGAGCCAAGAAATCTAATATCATTTGCTATTTTCATAAGACAAACTGCTGCTGTATTTAAAGTTCCAGAGAAATTAACAATCGCATCGTGAGCAGCTAATGCTGCAAACTTATTTTTTGCTGGTTTAAAATTAATTTTAGTGATTTTACTTATCTCGCGACAAATTTTTGTATCAAAATTTTTTTTTGTATTTATTCCTGTGCCAACAGCAGTTCCACCTTGAGCTAAATAAAGTATTTCTTTTAGAGCATATTTGATTCTACTTATTGTGTCTTCTAATTGAGATTGATATCCTGAAAATTCTTGACCTAACGTTAAAGGTGTAGCATCTTGAAGATGTGTTCTACCAACCTTAATTATATTTTTAAATTGTGAGACTTTTTTTTTTAATTCTTTATTTAATATAATCAACGATGGAAGCAACTTATCTCTTGTATCTAATGCTATAGCAATGTGCATTGCACTCGGAAAAACATCATTAGTAGATTGTGATTTATTTACATGGTCATTTGGATGAACTGGTTTTTTTGAGCCCAGCTTGCCTTTCAAAATTTGAATAGCTCGATTTGCAATGACCTCGTTTACATTCATATTTGTTTGGGTTCCAGATCCAGTTTGCCAAACTTTAAGGGGAAAATGATCATTAAGTTTTCCATTAATAACATCTTCAGATGCCTTAATTATTGCATTAGCAATTCGATCTTCTATTTGATTTTCTTTTTTATGAACAAAAGCAGCTGATTTTTTTATTATTGCTATTGACTTAATTAATATTTGTTTGACTTTTATTTCTCCAATATCAAAATATTTTTTAGATCTTTGAGTTGATGCCCCCCAATATTTATCCACAGGCACATCTATTCCTCCTATGCTGTCATATTCTTTTCTAGTTTTCATAATATAATTAAAGGTATTAAAATGTTATACATGAAAATAATTAAAAATCCTAGATGATGAAAAAAATAAGGAGAAAAAATGACAAATTTTGAAAAAGTAGGTTTATTTATGAGTACCTTCGGTCAAGAGGTTAAAAAACAATCAAGTCTCTCAACGGAAAAAATAAACGCACTTAGAGTTAGTTTAATTCAAGAAGAATTAGAAGAATTGACTAAAGCAATGAAAGAAAATGATATTTTAGAGGTTGCTGATGCTCTCACAGATATATTATATGTTACCTATGGTGCCGGTCATTCTTTTGGAATCAATTTAGACAAGTGTTTCGACGAAGTTCAAAAATCAAATATGAGTAAATTAGGTAAAGATGGAAAACCAATATATAATGAACACGGAAAAGTAATGAAAGGACCAGATTATTTTAAGCCTGATTTATCAAAATTTGTTTTTAAAGATTAAGACCAAAAAGGCTTTATAATTTTAATTCTCGCTTGGTCCGTTTTAAAAACTTCATCTACTTTGAAATTTGGATCTTTAAATTTAAAAAGTCCAAATGAAAATTTTGAATTATTTACAATTTTTCCTATTTCAGTGTTATTTATTTTTATCACGTCATCATTATCGATGTTACCTTCAATAATTTTAATAGGATATAATCTTCTACTAATTTTTTCTTTAAGTTTCATTCTTGCAGTATTTTCTTGTCCAACATAGCAACCCTTTTTAAAATCAATTGCATTTAACTCTTCGGAATTTGTTTCAAGACCAAAAATTTTGTTTTGAAAATTTTCAGTATCTGAGTTAGGAATGCCAAGAGAGTGACTTAGTTGATAATATTCTTCTATATTAGAAATTTTTAAATTTAGTTTTTTTGCAGATAAATAAAGTTTTTCCAAATTAATTACTATTCTTGAACCAAGCTTTATACATCTTGGATCTAAAAATACTGGATCCTCTCTAAACTTAATAGTCATTCCCAACTTATTTATATTTTCAAATTCAGAAAAATTATCTTTTGAAAGAGCAGCTACTACAAATTCATTTGATAAATTTGTAATTTCTACTTTTGAACGCAATCTGTATAAAATCAATTGATTGTAAAGATTTTCTATTTGATATTTTGGACAATCTAAAAAATAACCGCTTTTGTGTTTAATAATTATGAATTCAAATAAGTATTTCCCTTGAGGTGTTAATAAATACGAAAAACAACTTTGGGTATCTGTTGCTTTATTTAGATCATTGCTAATTATATTTTGCAAGTAACTAAAAGCATCATCTCCCTTAATATAAATTATCCCTCTATCTTCCAAAATATAAATACTTTGCTTATTCATAATTGATTATCAATAAAATATAATATAGTAACTTTTTACTAAATGTTAGACCTTATAATTAAAAATGGACAATGTTACATCGACGGAAATTTGAAGAATGTTGATGTTGGTGTAAAAGATGGAAAAATTCATAGGATTGGTAAAATTTCAGATGAAAGCAAAGAGATAATAAATGCTGAAAGTCAAACAGTGTTGCCAGGCTGTATAGATACACAAACGCATTTCAGAGAACCAGGATCAACTGATACAGAAGACCTACATTCAGGAAGTAGAGCGGCTATTGTAGGAGGTATTACAAGTGTATTTGAAATGCCAAATACAAATCCTCCAACCTCAAACATGAAAGAGTTTCAAAGAAAATTAGATCTCGCAAAAAATAGAATGTATTGTAATTACGCTTTTTATTTTGGCGCAACAGCTGACAATGCAACTGATCTGGCAAGTTTAAATAATTTAGAAGGCTGTTGTGGTATTAAACTTTTTGCAGGTTCGTCAACTGGTAATTTACTAGTTGCTGAAGAGAATGATATCGATAAAGTCTTTCAAAATAGCTCAAAAGTTGTTGCAGTACATTCTGAAGATGAAGCTATTTTAAATATAAATAAAAAATTGATCAAAAAAGGAGATGTCCATACCCATCCAGTTTGGAGAAGTGTAGAATGTGCAATTTCATCTACAAGAAGAATTGTTAAAATAGCTGAGCGTTACAAAAAAAAAGCTCATATTCTTCATATCACAACGAAAGAGGAAATTGATTTTTTATCACAACATAAAGGGAATATAACATTTGAGATTACTCCCCAGCATTTAACTATGTATGCTCCTGATTGCTATAATAAAATTGGAACTTATGCTCAGATGAATCCACCACTAAGGGATAAATCACATTATGACAGATTATGGTATGCAGTTAGAAATAATTTAAATGATACAATAGGCTCTGATCACGCTCCACATCTTAAGGTAAATAAAGATAAAGAATATCCTAATTCACCATCAGGAATGCCAGGGGTTCAAACTATACTTCCAGTAATGCTAAATCATGTAAATGAAGGAAGGTTGACACTAAATCAATTAATTAATTATGTCTGCGAAAACCCTATTAAAATTTTTGGAATTAAAAATAAAGGATTTATCAAAGAAGGTTATGATGCTGATTTTACAATTGTTGATATGAATAGAATAATAGAAATTAAAAATGACAATATAGAAAGTAAATGTAAATGGTCACCATTTAATGGAGAAAAGTTTAAAGGTACTCCCGTTACAACAATTATAAATGGCGATATAAAGATGAAAGATGGAGAAATAATCGGAGATCCTGCTGGCAAACCTTTAGAGTTTAATTGATTACTTTAGATGAATACATATTAACTAACGTTAGACCAATAACAATTAGAAATAAACCTAGAATAACTTGCCAGCTTAATGTCTGGCCATAAATAAGGTAACCAAGTATTGCAACTGTAAAAATACCTAATCCACACCAAGTTGCATAAACTACCGCCAAAGGAAGTTTTGTCACAACAATTGACAAGCAAAAAAATGCACAGGTATAAAATACAATAAGAAAACCAGTAGGTATTGGTTTACTGAACCCTTTTGTTACCGGCAAGAGCATTGTACCCGCAACTTCAAAAAAAGTAGCGGCAATCAAAATTAAATAAGTTTTAAGCATTATTTTATAATACCATTTTGCACTAAATTTTCTTTTATTTCATCTAAAATTGCTGGATCATCAATTGTTGCTGGCATTTTATATTCCTCTTTATCAGCAATCTTTCTTACAGTACCTCTTAATATCTTACCTGATCTTGTTTTAGGTAATCTTTTAACAACTATTACAGTTTTGAATGCTGCAACTGGCCCAACTTTATCCCTAACCATTTGAATACATTCTTTTGAAATAGTTTCATTTTCTTTTGTTACACCAGCTTTCAATGCAATAAGACCGATAGGTAATTGACCTTTCAATTGATCTTTAACTCCAATTACCGCACATTCAGCAACTGACTGATGTTCTGATAAAACTTCTTCTATTGCGCCCGTAGATAATCTATGACCAGCAACGTTTATAATATCATCTGTTCTAGACATAATCCAAACATAACCATCCTCATCAATATGCCCTGCATCATAAGTTTGATAGTAGCCATCATAATTGGTCATATAATTTTCTTTATATCTTTTATCTGCATTCCATAACGTAGGAAAAGTTCCAGGAGGCAGTGGAAGCTTTACAACTATATCACCCATCTCATTTGGTTTAGCTAATGAATTATCAGGTTTAATTATTTTAACATCATATCCAGGAACAGGTTTACATGCAGATCCATATTTAGTTTTTTGCATTTCAATTCCTGTACAATTTCCACTTATCGACCAACTAGTTTCAGTTTGCCACCAATGATCGATTACCGGAACTTTCAATAAATTTTCTGCCCATTTAATTGTATCTGGGTCCGCCCTTTCTCCAGCTAAGAATAAAGATTTAAATGAACTTAAATCATATTTAGAAAAAAACTTACCTTCAGGATCTTCTTTTTTAATTGCTCTAAAAGCAGTAGGTGCTGTGAATAAAGATTTTATTTTATAATCTGATATAATTCTCCAAAACACTCCTGCATCTGGAGTACCTACAGGCTTTCCTTCAAATAAAACTGTTGTACACCCTTTAAACAATGGCGCATAAACTATATATGAGTGGCCAACGATCCATCCGATATCGCTTGCTGACCACCACACATCATTTTCATCAATATTGTAAATATTTTTCATGGTCCACTTGAGAGCTACGATATGCCCTCCAATATCTCTTACAATTCCTTTTGGGACCCCAGTAGTTCCTGAAGTATATAATATGTAAGCAAAATCGTTTGATCCCATTTCAACACAATCTTTATCTTTTGAATTTGAGAGTGCTTCATCCCAAGAAATTTCTAAAGATGAATTCAAATTAATCTCATGCCCTTTTCTTTGAAAAAAAATAACTTTTTCTAGTTTATGTTTTGCAAGATTAAGAGCTCCATCTATAAGAGGTCTGTATTCAACTGTTCTTCCAGGCTCAAAACCACATGATGATGTTATTAAAATTTTTGCTTTACTATCGTCAATTCTACTTGCTAACTCGTTTGATGCAAAACCACCAAAAACAACTGAATGTATGGCTCCAACTCTACCACAAGCAAGCATTGCTACTACTGCTTCTGGTATCATTGGCATATAGATGATAACTCTATCTCCTTTTTTGACGCCAAGATTATCTAAAGCTCCAGCAAATTTTGAAACTTTTGCTTTTAATTGGTTAAATGTTAATTGAGCTTTGTTGCCCGTTATTGGGCTATCATATATTAATGCAATCTTTTCACCTTTGCCTTGATCAATATGATGATCTAAAGCGTTGTAACAAGTGTTTGTTACACCATCCTCGTACCATTTATAAAATGGTGGATTAGATTTATTTAAAATTTTAGTTGGTTTTTTAAACCAAAAAATATCTTCAGAAACATTTTTCCAAAAATCTTCAGGATTTTTTATAGAATTCTCATATATTTGATTAAACTTTTGACCCATTATGATTTGTTAATAAGAACCATTTTAATATAGATTTTATGTTACAGGTTGTATTTAATTTTAAAAAGTAAGTAAAATCAATACTTTTTAATGTCCAAAAAAACTTTTAATACTCAAGTAATTTTGTTATTAAGCCCATAACTTAAGAGTGGTCATAATGGTCATTCTATAGTTTAAATTTAAACTAAAATAAACAAAAGAGGGAGTTTTTAATATGAAAAAACTTAAACTTTTTGCGCTAGCAACTGTAGCTCTATTGGGCTTATCAGGTGCTGCAAACGCAGAAACTGTTCTCTTGGCTGCTGATGACTTTGTTGGAATTTCTTTCTGGGTAATTTCAATGGGTATGTTAGCTGCTACTGCATTCTTTTTCATGGAAAGAGGATCAGTTGCATCTGGTTGGAAAACTTCAGTAACGGTTGCAGGTCTTGTAACTGGTATTGCATTTATCCACTATATGTACATGAGAGGTGTATGGGTACAAACTGGTGAGTCACCAACTGTATACAGATACATTGACTGGCTAATCACTGTGCCATTACAGATGATTGAATTCTATTTAATTCTTGCAGCTGTAAGAAAAGTACCAGGTGGTATCTTCTGGAGATTGTTAATTGGATCTTTAGTGATGCTAATCGGTGGATACTTAGGAGAAGCAGGATACATCAACGCACTACTTGGTTTCATAATCGGTATGGCTGGATGGTTCTACATCTTATATGAAGTATTCTCTGGTGAAGCTGGTAAAGCAGCAGCTAAAAGTGGTAACAAAGGTTTGTCTACTGCATTTAGCGCAATGAGAATGATCGTAACGATAGGTTGGGCAATTTACCCATTAGGTTATGTATTCGGTTACCTAACTGGTGGAGTAGATGCTAATTCACTTAACGTGATTTACAACTTAGCAGACTTTATTAACAAAATCGCTTTCGGTTTAGTTATTTGGGCTGCTGCGATGCAAAATACATCTGCTAGAGCAAGATAATTAAATTATCTTATCTAAATTTAATAGGGCGAGTATGTTCACATACTTGCCCTATTTTTTTTGTATTAAATAACTTGATGGCTAAAATTACTTATATTGAGCATAATGGTAAATCTCATACAATTAATGTTGAGAATGGACTTACAATAATGGAAGGAGCCGTTCAAAATGATATTCCAGGAATTGATGCAGATTGTGGTGGGTCAATGGCTTGTGCAACCTGTCATGTATATATAAATGATGATTGGTTTAATAAAGTCGCATCCAAACAAGAGGGAGAAGATGATATGTTAGATCAAGCATATGAGCCAAAAAAAAATAGTAGACTAAGTTGTCAAATCATTGTCTCAGATGAATTAGATGGTTTAGTAGTAAACTTACCAGAAAAACAAGTATGATTAAAACTGATGCATTAATTATTGGAGCAGGACCAACAGGATTGTTTACAGCCCATCAATTAAAATTAATTGGGTTAAATTGTGAGATAGTTGATAACCTGGACAAAATTGGTGGTCAATGTATAGAACTTTATCCGGACAAACCTATATATGATATACCTGCGGTACCAGAATGTACTGGTGAAGAATTGACAAATAATCTTATAAACCAGTTAAAACCTTTTGATATTAAATTTCATTTATCTGAAAGAGTTGATGAAGTTAAAAAAGATAATGGACATTGGAATGTCAAAACTAACAAAGGCACAGAATTTAGTACACCAAACGTTATAATTGCTGGTGGCGTGGGATCTTTCGAGCCAAGAAAATTTGCTCCAAAAGAATGTGAAAAATTTGAAAATAAGTCTATTTTATATTCTATAAAAGATAAGTCTATTTTTAAGGGAAAAACAGTATCAATTTTTGGAGGAGGCGATAGTGCTTTAGATTGGGCTATAGAACTTTCAAAAGACTCAAAAGTAAATTTGATACATAGAAGAGATGAATTTAGAGGAGCACAATTATCTGTAAATAAGGTACACGAGCTAAAAGATACTGGTAAGATTAATTTATTTACAAATTGTCAGCTTAAAGCTGTAAATGGGAATGATAATTTAGAAAATATTGAAATAATTAACAATGACAAAGAAGTAAAAAAAATAGAAACAGATTTTGCTTTAGGTTTTTTTGGATTAATAATGCAACTTGGACCAATAGCAGAATGGGGTTTGAATTTAGATAAAAAAACAATAGCTGTTGATACTGAAAAATTTGAAACTAATCAAAAAGGGATCTATGCCGTTGGAGATATTTGCAGTTATCCTGGTAAATTAAAACTTATTTTATCTGGCTTTCATGAAGGTGCTTTAGCTGCTAGGGCTTGTTTCAAGTTAGCTAGACCTGACGAAAAATACAGATTTGAATTCACAACTTCATCAAAAACAATCAAAGATAGACTTGGCGTTAAAGAGTGATTGAGCTTTTCTCATCCGATACTCCCAATGGTAAAAAGATAAGCATAATGCTTGAAGAAATAGGGTATGAATATAAAGTAACAAAAATAGATTTATCAAAAGGAGAACAGTTTAAGCCTGAATTTGTAAAGATAAGCCCATTTTCAAAAATACCAACAATAGTGGATCACGATAATAAAGAATCTGTTTTTGAGTCTGGAGCAATATTAATTTATTTAGCAGAAAAAAGCGGTAAGTTTTATGATAAAAAAAATAAATTAAAAATTGATCAGTGGCTTATGGCGCAAATGGGTATTGTGGGACCATTTATCGGTCAGTATCACTATTTTTATAAATTCAACAGAGGTCTTAGTGAAATTGGAGAAAAGAGATATTTTGAAATTACTAAAAATATTTATAAGATTTTGGATGTGCAACTTAAAAATAATAAATTTTTAGCTGGTGAAAGTTATTCAATTGCGGATATTGCTACTTGGCCCTGGATAGCAAGGCATAATTGGCACGATATTGGTTTAAAAAATTATTCAGGTTTATGTAAATGGTATGAAATTATTGCAGAAAGACCTGCAGTTATAAAAGGGTTTAAATTTATGGATGAGGTATCTGAAATCCCTAAACCTTAGTCATCAGCGTAAACTTTTTCCTCTTTTTCATGTTTTTCTTGAGCAGCAATACACAATGTTGCTACTGGCCTAGCCATTAATCTTTTTAGTCCTATAGGTTCTCCAGTATCTTCACAGAAACCATAAGTTCCGTCTTGAATTCTTTTTAAAGCAGAATCAATCTTTGAAATTAATTTTATTTGTCTATTAATTGCTCTTAATTCTACATTTTTTTCAGTGTATGAACTTGCCTGATCAACAATATCAGCGGATGTACTGTTATCATCCAGAGAACTATTGTAAATAGCTTCATTACTGGACCTCTTTAAATCTGTTTTCCAATCTTGTAACTTTTTTTTGAAAAATGCTAAATGCTTAGGACACATATATTTTTCAGTTTCTTTAGGAGTGTATGTTTTAGAAATTTTTACCATTTCAATATTAAAAAACTTGGTGAATATATTCATCAATTAATTACTGTCAAGGAAGCATTAATTGTATAAATTGTTAAAAATGGCTCAAAATAAAAAAAAAATATTCAATTTATTTTATATATTCTTAGCTACACATTTAGTTCTATGGACAGTTGTGCCCACAGTTGTGAATCAAAATTTACCTTTAGATACCATAGAAGCACTTGCTTGGGGGAGCAACTTAGATTGGGGATTTAATAAGCATCCACCTCTAAGTGCGCTTTTTACAGAAATATTTTATCAATTATTTGGTGCACAAGATTGGGCTTATTATTTATTAAGTCAAATTTTTATTATTATTTCATTTTACTTTGTTTTTATATTATCAGATGAAATATTTAATAATTTAAAACTAAGCTTAATTTCAGTTTTACTATTAGAAGGAATATATTTTTATAATTTTACAACGCCAGAATTCAATGTAAATATTACTCAATTACCATTTTGGTCACTTACCGTTTATTTTAGTTGG
Organism: uncultured Pelagibacteraceae bacterium; assembly: GCA_902629075.1. Taxonomy (GTDB): domain Bacteria; phylum Pseudomonadota; class Alphaproteobacteria; order Pelagibacterales; family Pelagibacteraceae; genus Pelagibacter. The sequence continues at coordinate 2,617 of CACOPK010000014.1, read as the reverse complement.
AAAATTTTCAGTAAAAAAGAACCCCATGTATATGATTTATTTTTGTTAGGTTTTTTTGCAGCACTAGGCTTTTTATCGAAATATTTATTTTTATATATATTAATTGCAATTGATTTATTATTTTTCTATTTAATATTCCTAATTAAAGATAGAAAATTTCAATTCAGATACTTGATATCTTTAGAAGTGTTCCTAGTGCTTTTAATTCCTCATATAATTTGGCTTGTAAATAATGATTATGTAACAATTACCTATGGATTAGCTAGGACAGGAGCAGAAGAATTTAAATTATTAAATCATTTTAAAAATCCAATATTATTTATCTTTAAACAAGTTGGAATTTTAATACCTTTCTTTATTCTTTGTCTTTTTTTAATAAAAAAAATTAGATTTAAATTTGATTTAAAAGATAAAAAATTAATTTTTTTAATTTTTATAAGCTTAGTTCCTTTGGTATTAATGTTAATTACATCAATAATTACTGGGTCGAAAATAAGAACAATGTGGATGACGCCTTTTTATTTGTTTCTAGGTTTGCTTGTAGTTTACTTATTTAAAAATCAAATTAATTTAAAAAAAATAAATAATTTTATAATTTGCTTTATGTTTTTATTTTTGTTGTCACCCCTAATTTATGGATATATTTCAGTTATGAAAGACGATAAGCGAACCGATTATCCTGGAAAACAAATTGCCAAAAAAGTTCAATTAGAATGGGATCAAAATTTTGATGAACCAATAGGTTTTGTTATTGGAAATGAATGGAATGCTGGAAATTTATCATATCATTTAAAATCAAGACCTAAATGGGAAGGTTTTTTAAAAGATAATAATATTCTTAATGAAGCAAAAGAATATATTTGCATAGATGATATTTGTGTAGGAACATATAAATAAATTATGAATAATTTTGAAAGCATCGAAAATTTTATAAGAAAGGTTCCAAAGTCTGAACTTCACCTACATATTGAAGGGAGTTTAGAACCTGAATTGATGTTTAAATTATCGAAAAGGAATAAAGTTGAAATCCCATTTAAATCTGTAGAAGAAATTAGATCTGCTTATAATTTTACAGATTTAGACTCTTTCCTTAAAATTTATTATGAAGGTTCAAATGTTTTAATTTCAGAAGAGGATTTTTTTGATTTGACTTGGGAATACATTTTAAGATGTAAACAAGATAATATTGTGCATGCAGAAATCTTTTTTGATCCCCAATCTCATACTGAAAGAGGTATAGAATTTAACACAGTTTTAAGTGGAATTCATAAAGCTCTAGAAAAAGCAAACTTTGAATTAGGTATTACTTCAAAAATTATAATGTGCTTTTTAAGACATTTAGATGAAGAACCATGTTTTCAAGTTTTGAAAGAAGCAACAAAACATAAAGACAAAATTATTGGTGTTGGACTTGATTCTTCAGAGAAAGGAAATCCTCCTCAAAAATTTAAAAATTTATTTGAGGCAGCGATTAAAGAAGGCTTTTTGACAGTTGCACACGCAGGAGAAGAGGGACCTCCAGAATATATTTGGGATAGTTTAAATTTACTTAAAGTAAAAAGAATAGATCATGGAGTTCAATGTTTAAAAGATGATAAGCTTGTAGAAAAACTTAGTCAAAATAATATTCCTCTAACAGTTTGCCCTTTATCAAATGTTAAACTATGTGTTTTTGACAAGCTTGAAAATCATAATTTGAAAAAAATGCTAGATAAAGGTCTTAGAGTTATGGTTAATTCAGACGATCCAGCCTACTTTGGAGGATATTTAAATACAAATTTAATTGAAACAGCAAAAGCTCTAAAATTAAATTTAGAGGATATAAAAACTTTGATTCAAAATTCATTTAAATCATCTTTTTTAGATGAAAAAACTAAAAATAACTGGTTGAACAAGATATAAATTTCAAATTATTTATATGAAAATTAAAATTTTAATTCCTGTCTATAATGATTTTCAATCCATATCAAAATTACTAATAGATATTAATTCTGTAATATCAAATCTTAATGAAGAATTCTCAATAATTATAGTAAATGATGGATCAACTGAAAAAACTGAAGTTGATATCTCAAACCTTGATAAAATAAATTCAATAAAAGTAATAAATATGAAAGAAAATAGAGGGCATGCAAGATGTAATGCAGCTGGATTAAAATATATTTTCGAAAATGAGGAATTTGATTATGTAATTCCAATGGATGGAGATGGAGAGGATAGACCTGAGGAAATAGGAAAGTTTATTGATTTTTTAAAATATGACTCCACAAAACCTATTGTCGGAGAAAGAATAAAAAGATCTGAGGGTTTAATTTTTAAAATATCATACAATATTCATAAATTAATTACTTTTATCTTTACTGGCCAATCCATCAAGTTTGGAAACTATACATGTTTACCAAAATCAACAGTGGAGAAAATGATTAACGAAATGGCTACCTGGAGTAGTTTTTCAGGATCTTTGGCAAAATTAGAAAAAAATAGATCTACAATTCCATCCGTTAGAGGTGAAAGATATTTTGGTCCTTCGAAAATGAGTTTTTACAATTTAATAAAACACTCATTATCAATTATCGCTGTATTTAAAACAAACGTAATAATTCGATCAATTTTATTC
>CACOPK010000013.1 GCA_902629075.1 uncultured Pelagibacteraceae bacterium | reverse complement strand
TATTAGAAGTTGAGCAACTACTAACTAATCCAACTGATATAATTGGAAAAATTGATAATAGTTTTTTAACAATAATTGCAATTTTATTTATATTAGTAGCTTCAGGATCTACTAATTTAATAGCAAACTATATTCCAACCCAGAATGCGTTATTAAATTTTTTTCCAAAAGGTTTGGATAAATCAAGTTCAGGCATGTTAATTGTTATTATTGGTTTAATATTTGGAGGATTATGGTTGCCAATTTTAAGCCAATCAGGTGTACTATCAATTATTGATACAATAGGATCTTTTTTTGGACCAATTGCTGGAATAATTATTGCTGATTACTATTTAATTAAAAACAAAGAATACATTTCAAAAGATATATTCTCTGATTTAAAAAACGGTGCCTACTTTTACAGCGGTGGCTGGCAAATCAAAGGCTTATATTCAATGATTATTGGATTTATATTTGCTGCTTCAACAATTTGGAATGTTGAATTAAGATTTTTACAAAGCTATGCATGGTTAATAGGTGCTTTTGTTTCCTATATCACATATTATTTATTAGCGAGTGATTAAATGGATAAAATTTCATTCAATTTTAAAAATAAGACTGCTGTAATTACGGGTGGAGCTCAAGGGTTTGGTTTAGATATTGCTAAAAGATTTTTGAATTCTGGAGCTAGTGTAATAATTTGGGATATTGATCCTAAGATGATTGAAAAATCATTGAAAGATTTAAATAATCCAAATTTGAGTTCAAATATAGTTGATGTTTCTAATTATCAAGAGGTTGAGGATTGCGTAAAAGAAATTACTAAAAATTCTAAAATCGATATTTTGATTAATAATGCCGGAATTACTGGTCCGACAGCAACTCTTTGGGACTATGATATTGATGTCTGGAAAAAAGTAGTAGACATAAACTTAATTGGAACATTTAATTGTTGTCGAGCAATAGTGCCAAATATGATTAAAAATAACTATGGTAGAATAGTAAATGTTGCTTCAGTTGCTGGAAAAGATGGCAATGCAAATGCTAGCGCGTACAGTGCTGGAAAAGCAGGAGCGATTGCATTAACTAAATCACTGGGCAAAGAATTAGCCGATAAAAATATAGCTGTAAATGCAGTTACTCCAGCAGGTGCAAAAACACGTATTTTAGATCAAATGACTAAAGAACATGTGCAAAGAATGTTATCAAAAGTCCCAAGAGGTAGATTTCTCGAAGTTGAGGAGTTTACTTCTTTAGTTTGTTGGCTTTCTTCAGAAGAAAATACTTTCTCAACAGCTGCGGTTTTTGATATAAGCGGTGGTCGATCTACCTACTAACCACGTGGTTTTTGTTCAACTATCTTGATTTGGTTTATTTTAGCTCTACTTAATTTTATATCTTCAGACATTACAGGAGCCAAAATCATTATTGACCAATAGATAAGGAGTATAAAAATCGAAATTGTCTTCATATTTAATATATAATGATCAAAGTTGATTTTTGGATGTTTAAATTTTGTCAAAATAATGTATTAAGAATTTTTTTTTAAAAATATGAAAGAAATTTTAAAAATATTAATTTCATTTGTTCTTCTTGTCACTCCGTTGTCAGCAGAGGAAATTAAAGTCTTTGAGTTCACCGAAGAAGAATTAAGCACTCTGGAGATCAGGAAAGTTAGAGGAGCAGACTCAAAAACACAGTATTTTTTAGGATTCAACGAAAATGGAAACTTTTTAAAAGCCGTAGCAGACAATGCTGCATCTGGCCTTGGAAAAGAAATTAAAATAGACCTTAATAAGACTCCCTACTTAAACATAACCTGGAAGGTCGAAAAAGACCTTAGAGGAATAAATGAAAAGAGTAAAAAAGGGCACGATTATGCAGCTAGAGTGTTTGTTGTAAAAAAAACAGGCGCTACAGCTTTATCAAACAGAGCAATGAATTATGTTTTTTCTAGCAATGAAAACGTAAATGTTTCTCATCCAAGTCCCTATACCAAGAAATCAATAGATTTTGTTTTAGCTACAACCAAAGAGAATTCAAATGAGTGGGTTACAGTTAAAGCAAATGTAAAAGAACATTTTAAACAATTTCATGATCTGGATGTAAATGAGATAAATGGAGTTGCTATAATGGCAGATACTGATAATTCAAAATTGAGATCTATTGCCTATTATCAAAATATTTATTTTTCTTCTAATTGATCAATTTTTAATAAACTTTTTAAGATACATACTGATAAAAGATAATATTACAGCAGCTATTACATCTTCCAAAGGAGAGGCGGCAGGGTATCCAAAGTTCCACAAAATCACTCCAAATAACCAAATAATAAAAACTTTCATATAAAATATAATTTCAATATAATTAATAATATCAATTATGGCAAAAAAATTTAGTTTTACAGTTAAAATTTATTATGAAGACACAGATGCGGGTGGAGTTGTTTATTATGCAAATTATTTAAAATTTTTAGAGCGTGCCAGATCAGAGGTTATATACTCTTTGGGTTATACTAATTCATCTATACTTGAACGCTTTGGAGTTTTGCTGATAGTTAAATCATGTAATATTGAATATAAGAAACCAGCAAGATTTGAAGATACGTTAGAAATTATTTCAGAAATTAAATCATTTACCAAAACATCTTTTTTAATGAAACAAAGTATTTTAAGAAATAATAAAATTATATCAGATGCAGAAATTCATTTAGTATCTGTTGATAAAAATGGGAAACCTTCAAAAATACCTGAAGATCTTAAGAAAAAATTAGAAAATTAATCCAGCCTTTTTACTTTTTGAAATAGCTGTGTCATCATTTTTTCATTAATACGACCAGTATTTACATTTCTTGGACTTGGATGGTAACAACCAACTAAATTTACCCCGTTTTTTAGTTTAAATATATTTCCATGCCCAAACTTTACGTTTTTTGGTATTTCAAATTTTTCACTATAAAAAATTTTACATGTATCAAATGCAATCTTTCCTAAAGCCACAACTACCTTAAGATTTTTTAAAATTTTTAATTCATTGTTAAAAAATTTTGAACAATTATCTAATTCAATCTTTAAAGGTTTATCTTCGGGAGGAACACATTTAAGAGCAGGTGTAATAAACGCGTTTTTAAGTTTTAATCCATCATTAATATGATCTGATGTACTTTGATTTGATATTTTTGCATTAAATAAACATTTATAGAGAAAGTCCGATGACTTATCACCTGTAAATACTCTTCCTGTTCTTGTACCGCCATGTGCAGCTGGAGCCAATCCAACAAATAAAATTTTTCCTTTAGGATCTCCAAAACCTGTTATTGGTTTTCCCCAATAAATCTCGTTTTTAAATTGCTTTCTTTTATTTTTAACTATTTTATTTCTAAATTTTATTAACCTAGGGCAGGCTCTACATTTAATAATTTTGTTATTTAAAGAACTTAGATTAAGATTCATTTGTGAAATATTTTATTTTAATATTATCTTTTATTCTATCTATAATTTCTCCGCCATCCACATATTCTAATGATGAGTTAATCTCAAAATTACAATCTGGAGGAAATATAGTTTTTATAAGACATGCTTTAGCACCTGGCAATGGCGATCCAGATAAAATAGATTTAAATGACTGCAAAACCCAGAGAAATTTGAATAAAACTGGAATTGATCAATCTAAAAGGATTGGTCTTTTTTTTAAAAATAACAATATTCCAATTGATAAAGTTTTATCTAGCGAATGGTGCAGGTGCAAAGATACTGCAAAATATGCTTTTAAATATTTTCAAACTTTTAAAGCTCTAAATTCATTTTACGATGAAAAATTTTATAAATTTAAAAAGAAACAAATAAAAGATTTACAACAATATATAAAAGAGTGGGATGGAAATAAAAACCTCATATTAGTAACTCATTACGTAGTAATCTCAGAAATATTGAATATAGGGGTTTCATCTGGTGAAATAGTATTATCAAATAAAAATTTAGATTTAATTGGAACAATAGAAACCTTATTTTAAACAAAATTGAGTCTAACAAATACCAATTACTTATTTTAAAAGAAAAATATGAGATTCTTAATTATATTTCTTTTATTTCCAACAATACTTTATGCAGACCAAGGAGTGAATATTTCCTGTGTTAACATGAAAAATTTGTTAGATAAAAATCCAAGAATACATAAATTTAAATTTGATGTGGTGACTTTTCAGTATTTTGATCAAAGTAAAAACTCATATGAAGAGGTACCTAATAAGAACATGATTATCAAAGAAGATTTCTTTGCAGCTAGGTTTCCAGAATATGAATTAGGTTTTCAAATTAATGTATTTGAAGACGATAAAAAGCCTATTATGTCGATGTCAAAATACGATTATAAAAATGATAAATTCTTAGAACATTATATTTGTGATGTTCAACCTGCTTATATAAACTAATCACGCTCGGGCCTCCCATGGACCAAATTTTTTGTTCCAATTTTGGTCCACTGGTGGTCCACAGAGAAACGCTTATTAAAAGCAATTTCTTAATTTCTTGTTTGAATGAAAAAAAATAAGTAGTATATATCAACGTGAATTTAATGGCGGGGTAGCTCAGTTGGTTAGAGCGCGGGACTCATAAGCCCGAGGTCAGTGGTTCGATCCCACTTCCCGCTACCACTATTTGATTAACTTTTTTAATAAACTTATATTCATTGTCTGATTTAGAGGCAATTTTACAAATCTACTTGCCTTTATGGCTTTAACTTTTTTGTTAAATTGTCTTGCAAATTTAAAAACAGATTGTGGTTTTCCGCCAACATTAATTATACCTCTTTTATTTATAAGTTTTGGTAAATAATTTACAAGATCTTCATGAAACATGAAATTTGTTTTTAGATTAGTATATGCTTTTTTATAAGCAAATGGTTTTTCAGTCATAGTAATTCTAAGTATAAGTGAATTTTTGTACATTTGTACTGCACATTCACCTGCTAATTTTGAAAAACCATAATTATTAAATGGTTTGACAGGATCTTCTTCTTTATAGTTTCCTTTTGTTCCTTCATAAACATATCCAGTAGAAAAATAAACAAGTTTAATATTATATTTTTTACAAATTTTAACTACATTACATGTTCCAATAATATTTAAATCAATACTCTTAGATATATTTTTTTCATGCACATTCATTGGACGAGATACTCCTGCAGTATGCAAAATTATTTTAGGTTTAATTTTTTTTATATTTTGATTTAATGAATTATAATTAAGTATATCTAATTTTTTTTTTGATTTAAAAATAAGATTTAGCTTAGTATTTTTTTCTCTCAATACTTTTGCAAATCTCCCATCCCCTCCAGTAACAAGAATTTTTATACTCATTGATTTTTATTTAAAAACTCAGATAAAGATAAATTATATTTATCTTTTAATGAAATAATTGGTTTATTAGTTGGCCACTTTATATTTAATGATTTATCGTTGAATTTTATACCTATTTCACTATTTTTATTTCTATAATTTGTGCAACTATAAATCACATAATTTTCTTTATCTAATGCACAAAAACCATGGGCAAATCCAGGTGGAATATATATTGAAATATTATTATTCTCACTGAGAATTGACTTATAGTACTTGCCAAATGTTTTTGAATTTTTCCTTAAATCAACTGCAACATCAAAAATTTTTCCCTTTAGAACAGAAATAAATTTTCCCTGAGATTTTTTTGTTTGTAAATGCAAACCTCTTATAACATTTTTTTTAGAATAGGACATGACTGTAAAAGGAAATTTTTTTTTAAAAATTTTTTCCTTTAGCAGTTCTTTAAAGTATCCTCTCGAGTCTTTATGTGAAATATTTTTAAAAAGAATTAAATTTTTAAATGGCGTTTTTTTTATCATTTATATTAATTTTTTAAGATAAGAAGAATATTCACAATTTCCATAAAATTTAATGGAATCTTTAATCTGTTTTTTACCTACCCATTTATTTAATAATGATATTTCCTCTAAACAGGCAATTTTAAATCCTTGTCGATTTTCTACTGCAGATACAAATGTGCTCGTCTTATAAAAATCATCTAAAGACCCTGTATCCAACCAAGCACCTCCTCTTCCAATGTAATCTGCTGTTAGTTTATTAATTTTTTTATATTTATTTAATAAATCTGTTATTTCTAACTCATTTCTTCTTGATGGTTTCAATTGTTTTGCAAATTTTATCACTTTGTTGTCAAAAAAATATAGTCCAGTTATTGCTAAATCTGAGAAAAATTTTTTTGGTTTTTCCTTTATTAAGGTTATTTTTTTATTTTTAACCTTTGCAACTCCATATTTTTCCGGGTTAGTGACACGATGAAGTAAAACTTTTGCTCCATTCTTTAATTTTGTACAGTCTAGTAATTTTTTAGAAAGAAATTGACCATAAAAAAAATTATCTCCTAAAATTAAAGCAACATTTTCTTTACCAATAAAGTTTTCACCAATTATAAAAGCATCGGGTAAACCTTTAGGACTATTTTGTTCTTTATAAGTAATCTTTATTCCTAGTCTATCGCCGTTTGGTATTATTTTTTTATACTGGCTTAACTGACCTTTATTAACAATTATTAAGATATCTTTTATTTTTGCTAGCATCAATATTGACAAAGGATAAAAAATAAGTGGTTTATCATAAATAGGTAAAAGCTGCTTGTTCACAGCTTTCGTTAAAGGACTCATCCTTGTTCCCATACCTCCAGATAAAATTATTCCTTTTTTAATCATTATTTTTTACCAAGTCTTATTAAAATATCTTTTTTATTAAGTTTTGAATAGTATTTTTGATTACTTATATACCAATTGAAAGTTTTTTCTAAACCATTCATAAAACTAATTTTAGGTTTCCAATTTAATTTTTTTTTGATTTTATTACTATTTATAGCATACCTCATATCATGTCCTGGCCTATCTTTTACAAAATTGATTTTAACTTTTTTTCCTAATGAAATTCTTCTTTTCGCAACTAAAAGTAATTTTTTTACAAGAGTTAAATTATCAATATTATAGTTTGATCCTATGTTATAAAAATCACCTACCTTGCCAGATTTAAATATTTTAATTAATGCTTCACAATGATCATTAACATAAATCCATTCTCTTGAGTTTTTGCCTTTTCCATAAATAGGTAATTTTTTATTATTTAAAATATTATATATTAATTTTGGAATAAGCTTTTCTGGATGTTGTTTAGGTCCAAAATTATTAGAGCAGTTTGTTACAATTGCGGGAATTTTGTAAGTTCTCACATATGATGTTACGATATGATCAGATGCAGCTTTTGATGCTGCATATGGAGAGCTTGGTTTGTAAGCATCTTCTTCTTTAGATCTTCCTTTTAGCACATCTCCATAAACTTCGTCCGTCGATATATGTATGAATTTTGTTTTTACTTTGTATTTTCTAATAATTTCTAGAATATTAAACGTTCCTAATATATTTGAGTAAATAAAATTTTTTGGTCCGTCTATTGATCGGTCCACATGAGTTTCGGCAGCAATATTAAAAATTCCTTTTGGTTTATATTTAATTATTATTTTTTTTAGTTTTTTTTGATTGTTTAAATCACATTTTATAAATTTATAGTCATTATTTTTATTAAATTCTTTAGTATTATAGAAATTTGAGGCATAGGTAACTTTATCTATGTTCAAGACCTTGTAATTTTTTTTAAGTAGTAAATTAATCAAATTACTACCAATAAATCCTAGCCCTCCAGTTACCAAAATTTTGCTCATTATTTTTTTTACATCAATAAACGAATTAAGTATACTTGTTAAATTCTATGAACTTAGATTTAAATGAAATCACTTTTATCATTGTTAGTTTTAAATCAAGAAAAGTCATTTTTAATTGCATTGATTCTTTACCAAGATTTTCAAATATAATAGTAATTGAAAATTCAGATGATAAAGAAATCAAGAAAGAATTAGAGACCAAATATGACAATATTGAGGTAATACTTAATGAAAATTTAGGTATGGGGGCATCAAATAACATTGGTATTAAAAAATCTAATACAAAATTTGCCTTCATTCTAAATCCAGATGTAGTTTTTAAAGAAGATACATTTTCTAATATTGTCAAGAATACAAAATTAATTGACGATTTTTCTATTTTGTCTCCCATAAATGATAACGAAAACTTTCCTAATTATGAAATTAAAAAAAGTTATTCATATATAAATGAAAATATTTTTGAGGTCGATACTGTAGATGGATTTTCAATGTTAATTAACAAATCAAAATTCAAAAATCAAATTTTTTTTGATGAGAACTTTTTTTTATATTTAGAAAATACAGATTTATGTTTAAGGCAAAAAAATAATAATGAGAAAATATATGTATTCAAAGATTCCAAGATTAGACATATAGGCTCTTACTTTACTAAACAAGATCTTTCAAAAAATTTAGAATACTTGAGAAACTGGCATTGGATGTGGTCAAAATTTTATTTCAATAAAAAACATAGTGGTTATTTATCAGCATTAACAAAAACATTTCATAATTTAATTTCAGCAATACTAAAATATTTTTTTTATACTTTGCTGTTTAATAAGCATAGAAAAATTATTTATAAAATGAGATTCTTGGGATTATTAAATTCTATGATTGGTAAAAAATCTTTTTTAAGGCCTAAGAACTAATGACCAGGGAATTCAATTAAATTCTCAACTTTATAGCCTTTTTTTAATAACTTATCACATCCACCAAGATCAAATAAATTTATGACAAAAATAAACAATTCAATTTTAGCATCACCCATTTCAATTATTTTTGCACCAGCTTCAGCTGTACCACCAGTTGCAATAAGATCATCGATTATTACTATTTTGTCACCTTTAGATACAGAGTCTTTATGCATCTCTATAGTTGCTGTCCCATATTCAAGTTCAAAATCAACTGAAAATCTTTCAGCTGGTAATTTATTTTTTTTTCTTAATAAAATAAATGGTTTCTTTAATAAATAAGAAACAGCCGATGCAAAAACAAAACCTCTAGATTCTATTGCTGCAATTTTATCAAATTGATAATTTTTAAGTACTTTAATAATCTGATTTATGGTCTCGGCAAAAGCATCTTCGTTTTTAATTAAAGTTGTAATATCTCTAAATAAAATTCCCTTTTTAGGATAATCAGGTATTGATCGAATATATTCTTTAAGATTCATTATCGTTGAGTTATATATTAAAATTTAAATTATTTATATATGTCAAAAAGCAAGTTAGCAATAATAGGTGGAAGTGGCCTTTACGATGTAGAGGAATTTGAAGATAGAGAACTATTAGATATCCCAACATCATGGGGGAAACCATCGGATAAAATTTTAAAGATAAATTTTAAAAACAAAGAGGTATATTTTTTACCTAGACATGGAAGAGGTCATTATATTAATCCATCTAATATTAATTTTAGGGCAAATATAGACGCTCTCAAACAATTAGGTGTTACAGACATTGTGTCTGTTTCTGCAGTTGGATCATTAAAAGAAGATTTACCTCCAGGGAAATTTGTAATCGTAGATCAATTTATTGATAGAACATTCGCAAGAAATAAAACTTTTTTTGATGATGAAATAGTAGCACATGTTTCAATGGCAAATCCAACATCTAATGGACTAATGAATGCTTGTGAGGAATCAATTAAAAAAGAAAATATAGATTATAAAAGAGGAGGAACTTATGTTGTCATGGAAGGACCTCAATTCTCTACTTTTGCAGAGTCTAATTTATATAGATCATGGAATGCAGATGTTATTGGAATGACAAATATGCCTGAGGCAAAATTAGCTAGAGAAGCAGAAATAAGATATGCGTCTGTTTCTATGGTGACAGATTATGATTGCTGGCATTCAGACCATGAAAATGTTGATGTACAGCAAGTAATAAAAGTTCTTTTAGCTAACGCAGCAAAAGCTAAAAATATGATCAAAAATTTAATTGAAAACTTTGAAAAATATATCGATCCTAAAGATCCAACAACCAATTGTTTAGATGTTGCAATTATAACAACTCCGGAAAAAAGATCTCAAAAAACGAAAGAAAAACTAAAATTTGTTGCTGGAAGAGTTTTAAATAAATGAAAAAAATTAATTCAAAAGGAAAATGTTTGTGTGGAGGTATAAAATTTTCAACAAAAGGTTTTCATAGAAACGTTTCAAACTGTCATTGTATTCAATGTATGAAAACGCATGGCAATTTTGCCGCTTATACAAGGGTTGATGATAATTGTTTAAAATTTCAGAGTAAAAAAACTTTAAAATGGTTTAAATCATCAATAAAGGCTAAAAGAGGTTTTTGTTCTAGATGTGGAGCAAGTATATTCTTTAAAGTAAATAAATCTAAAACTACCTCAATATCTGCTGGAATGTTTGATAAATCTTTGAGGATAAAAACTATCAAAAATATTTTTGTTAAAAATAGATTAAAATTTTATAAACTTGATCAATCTATACCAAAATTTAATAGATACACCTAATTATGAAAATTGAAGGAAAAGAATATCGCACAATTTGGTTTGAAAACAATAAAGTTAAAATAATTGATCAAACAAAGTTGCCTCATAAGTTTATAATTAAAGATTTAAATACTATTAAAGATGCAATTTATTCAATAAAAACAATGGAAGTAAGAGGAGCTCCATTAATTGGAGCAACAGCTGCTTATGGCTTGGTTTTGGCTGTATTAGAAAATAAAGACCAATCGTTCTTAAAAAAATCAGCAAAAGAATTGATTGCTTCAAGACCAACAGCAATAAATCTTAAATGGGCAGTAGACAGGATGATGTATAAATTATCTGGAGTCAATAGTGATAAAATTTCAGAAATTGCATTAATTGAAGCAAATAAAATATGTGAAGAAGATATAAATTTTTGTGAAAATATTGGTTTAAACGGATTAAAAATAATTGAAGAAATCTATAACAAAAAAAAAAATACAGTCAATATTTTAACCCATTGTAATGCCGGGTGGCTTGCAACTATAAATTGGGGAACGGCCACATCACCAATTTATCATGCTCATAAAAAAGGGATCCCAGTTCATGTTTGGGCAGATGAAACAAGACCAAGAAATCAAGGTGCCAATTTAACGTCTTATGAACTAAATGAGGAGGGAATAAAAAATACTATTATCGCAGATAATACAGGTGGCATTTTAATGCAAAGAGGAGAAGTGGATATGTGTATTGTTGGAACAGATAGAACTTTATCTAATGGAGATGTTTGCAATAAAATTGGAACTTATCTTAAAGCACTAGCCGCCTTTGATAATAAAGTCCCTTTTTATGTAGCATTGCCTAGCTCTACAATTGATTGGGAAATTAAAAATTATAGGGATATTCCAATTGAGGAGAGAAATTCAGAAGAATTATCACATATGGAGGGCCTGGATGAGGATGGTAATTTAAAAAAAATTCAAGTTTATCCACAAAAAAGTAAAGCTATGAATTTAGCTTTTGATGTAACACCTGCAAAATATGTTACAGCTTTAATTACAGAAAAAGGTGTATGCGAAGCATCATCTTCTGGGCTAAAGAAGTTATTTAACAAATAAGATGAATGAAGATTTAAAACAACAAGTAATAGATTATTCTTTAAAACTAAATTCAACTAATTTATCCCCACTTAGATCAGGCAATTTATCAGTTAGAGCGAAAATTGATGATGAGGAAGGTTTTTATATAACACCTTCAGGAATAAAATATGAAACACTCAAATTGACAGATATTGTTTTTATGTCTTTAAAAACAGAATACGATTACTTAAAAATTGCAAATTCAGGCTTAAATCCTTCATCAGAATGGCGTTTTCATCAGGATATATATAGAAACAAAACAGATGCTAAAGCAATAGTTCATGCTCATTCTGCTCATGCAACTGCTATATCTACTCATCGCAAATCAATTCCTCCATTTCACTATATGATAGCTTTAATGGGTGGTGACGATATCAAATGTGCTGAATATGCAACCTTTGGTACAAAAGAATTATCTCAAAATATTTTGAAAGCTCTTGAAAAAAGAAAAGCTTGCTTGATGGCAAATCACGGGCAGATTGCATTTGCAGAAAGTTTAAGCAAGGCTTTTGAACTTGCACAAGAAGTAGAAAACATTTGCCACCAATACTTTCTTGCGATAAAGCTAGGAGATCCAAAGAATCTAACTTTTGCAGAAATGCAAAAAATTTTGGAAAAAGTAAAAGGTTATAAGAGGGGATAATTTTTTATGATTAAAGTTGGAGAGCATATCACTCTCGATATCATAGGTACAACCGGTGAATACGAGCCATCATTTTTTGAGGGATTAGTTCATAAAATTGCGGAAAAAGCCCAAGTAACTGTATTAAATATATCTAAATATAAATTTGAGCCTCAGGGATTTACATTGGTTGCTTTACTTGCAGAAAGTCATATTAGTTTTCACACTTTTCCAGAACATGGAATAATTAGTTTTGATTTTTTTACATGTGGAAAAGTTTCTCCGAGTGTTGCTTTAGATGTTATTAGGAACAAAATTAAATGTAAAAGAATAGTAAAAAAATCTTTTGATCGTCATACAGTCGAAAATTATTTTGATACCTCCAGCACATCAGGAATGCAAAAATCTTATGTTGTTAAAGATGTACTTGAGGATTTCGTATCTAAAGTAGGTCAGCATGTACAAATTCTAGATTTGGAAGAATTTGGTAAATCTTTGTTTATAGATAAAGACTTGCAAGTAGCATCTAGTGATGAACATTTATATAGTTCAACATTTGTTAATTCTGGTTTGAGATTAAACTCCTCAAAGGATAGAGCTGCAATTATTGGTGGAGGAGATGGAGGTGTTGCGAGAGAATGTATATCTAAAAATTTTGGTTTCATAGATTGGTTTGAATTAGACCCAGAAGTTGTCGAAGTCTGTGATAGACATTTGGGAACAATTGGACAAAAAGCAACTGAGAAAAATTCAGTTAAATGTGTTTGGGGAGATGCTTTTGAAAATATTAAAAATGTAGAAACAGATACATATGATAAAATTTATATTGATTTAAATGATGATAAATTTTGTATTGATTTAGCTGCAAAAAATATGGATCAATTAATAAGAGTGCTTAAACCAAATGGAGTGGTGACTGCACAGGTCGGCAGCCAAGATAAAAGACCAAAACAGGTCGAAAACTGGAAAGATGTATTCAATAAAAACTTTGGAAATGCTACCCTTGATAGAGTTTATATTCCTAGTTTCGACAGTTCATGGAATTTTTATACATCTATAAATCACTAATTTGTTCTTTTTAATTTCCTAATTTTGTGAAATACTATTTTTTTTATTAAAGGAGAAAATAATGAATATATTCAAAAAAACTATAATTTCAGTTTTAGCTTCTTTATTTATTATCGGAAATGTATACGCTGATAAAATAAAAATTGGAACTGAAGGAGCTTATCCTCCGTGGAATTCAAAAGATGCTTCTGGAAAGTTAATTGGATTTGAGGTTGAGTTAGCTTGGACACTTTGCAGATACATTGGAAAACAATGTGAAATCGTAGAGCAAGATTGGGATGGTATGATACCAGCTTTATTAATGAGAAAGTTTGATGCAATCATGGCTGGAATGTCAATAACTGATGAAAGATTGAAAACAATTAATTTTTCACAAGGCTATGCAGATGAAGTTGCTCAGCTAGCTGTTATGAAAGGTTCTGATCTTGAGGGTATGGACACACCATCAGGAATAAATCTTTCTATAGGTGGAAGTTCAGTTAAAAAAGCACTTAAGACTATTGAAAGTGCATTAGCTGGTAAAACAGTTTGTGTTCAAACAGCGACTATTCATCAAAACTTTTTAGACTCAGGTGATGTAGGAAGTGTTAATGTAAGAACTTACAAAACACAGGACGAAGTAAACCTAGATTTAGCTGCTGGAAGATGTGATGTTGCATTAGCTGCTGCAGTAGCATTTACTGACTATGCTGACAAATCTGGCAAACCTGTAGTTTTAGTTGGACCAACATTTTCAGGTGGAGCATTTGGAAATGGAGTAGGTGTTGGAATTAGAAAAGGTGGAAGTGGTGCAATCGGAGAAAGAGATGCACAACTTTTAAAAGATTTCAACATGGCTATTAATAAAGCAAGAAAAAATGGCGACATAAGCAGAATTGCAACCAAATGGTTCGGTTTTGACGCTTCTATGTAATTAATTTTAGATTTGGCGACTATATTGTATAGTCGCCAATCTTTATGGAACTTCTAGCATTTGGAAAAACTGGTTGGGGAGATGAACTTTTTTATGCTACCCTGATGACTATAGCTGTTTCAATAACAGCAATGCTAATCGGTTTTTTATTTGCTTTGGTATTTACACCTTTAAAACTTTCAAAATACAAATCTTTAAACTTAATTGGAAATTTTTATACCACAGTAATTCGAGGTGTTCCTGAACTTTTAGTAATATACTTATTCTTTTTTGGCGGAAGTGGAGCAATAATGTTTGTTGCTTCTATATTTGGTTATTATGAATACATAGAAATAAATGCATTCATAACAGGATCATTTGCAATAGGCATTATTTCTGGAGCTTACTCAACAGAAGTATTTAGGGGGGCTATTCAATCTATAGACAAAGGACAATTTGAAGCTGCAAAAGTTTTAGGTGTAAAAAAACACATTCAATTTTATAAAATTATTTTGCCACAAATGTTAAGACTTGCAATACCAAATTTAAGCAATGTTTGGCAAATTACATTAAAAGATACATCATTAATTTCTGTAACTGGGTTAGTTGAAATCATGAGACAATCTTATATTGCAGCTGGATCCACAAGAGATCCACTATTTTTTTATTCTTTTGCAGCAGTTTTGTACTTGTTGCTGACTTTTCTTAGTATGAAATTAATAAATAGATTAGAAATTAAATATAGCAGGGGTTTTTAATGGATTTTGAATTAATGATTAATAGCTTTCCTAAGTTAATGAATGCTACCTTAGTAACGCTTAAATTATTATCTCTGTCATTATTCTTCGGGTTATTAATAGGCTTACTTTTTGCAGTTATGAGAATGAGTAAAAATCTTATATTAAATAGATTTGCATATGGTTACTCTTATTTATTTAGAGGTACGCCTTTACTTGTTCAAATTTTTATCATCTATTTTGGTTTTGGACAAATAGAATTCATTAGAGAAAGTTTTTTATGGGTAATATTAAAAGAACCTTATTGGTGTGCAATAATTGCATTTGCTCTAAATACAGGAGCTTATACATCGGAAATACTTAGATCAGCTTTTCAAACAATTAAAAAAGGTTATATTGAGGCTGGAAAAAGTCTTGGAATTTCAAGTAAAATAATATTTTACAAAATTCAAATACCAATTGCTATTAGACAATCACTTCCTGCATACGGAAATGAAATAATATTAATGTTAAAAGGAACTTCACTTGCAAGTACAGTAACATTAATGGATTTAACAGGAGTTGCAAAATATATTATTTCAACAACTTTTAAACCAATCGAAGTATTTATAGTTGCTGGAAGTATTTATCTATTTATGACATTTTTAATACATAATTTTATAAAATTTCTTGAAAGAAAGTATAATTATTGATGAAAGTTGCATGCGTTCAAACATCAGCAGGTGAAAATTATAATAAAAATTATAAACAAATTATTAGATTAATAAATCAATCAATTAAAAATAAAGCAGACTTAATTCTTACTCCTGAAACAACTTCATTAATTACAAGCAATAAAAGTATATTATATAAAAATACATTTAAAATGAACAACGATCCTCTAATAAAAAAGGTGAAAGAAATTGCAAAAAAAAATAAAAAATGGATTTTAATTGGCTCACTACCAATTAAAGATAAAAATAAATATAGGAATAGATCTATAATGGTTAATTCCAAGGGTAAAATCGCAGCTTATTATGACAAAATTAAAATGTTCGATGTTAAACTTACCAATAAAGAACAGCATAAAGAAAGCAAAACATACAAGCCTGGAAATAAACTTATATCTGTTAAACTTCCTTGGGGTAGATTAGGTCTTACGATATGTTTTGATTTAAGATTTCCTGAAATTTACAGAAATTTATCTAAAAAGAAATTGAATTTTATTAGTGTACCATCAGCATTTACAAAAATAACAGGTCAAAAACATTGGTTAACATTATTGAAAGCAAGAGCTATTGAAAATTTTTGTTATATCTTTGCTCCTAACCAAGTTGGTAAAAATACAAAAAAAAGAGAAACTTATGGTCATAGTGTAATAATTTCTCCAGATGGTAAAATTTTAAAAATTAAAAAAAATGGGATAGGAATTATTTATTGTAATATTGATCCAAGTTTATCTTTTAAATTGAGAAAAGTTATTCCAAGCATTAGTTAATATTTTGTATATTCTTTTATTTCTTTAATTTTAGATCCAGTATGATTATTTATTTCGAGTTTGATTTTGGCCCTTTCATCATTCAAAAAATGAACATCTCTTGAAAGTTTTATAAATTTTTCACCAAAATCAGAATTTTTTTCACACATTCTTTTATCATCTTCAATAACCCAAAGCTTCGAGTTAATCTCTTTTAAAGAAATAAATAATTTATTTAAATTATCGTCGGATTTAACATTTTTAGAAAGCTGGTCTTTTAAAACTTGATATTCATCATTAATGTATTTAAGTTTTTCAGTATCTTTAATTTTGTCTTGTTTTATTTCTAATATAGAAAGTTTATCTAGCAGCTCTCCAATAGAAACTTCAACTAATATTTTATTCATATAAATAATTATATAGTATGTTAAATTGTTAAAAATATGTCTAATATTTTAATAATCAAACATGGATCATTAGGAGATATAGCTCAAGCTAGTGGGGCTATTCAAGATATTTCTGAATTTCATAAAGATGATGATGTATATTTATTAACAACAAAACCATATTTTGAGCTATTCAAAAATAATCCACATTTAAAAGCAGTTATATTAGATAAAAGGCTCTCAAGATTTAATCTAATTTACTTATTCACTTTAATGAGGGTAATAAAGAAATATAAGTTTATAAAAGTTTTTGATTTACAAAATTCCTCAAGAACAAATTTTTATAAAAGAATTTTGTTTCCAAATGCTAATCATATTATTTGGTCTTCCTCAGAAACAACATTGCCAAAAGATAAGTCAAAAGAAGAATTTGATCAAAACCCTGTTCTTTATAGATTTAAACACCAACTAGAATTTTCTGGGGTAAAAACTTTTAAAACAATGTTTCCTGATTTTACTTGGGCCTGTATAAATATAGATAAAATTAAAAGTGAGTATAGTTTAAACAAATATATAGTTTTATTTCCTTTTTGTTCACCTCATTTAACAATTAAAAAATGGCCTCACTACAATAAATTTATAGAATTAGTAAAAAATTATTTCAAAAATGAATATAAAATTGTAATTGCACCAGGTCCATTAGAAATTTCAATGTCAAAAGAGATTAAAGCAATTACAGTTCTAAATAATGATAAATCTTTAACAATTTCTGAACTTGCAACTTTGATTAAAAATAGTTCTTTTGTTATAGCAAACGATACTGGTCCTGCACATATGGCAGCTCATTTAGGAGTTAAAGGATTGACCTTATTTGGTTCTCACACTACTGCACACAAGGTAAGCATTGAAAGAGAAAAATTTAAAGCAATACAAGTTGCTGACCTTAATAAACTTACACCTGAAAAGGTTTTTGAAAAATTTGTTGAGTCATTAAATTAGACTTGTTTCTCTAATTTAACTCTTGAATTTTTAAGAATAGAAAGGAAATTTATTGTATTTGTTTTATTAAAATTAGATACATGCCCAGAAACTGATATAGCGCCTAATAAAGTTTTTTGTTTAGATAATAAAGGTACTGTTACTGATGCTTTTTCAGGGTCAATTTCACCATGAGAAATTGAAAATTCATCTTTAAGGACTTTATTCTTATTTTGAGTTTTTAGATCGTGATAGGTAGATATAATGTGGCCACTAGAACCTCTTTCCAATGATCTAGGTTGACCTAAAACAAGATTGTGTCTCATATCTTTTTCTGGTTCACTTTTTAAGATACAAATTCTTGCATTGTCACTTTTAATCCAAAAGCTTGCTGTTTCATTAGTTTTATCTTTAATAAAGTTAAGTTGTTTTTGGATTAAGTTGTTAATATGAAATGTATCATCATAGACATTAATTAATCTATTTATTGCATTTCCTAATTTATATTTTTTACTTGGTAGTCTC
>CACOPK010000012.1 GCA_902629075.1 uncultured Pelagibacteraceae bacterium | reverse complement strand
AAATTTTTAAATATTCTATTTTTATCCTCAAGCATTTTTAACTTCCATCAATGTAATTCTATTATTTTCTGGTTCAGAACTTTTTCTTCCCTTATATGAGCCTGGTTCTATTTTTTTACCATTTTTAATATTTTCAATTATATTTTCTAATTTTTTTTCATCTAGATCTTCGAAATAATCATCATTGATCTGTAGCATGGGTGCATTCACACATGCTCCTAAACATTCAACTTCTATCCAGGATATATTTCCATCATTTGAGATTTGATTTTCATTTTTTGCAATCTTATTTTTGCATACATCAACAAGTTTATATGCTCCTCTAAGCATGCAAGGTGTTGTGGTACAAACTTGAAAAAAATAATCGCCAACAGGAGCTAAATTATACATTGTATAAAATGTAGCTACTTCATATACTTTTATATAAGGCATGTCTAAAAATTTAGCTATATATTTCATAGCAGATAAAGGTATCCAGTTATTGTTTTGTCTTTGAGCTATATATAACAAAGCCATTACAGCGCTTTGTTGCTTGCCCTCAGGATAATTTGAAATAACTTGGTATGCTAACTCAAGACTTTTTTCGTTAAATTTAAATTTTTCAGGCTGTTCTTTAGAAATTTTTTTTAAACTCATCGATCAACTTCTCCAAAAACTATGTCCATTGAACCTAATACAGCAGGTACATCAGCTAACATATGTCCTTTGATTAAATAATCCATAGATTGCAAGTGTGAAAAACCTGGGGCTTTAATTTTACATTTGTATGGTTTATTTGAACCATCAGATATTAAATATACGCCAAATTCACCTTTTGGTGCTTCAACAGAAGAGTATATTTCGTCTTTATCAACTCTATATCCTTCGGTAAATAATTTAAAATGATGAATTAAAGCTTCCATTGAATTCTTTAATTCTTTTTTTGGTGGTGGAGTTACTTTTGCGTCTTGTGTTTTGACTGGTCCTTTTGGCAATTTAACTAGACATTGATTAATTATATTTAAGCTTTCTCTCATCTCTTCAATTCTACATAGATATCTATCGTAACAATCACCATTTTTTCCAATAGGTATTTTAAATTCTAATTGTTTATAACAGTCGTATGGTTGTGATTTTCTTAGGTCCCATGCAACACCAGATCCTCTAAGCATTACACCTGAAAAAGAATAATCAAGGGCATCTTGTTTTGAAACTACTCCAATATCAACATTTCTTTGTTTAAAAATTCTATTATCGGTAAGTAAAGTTTCTAAATCATCTATAATTTTTGGAAAATTTTCACAAAACTCGGCAATGTCTTCAGCTAATCCTCTTGGAAGATCTTGGTGCACTCCTCCAGGTCTGAAATAGTTAGCATGTAAACGAGAGCCAGAAACTCTTTCATAAAAACCCATCAGTTTTTCTCTTTCTTCAAACCCCCATAATGTTGGTGTTAGAGCACCGACATCCATTGCTTGAGTAGTGACATTAAGAATATGGCTTAATATTCTTCCAATTTCACAAAAAATAACTCGTATAAATTGTCCTCTTATAGGAACTTCTAAATTTAAAATTTTTTCTATAGCTAGAGCAAATGCATGCTCTTGGTTCATTGGTGCAACATAGTCAAGCCTATCAAAATATGGAACAGCTTGTGAGTATGTTTTGTGTTCAATAAGTTTTTCAGTGCCTCTGTGTAATAAACCAATATGCGGGTCCGCTTTTTCAACCACCTCTCCATCGAGCTCTAAAATTAACCTTAGTACTCCATGAGCAGCTGGGTGCTGAGGTCCAAAATTAAGGTTTAAAGTTTTTTTCTCTTTACTCATCTTTTTTATTGATCTCTTTTATATAATTTGTTCCTTGCCATGGGCTTTCATAATCAAAATTTCTATAGTTTTGCTCTAACTTTACAGGTTCGTATAAAACTTTTTTTTCATTTTCGTTATAACGAACTTCGTTATGACCTGTTAATGGAAAGTCTTTTCTAAGAGGAAAGCCCTCAAAATTATAATCTGTAAGTATTCTTCTTAAATCTGGATGATCTTTAAATTTAATACCATACATATCAAATACTTCTCTTTCCATCCAATTTGCTGAAGGAAAAATTTCAGTTATTGAGGGAATCAGCTCTTTTTCATTTATTGAATAACTTAAAATTATTCTAGAATTAAATTCATGACTTAGTAACAAATATATTAGTTTGAATCTTTGATTTTTTTCTGGATAATCTACAGCTGTTATGTCAACCAATTGTCTAAATTTTGTATGGACATTATTTTTTAAAAAAACTAAAACATCAATTATGTCATTACAATCAATATTGACATATAATTGATCATGTCTTATCTCGCTATGTTTAATTTTAGTTGTTAGCTCAGAGTTTATTTTTTTTTGTAAGTCATGAAGTATGCTCATTTGATTATCTTTCTATAGAACCTTTGTTTCTTATTTTTTTTTGTAATTGCATTATTCCATACAACAAAGCTTCAGCAGACGGTGGGCATCCTGGAACATAAATATCTACTGGAACTATCCTGTCGCATCCTCTTACTACAGAATATGAATAATGATAGTAGCCTCCTCCATTTGCACAGCTACCCATTGAAATTACATATCTTGGCTCAGGCATTTGATCATAGACTTTTCTTAATGCTGGGGCCATTTTATTTGTAAGTGTTCCGGCAACAATCATAACATCAGACTGTCTAGGTGAAGCTCTTGGCGCTGCGCCAAATCTTTCAAGATCATATCTTGGCATTGAAGTTTGCATCATTTCAACAGCACAACATGCAAGACCAAAAGTCATCCAATGTAACGATCCTGTTCTAGCCCAATTTACTAAATTATCAAAAGAGGTTGTTATAAAACCTTTTTCACTAAAGTCTTTAGCTAGTTCTTTGAATTCATCTGGAATTTGTTTTTCTCTTTCAATAACATTCATAAATCATTCCCAGTCAAGTGCTCCCTTTTTCCATTCATAAATAAATCCAATTGTTAGGATAAATAAAAATATCATCATTGATATAAATCCGAATAGACCAATGGTTCCCAATGAGATTGCCCATGGGAATAAAAATGCAATCTCAAGATCAAAAATTATAAATAAAATAGCAACTAAATAAAATCTAACATCAAATTCCATTCTTGAGTCATTAAAAGCTTCAAACCCACATTCATAAGCTGACAATTTTTCTGGGTCAGGGTTTTTTGGTGAAAAAACAAAATTCACAAATATAAAACCTACACTTAATATTAAAGCTAAAGCTAAAAATATTATTATTGATAAATAATCTTGTAAAAATTCCGCGAGCATAATATTTTTTTATTAAATTTTAAAATTTCTGAATGAGTAAATTCTGATAAGAATCTCATTATAGATCATTCTGTAAAGAGTTAAAGAGTTAATAATCATAGATTGTTATATAGTTTTTTTTTACTCTAATTACAGTGCAATTTGGTCACGCAAATAAAGGCTTAAACATTTACGAATTTTACTTTTTGAGAACCATTATCAACAGATAATGGCGGGAGTGACGGGACTCGAACCCGCGGCCTCCTGCGTGACAGGCAGGCGCTCTAACCAACTGAGCTACACCCCCATTTTTTGGTGGGCAGTAAAGGACTCGAACCTTTGACCCCCTCGGTGTAAACGAGATGCTCTACCAACTGAGCTAACCGCCCAAACCAAAAAATCATTGTGTTTTATATCTTTTAGAACGATAACGTCAAGATCTATTACTCTAAAAAAATGGCTAAAAAATAAAATTTTGTAAGTGAAGTGTGCTTACAGTGTGCTTAAAAATTTTTATCATGAACCTGTTTTAATTTAAAACTTAAAATTGAAAAATACTTATAAATAGATTTATCTTTTTTATAAATTATTTTTTTCTCTTTTTAACTTTTTTTAATGGATCTGGACCGTATTGATTTTTTCCCTTAGTACCCTCCCCAATCATCATAAATAAAACAATTAAACTTCCAATAAAAGGTATAAGTGAAAACAAATAATAATATCCTGATTTATTTGTGTCATGTAATCTTCGTACACCAACTGATAGAAGTGGTATAGCAATAATTATAATTATACCTAAACAAATAAAACTAATTGTTTGATTGTTTGAAATTATTATTAATAAATAACTTACAACCCAAATTAACTGAAACCACCAAAACTCTGATTTGCTAGCTCTTCCTTGAAATACAAAGTACTTTTTAAAGCAAGTAGATACAGATTCTCCAAATGTCATGGCAATAATTATAATTTATTTGCAATTAATACTCTAAATAAAATAAGAAGAAATAAAAGTGATAAAATCTGACTTATTATACTTGATAATATATAAGTATTTTTTAAATTGGTATCTTTTGAAATTTCTTCAATTGTATTTTGTCTTAAAATCTCTTTTTGATCAATTTTATCTGTTATAATTTTATCCTCCTCTTCAACAATATCCATGTAATCTTCTATTTTATTTGTCAATATAAAACCATATTTATGTAAATCGAGCCAATCTTCTAATGAATATCTTTCAATCGCTTCATCTCTAATTTTTGAGGAATTTGTTGTTGAAATTTGATTATATTTTTTAAAGTTTTTATCATTTATTTCAGAACTTATTTCTTGAAAAACTGTTTCAAAATCAGGCATCATAGTTTTTAAAACTTTTTCACCATTCTCATTTTTCATAAATTTCTGAAATAACATTTCGTTTGAAGAAAATATTTCATAGAATTTATTATCAATTTCAAAATGAGCAAGATGAATATTTCGTAGATTTCTTATAAACCTATTTTTAACCATGTAATTAACATATTCTGGATTACCAAAAGATTTTATAATTACTTTATTTGGCAAAGAAGGTGTATCAGTTTCTGTAACCAAAAGTAAACTTTTAATCCAAAAGTTTCTTTTTCTTTTCAAAGTTATATATTTTGAAATTATACTTTCGCTAATTGATGTAAGTTGGTTTGATATTGAGTAAAGGTTATCAATTTCAACATTTAAGTTTTCAAGTTTAATTTGAGAATTTCTTAAATTATCTTCTTGTCTAACTGCCATTTGATCGAAAAAATATGAACTCAAGGTAAAAATTGCTATTATAACTATGAGAAATATTGATTTATTTGATTTTAATTGTCTTCTCATTTTAATTTTCTAATTTGATAATTTATTGAACCTACTTCAAAAATTTGAATTATTACAAAAATAATAAATTGGAAAAAAAATGTAATTAAGATTATATTTTTTTCTTTTTTTGATAAATCAATTATTTCATTATTTAATCTTTCTATTTCTTCTCTATATATAAAATCGTATGTTCGATATACTTTTAATATTCCTTCTCCCCAGTACAGTATTGCACGATTAAAAAGCATGACGTCAAAATAATCATCTCTTATTTTTGAGGAATGATTAACATGAAAATTATCGTAAAATATTATTTCATCTACTAAATCAGAAAGTGAAGGAATTTTTTTGTAATTATAATCTTCAAGATCAATTTTTTTTACTTTTTTGTACATTTCACCAAATTCCTTTACATTTTCAATAAAATTATCTGCATGAGCGTCTCCATAATAACTTCGCACAGTGTTAAAAAAATCTTGGTAATATGGGTCTTGAAAATTGTCTACTTCAAATTCAAGACCAGCAAATAATTCAGCGAAGGTTTCTAATTCTTTAGTAGTTACATAAACATATGGACTGAAAAAGTCATGAGCATTTTCAATTCTACTAATTAATTTTGTTTCTGAAATTAAATATTTATCTGATAACTTTGTATCTTCGTTTTCATAAGCAGAGTGATACTGTGTCATTAAATTTTCAAATTGTGATATGCTTGTAATTGTCCATCTGCTTTCTATTTGATTATTTATAAGTTCTGTTTGCTTATTAGAAATTTTTTGTTCTATTACGAAAGATATTAATGCTGCTGATAGCGCAAAAATTGAAAGAAAAATTCCTAGATTAATTACCCCAAGGGCTTTTGATTTATGTTTTTTTAAAAAAATAAAATAGGATTGCAATAAAGTAAATCTGAAAAGTCTCATATTTAAATCATTTTTCTTTCTTCTTCTTTTTTCTTATTTTGCTGAAGAACTTTCATACTTGAATGTAGATATATCGAAAAGATTAATGTTGATCCAAGAATAATGAAATGAAATGGATCATTTAAGAAATTGTAAAATCCATGAATTAAAAAGGGAACAAAAAGACTTAATATCAAATATTTTTTCTTTGCAGTAAAAGAATATATACCAAAATAAAATCCCATCACACAACCCATTAAACCATGCATGGGAACAGCTGAATATGATCTCCAAATTGCCATTTGATATGGATCGATTTCCCATTGCTCTGCCCAATAAAATACATAATCGTAATTTTCAAGTGTTGCAAAACCAAGGGAAACTGTAACACCATAAACAATACCATCCATTGGCTCATTAAATTCACTTCTTTTAAGAACAACATAATACAAGATAATAAATTTTAACAATTCCTCACACCAAGCAGGTCCAAAAAAACTTATCAATAATCTTTCAGAAAGATCGGAACCATCATTAAATGTTTCATACATAAAATCATTAATGTAGCCTGCTGGCAAACAAATACATATCCCAAGAAAAAAAATTAGTAACATTGATTGCTTTGGTTCTTTAAATTTATCTGAAAAGAAAAAATATAATAGTATAATAATTGAGGGAACAATTGTGATTAATAGTGTCGACATAATTAATTATAGTAAGTATAAACTATTTTCTCTTCCAGAATCTCTAATAACTTTTTCACAATTCAAGATTAACAAATCATGAATGTTATGTCTTTAGCAAAATAATGTAACGAGATTCTAGATTTTAACAATCAACTGTGCACACAGTGTGCAAAAACTAAGAGTAAATTAAAAAAAGTGTTGAGATGAAATGATTAATTTTAAATTATATTATCTGTGTAAACGAGATGCTCTACCAACTGAGCTAACCGCCCAAAAAACATTCGCTTTTTACATCAAGGTTACATTAATGTAAATTATTATAAATAATTAATTTGTAAGAATTTTCTCTGAATCTTCTTCTTTTTTTGATTTTGCTAGATCTTGAACTTCTACCCAATCAACTCTTTTAAGCTCTTTTGTTAAAGCAATTTTTAATACCTCATCAACATGCTTTAAAGGAGTTATTTTAATATCTTTTTTTACTTTTTCTGGAATATCAACTAAATCTTTTTCGTTTTCTTTTGGGATTAGAACATGTTTTATTCCAGCTCTATGCGCGGCAAGTAATTTTTCTTTTAATCCACCAATTGCTAGAACTTGTCCGGTTATAGTGACCTCTCCTGTCATAGCTATTTCTCTATTTATTGGAATATTCGTTATTGATGAAACTATAGATGTTACCATTGCAATACCCGCAGAAGGTCCATCTTTAGGTGTTGCTCCTTCAGGAACATGAATATGAAAATCTTTTTTTTCAAAAAGTGGTGGTATTATTCCATATTCCAAACTTTTTGATCTCACAAAAGATTTGGCGGCTTTCACTGACTCTTGCATTACATCGCCTAGTTTTCCTGTTATCTGCATTCTTCCTTTTCCAGGCATATGCACTGTCTCAATTTTTAAAATTTCACCCCCAAACTCCGTCCAGGCTAGACCGGTAACAATACCTACTTTATTTTCTGTTTCAACTTCTCCGTACTTAAATTTTTTGATACCTAAAAAATCATTTATGTTTTCAGCATTTACTTCTACTTTGGTTTCTTCTTTATTAACAATTTTTTTTACAACTTTCCTTGTTATTTTTGAAATTTCTCTCTCTAAATTTCTAACGCCTGACTCTCTTGTATAGGATCTAATAATCTCTTGTATTGTACCATCTGCTAAATCTAATTCTTTTTCTTTGACACCATTTTCTTTAACTTGTTTAGGAAGTAGATATTTATTTGCAATGTTAATTTTTTCATCTTCTGTATAACCAGGTATTCTTATAACCTCCATTCTATCTAAAAGAGGGGGAAGTATATTTAAAGTATTAGCTGTTGTTACAAACATAACATCTGATAAGTCGTAATCAACTTCAAGATAATGATCATTGAAGGTCGTATTTTGTTCTGGATCTAATGCCTCAAGTAGAGCTGAGGATGGATCACCTCTATAATCATTTCCAACTTTATCTATTTCATCAAGAAGAATTAAAGGATTTTTTGTTCCAGCTTTTTTCATCATCTGAATTATTTTTCCTGGAAGTGATCCAATATAGGTTCTTCTATGACCTCTTATTTCTGCTTCATCTCTAACGCCACCTAGTGACATTCTAACAAACTGTCTATTTGTAGCTTTTGCAATTGATTTACCTAAGGAAGTTTTTCCAACACCAGGCGGTCCTATTAAACAAAGTATGGGTCCTTTGATTTTTTCCATCCTTTTTTGCACAGCTAAAAATTCTATAATTCTTTCTTTTACTTTTTCTAATCCAAAATGATCTTCATCTAACGTTTTAATCGCATTATTAAGATCAATATCAACTTTATCTTTTTTATACCAAGGCAGATCTATCATCCAATCTAAATAATTTCTTACAACAGTTGCTTCGGCGGACATTGGACTCATGTTTTTCAGCTTTTTAAGTTCAGATAAACATTTTTTTTCAACCTCTTTAGGCATTTTTGCCTTCAAAATAGATTTTTTTAAATTAGTACTTTCATCTTTTCCATCTTCTATTTCGCCAAGTTCTTTTTGAATAGCTTTTAGCTGTTCATTTAAATAATACTCTCTTTGGGTTTTCTCCATTTGATTTTTAACTCGACCTCTAATTCTTTTTTCCACGCCAATTATACTAGTTTCATTTTCCATAACACGAATTATTGCATCTAATCTTTTTTTGACGTTAAAGGTTTCAAATATTTGCTGTTTTTCTGAAATTGTCATATTTAGATGAGAAGCAATATGATCAGCAATTGAAGATGGATCTTTTAAGTCCTTAATGCTATTTAAAGTTTCCGATGAGACCTTTTTATTTATTGTAGTAAGTTTTTCTAATCTTCTTAATGCAACAGAAGATAATGTATTTAAATCATCATCTTTATTTACTTCATCTTTTTGTACTTCGTAGTCACACTTAATAAAATTTTCATTTTCTAAAAAATCTAATATTTTTACTCTTTTAATACCTTCAACTAAAACTTTCACAGTTCCATCTGGAAGTTTTAATAGTTGTAAAATTCTACTTTCACATCCATAATTAAAGATATCATTTCTTTTAGGATCGTCTGTTTCAGAATTTTTTTGTGTGACTAAAAGAATCTTTTTTTCCGATGTCAT
The DNA here is from genome assembly GCA_902629075.1 of uncultured Pelagibacteraceae bacterium. Taxonomy (GTDB): domain Bacteria; phylum Pseudomonadota; class Alphaproteobacteria; order Pelagibacterales; family Pelagibacteraceae; genus Pelagibacter. Next base: position 9,646 of record CACOPK010000012.1, on the reverse strand, counting down.
AACGTCGTTTAATGCATTGATTGATTTATCTCTTCCAACAAAAAGAGGAATTACCATGCTAGGGAATACAACAATATCTCTTAATGGCAAAAGCGGTAAATTCATTTTAACGTTCATTTTTTAAATATGGATATTATATTAAATTTTGCAATAGTTAATTAGAATTTATTAAATCTACGCAGCAGTTGTTTTTTCTGACTTAGACTTGTTTTTGGAATGAACTATTAATGGTTCAGAAACTCCATTTATTGCACCTGTGTCAATAATAACCTCATCTATGTCATTTTGACCTGGCAGGTCAAACATGATTTTAAGCAATGCATTTTCCAATATTGATCTTAAACCTCTTGCTCCAGTTTTTTTTGACATAGCTTTTTTTGCAATTTCTCTTATGGACTCATCTTTGAAGGTTAACTTTGCTCCCTCCAATTTAAATAATTCTTGATACTGTTTTATTAATGAATTTTTTGGCTCTAATAAAATTTGTACCAAAGCTTTTTCATCTAAATCATCTAATGTAGCAATAATTGGAAGTCTTCCTACGAATTCTGGTATTAAACCGTATTTAAGTAAATCTTCTGGTTCTAATCCTTTCATCCATTCACCTGTTTTTCTATCCTCGAGTGATTTAACCTTTGCACCAAATCCTATTGATGATCCCTTATCTCTTTGAGATATAATCTTATCTAAACCGGCAAATGCACCACCGCAAATAAATAATATATTCGTTGTATCCACCTGTAAAAATTCTTGTTGAGGATGTTTTCTTCCTCCTTGTGGAGGCACACTAGCTATTGTTCCCTCCATAATTTTAAGTAGAGCTTGCTGAACACCTTCTCCTGATACATCTCTAGTTATAGATGGATTTTCAGTTTTCCTGTTAATTTTATCAACTTCGTCGATGTAAACAATACCTCTTTGTGCTTTTTCAACGTTATAATCAGCAGCTTGTAAAAGTTTAAGAATAATGTTTTCAACATCTTCACCAACGTATCCTGCCTCGGTAAGCGTTGTTGCGTCTGCCATAGTAAAAGGTACATCTAAAATTCTTGCTAAAGTTTGTGCTAATAATGTTTTCCCACATCCTGTCGGTCCTACTAATAAAATATTTGATTTAGACAATTCAACATTTTTTGATGTTTTATTTTCGTAATTTAATCTTTTATAATGATTGTGAACTGCTACAGATAAAACTTTTTTTGCATGATCTTGTCCTATTACATAATCATCTAATACTTTGCATATTTCTTTAGGTGATGGTAAGCCGTCTTGGTGTTTTACAATATTATCTTTACTCTCTTCTTTGATAATATCCATACATAACTCAACACATTCATCGCATATAAATACTGTAGGGCCAGCAATAAGCTTTCTAACCTCATGTTGGCTTTTTCCGCAAAATGAACAGTAAAGAATATTTTTATTTGAGCTCATAATTTTTTAACGAATCAATATGCTTACTTTATTACATTAATATGTATTATATCAAGTAGAGGTTGTTTGATTAGCTATATATTGGGTTCTATTCTCTTTTAGATACTACTTTGTCCACAAGACCAAAATCTTTTGCCGCATCTGGAGTCATAAAATTATCTCTTTCCAAAGCAGACTTGATTTCATCTACCGACTTACCTGTATGTTTAGAATATATTTCATTAAGCCTTTTTTTTAATGACATTACTTCATTAGCATGAATTTCAATATCTGTAGCTTGGCCTTGGTACCCTGCAGAAGGTTGATGAACCATAATTCTTGAATTAGGCAAGGAAAATCTTTTTCCATTTGTTCCAGCAGCTAATAAAAATGACCCCATACTTGCAGCTTGTCCAATACATAAAGTTGAAACGTCTGGTTTAATATATTGCATTGTGTCATATATACCTAAACCTGAGGTTACTAATCCGCCAGGACTATTAATATATAAAAAAATTTCTTTCTTTGGATCTTCTGACTCTAAAAATAATAATTGAGCAGTTACTAAAGAAGCAACATGATCATTTATGGGACCAACCACAAAAACTATTCTTTCCTTAAGTAGTCTTGAATAAATATCAAAAGCTCTTTCCCCTCTGCTGGTTTGTTCAACCACCATGGGTATTAAAGCATTCATGTGTTCATCTATTTTAGTCATGTTAAAACGAATCGTTAACTTTTATACAACTTAGGATTACTTTTTGCTAACTTTTTTTGTTTTTTTAGGTACTGTTTTTTTAGATGTAGTTGTTTTTTTTGTTTTTGTAGCAGATTTAGTGTCTTTATCTTGTTTATTTTTTTCTTGGATTTTTTTATTTACAACATCTTTTGAGGCTTTTTCATTTTCAGCCTTTAATATTTTTTCAGCCTCCTCTTTTGAAATATCTTTTTTATTAGCTTTAGCTTGTTTTTTTATTTCAGAAATAATTTTCTCTTCATAAATAGATCCTCTAAGGCTAGCTATAGCGCTTGGGTTTTTTTCATAATATTCTTTAACCATCTTTTCCTGTCCAGGCATCATTTGAAACTGTTTTTGTATTTCCATATTAAGTTCCTGCTCTGTGACATTAATATTATTTTTTTGACCAAACTCATTTAAAATAAGACCAGTCTTAATTCTTTTTTTTGCTTGTGTTTCTAGTTCTTTATTTTTACTTTTAACTTCTTCTTCAGGTAATCCTTGTGACATTACCTTTATTTCCTGATCTATAAGTTCCTTGGGGATATCGTCTATCTTTACTTTATTTAATTGATCTAAAATTTGGTTTTTTGATATTATATCTAAAGAATTTTTATATTCATCATTAATCTGTTTAGATATTAAATCTTTTAAACCATCTAAATCTTTTGCACCTAAATTTTTAGCAAATTCATCGTTAACTTTAACTTCATGATTAATTTTTACATTTAATATTTTGCATTCAAAGATAGCTTTTTTATTTGCAAATTCTTTCTCTGGAAAATTTTCTGGCAATACTACTTCAACTTTTTTTGTATCGTTTTTCTTTACACCAATTAATTGATCATCAAAACCTTTAATGAACAAATCTTTGCCTAGAATTAACTGTGTGTTTTTACCTTCATTACCTTTAAAATCTTTTCCTTCAGATTTAGCGGTATAATCAAATACAACTAAGTTATCTTTTGTAGATTTATGATTTGTGTTGGCATCTTGAAAATTATTTTGGGACTTCGCTATTTGATTAATTCTCTCATCGGTATATTTTTTATCAATTTTTACCTTATATTCATCAAATTTTATGTTTTGGATTTGCTTTGTATCAATTTCTGGAAGTTCAGTAACTGTCATTACATATTCTAATTCTTTTCCTTCCCCATATTTTTTTAAATCTATTTTAGGTTGGGTTGCTGGCCTGATTTTATTTTCTTCTAGTGCTTTTGCTGAAGTATCTTTTAAAACTTTGTCTAATACCTCTCCCATGATAGCTTCACCAAATTGTCTTTTTAAAATTTCTCTAGGTGCTTTTCCTGGTCTAAAACCTTTGAGAGTATAATTTTTTCTGATTTCTTCGTATCTTTCTTCAAGATATGAATCCATAGTCTTTTTATCAACAATTACTTTAATGTCTTTGCCTAAACCTTTTTTGTTTTCAATTGTAACTTTCATATAAATGTATGGTAGGGCGAAAAGGACTCGAACCTTCACCGATTGCTCGACTGGTTCCTAAGACCAGCGCGTCTACCAATTCCGCCATCGCCCCAGTTTTAATATGCTGCTTATATATTATTGATGTTATTTGTCCAATTAGAATAATAGTGTAAATATTGTATAAAATTTAAAAAATATGATAGTTTCACCTTGTATAAGCATTTGTAGAACTGATCCTGTTACTGGCTACTGTTATGGATGTGGTAGAAATAGTGAAGATAAGATCAAATGGAAAGATCCAAATACAACTGATGAATGGAAAATGGATAACTTGAAATTAATCAGATCTAGAATGACAGGTTGGCAGTTAGAAAGTTTTGATGAGTCTTACGAACATAAGTTAAAGAACGGAACTTCATTATTTAAAAAAGCAAATCAGAAATAATATGAGTAAAACAACTATAGCAATTATTATTTATATTTTAGGCTTAATTTTTGGTGCCTTGGTATTAGATTTATGGAGTGCTGAAACAAGTCCTAAAGCTCTATTAGGAATGATATGGACTGCATTATTTCTTATTGCTTTATATTTTGCTGAATTCAAAAACGAATAGCCACTAAATTTAGGCAGTATAACTTAAATATTTTTTAATTTATCGGTTGAATATTAATAAATTCAATTATAGTTTGCGAACTCGTGAGAATTGAAGAAGAACTTAAACTGGATTATTCTGACGTATTATTTAGGCCTAAAAGAAGTACTTTATCAAGCCGAAAAGACGTAGATCTTAATAGAATATATAAATTCAAATATAGTAGGAATGAATGGTCAGGAATACCTATTATGGCTGCGAATATGGATGGTGTTGGAGAATTAGGTATAGCTGATGCATTATCTGCAAATGAGATGATTACATGTTTAACAAAACAACATGATGTAAAAAAATTATCAAAATATAAAAATTTAAAAAAAAATTATAAAAATATTGCTCTAAGTATTGGAATTAAAAAAGAAGACTTTGAAAATTTAGATAAAATTTTAAAGGAATTCAGTTTTTTCAAATTTATTTGTATTGATGTTGCAAATGGATATTCTGAACATTTCAGCAGTTTTCTTAAAAAAGTAAGAGATAAATATCCAACAAAAACTCTAATAGCAGGAAATGTTGTGACTGCTGACATGACGCAAGAATTAATATTAAGTGGAGCAGATATTGTTAAGGTTGGTATCGGACCTGGAAGTGTTTGTACAACAAGAATTCAAACTGGAGTTGGCTATCCACAGCTTAGTGCAGTAATAGAGTGTGCAGATGCGGCTCATGGATTAGGAGCGCATATAATTGCAGATGGAGGATGTACTTGTCCTGGTGACGTTGCAAAAGCATTTGGTGGTGGAGCTGATTTTGTAATGCTAGGAGGAATGTTTGCAGGGCATGATGAAGGGAGTGGAAAAATTGTGAAATCAAATGGATCTAAGTTCATTGAATTTTATGGTTCAAGTTCTGACACAGCAAATAAAAAACATTATGGAGGACTCTCTGATTATAGAAGTAGTGAGGGCAGAACTGTAAGAGTTAAATATAGAGGTAAAATTAAAGATACAATTCTAAATATTCTTGGAGGTTTAAGAAGTAGTTGTACTTATGTCGGAGCCCCTTCTTTAAAGCAACTTAGTAAATGCACTACTTTTGTAAGAGTTACAAAACAATTCAATGATACTTTTGTTAAATAATTAATTCAGTTTAATTTTAGGATCCTTTAAAGGTTTTAATAATAAAGAAGCGCTATACTTTACTTTTTCAATCTCAACTTCTATTTTTTTATTCAATAAGGCTTCTACTTTTAAGTCCGTTGATACATAACCAAATAATAAATTTTTATTATAATTAAACGAATAATTTGCTGAAGTAGTGTTTCCACAAATCTTCCCATCAATATATATTGGTTCAAAATGTAAAGCCAAAGGATTACCTGGTGAGGTATCATCAAGTGTTAACATAATAAATTTCTTTTTAACTTTATTTTTGTCAATTTTTAATAATGCTTGCTTCCCAACAAAATCATAGTTTTTTTTAAAACTTATTGCAAAATTTAAACCTGCTTCTAATTGGTTTTCCTCTGGAGAAATATCATGACCCCAATGTAGAAAGCCACTTTCCATTCGTAAAGTATCCATCGCATGAGCTCCACATAAAGATAGGTTAAATTTCTTTCCTAATTCAGTGATTGTATTAAAAATTAATTTTGCATCAGAGTTATCTATATATAGCTCATATCCTACTTCTCCAACATATGACAACCTTTGAACCCAAACATTTATATTTTTAATTTTAATATTTTTAGAGTACCCAAATTTAAGTTTATCATTAGAAAAATCTTCTCCCGAAATATCTCTCATTAATTCTCTAGATTTTGGACCAAAAATACCAATACAGACATAATCATCAGTTACATCTTTAAATTCTATATTTTGATTAATATGTTTTTTAATATGGAATTTGTCTCTTTCTCTAGTAGCTGCTGCTCCTATTATTCTAAAATAATTTTCTGAAATACAAACAACTGTTAAATCTGTTTCTATACCTCCGTCGGGATTCAACATTTGTGTATAAGTACATCTACCAATTTCATTTTTAACATTTGCGGTGCAAATTTTTTGTAATTCTTCGTATACGTTGGTTCCTTTTAATTCAAACTTTGAAAAAGGTGTCAGTTCGTATAGACCAACATTTGTAACAGTATTTTTAGTTTCAAATTCTGCAGAAGGAAACCAATTTTGATAGTTGTAACTATATTCATAGTCAGCTTTTCCATTCCTTGAATACCACATGGGTCTTTCATAACCACCCGCTGACCCAAAACAAGCTCCGGCTTTTTTTAAATCTTCGTGGTATGGCAGTAATTTAATATTTCTAGATGTTTTATGTTGTTTATAGGGCCAATGCATTCCATATAAATCTCCTAAAGTTTCTGTTATTCTTTCGGTAATAAAATTAATTTTTGAATGAAAATTTTGAAATCTTTTAATATCATAAATAAATAAATCCTCATTTATATGACCATTCATTAACCATTCTGCTGTAACTTTTCCGACACCTCCTCCACTACCTATTCCAATACTATTCAACCCTGTACAAACAAATAAATTTTTAAATTCTGGAACTTCACCTAATAATGTATTTGTATCAGGAGTAAAAGACTCTGGTCCTGAAAAAAATTTCCTTAACCCAACTTCCCCAAGAACAGGCATTCGTTTCATTGCTGCTTCCAAATAAGGCTGAAAATGATCAAAGTTCTCCGGAAATTCTCCGTATGAAAAATTTTCTGGAACTTTATAATCATTTTGAAAAGCTGGTATCGACTTTGTTTCAAATATTCCAATTAATATTTTCCCAGCATCCTCTTTTAAATAAAGACAATCATCAAAATCTCTTAAAGTTGGTAAAATATTTGGAAGATCTTTAATTGGTTCAGTTAAAACGTAAAAATGCTCTGCTGGATATAAAGGAATACTAATTCCATGTTTTTCACCAATTTGACGAGACCACATGCCGGTGGCTAGGACAATATATTCACATTCAATTGTTTGTCCATTTACAACAACTCCTGAAACTCTACCATTTTTTTTTAAAATTTTTTGTACTGGACTTTTTTCGAAAATTTTTACACCTTCTTTTCTAGCAGCTTTAGCTAGTAAATTAGTAACTCCAACTGGATCTGCTTGACCGTCGCCTGGCATAAAAATTCCTCCTTCTAAATCACTGATATTTATACCGGGATATTTATCTTTAACTTGTGAAGGATTTAAAATTTCAACATTTACATCATATAGCTGAGCTGTAGTGGCTTGTCTTTTAAGTTCTTGCCATCTATGTTTTGTTTGGGCTACAGATAAAGCTCCACCTAACTTCATACCTGACGAAAAATCTAATTCTTTTTCAAGTTTTTTATATAAATCTAAAGTATATTTTCTTATTTTTGTTACACCAGCTGATGGACCCAATTGACTAACTAAACCAGCTGCATGCCATGTAGTTCCTGAAGTTAACTGATCTCTTTCTAGAAGTATAACTTCTTTCCAGCCAAATTTAGCTATGTGGTATGCACAAGAGGTTCCTGTAACACCTCCTCCGATAACCACAACTTTGCAGCTATTTGGAAGATTAGACATTAATTACACTAATGATTTTTGTGGTTTCATATCAGATTTATTGATGCCGGCTACTTGGACTGGTTTTTTCATAGCATCTCTTCTGAATGGTTCACCTAATTCTTGATTCAAAATAACTTCTACAAAAGTTGTAATACCTTTTTTCTGATTTTCACATCCTTCTTTAATTGCTTTAGTAGTCTCTTCCATAGTTTTTGCTGTAATACCTTTCAAACCACATGCATCTGCTACTTTAGCATAACTCAACTCTGGATCTAGTTCTGTCCCAACAAAATTATCATCAAACCATAGTATTGAATTTCTTTTCTCAGCTCCCCATTGATAATTTCTAAATATTACCATTGTTATTGCTGGCCATTCTTCTCTTGCACATGAACTCATCTCGTTCATACTAATTCCAAATGCTCCATCACCTGCAAAACCTACAACTGGCGTATCAGGACATCCTATTTTTGCACCTAAAATAGCTGGAAAACCATAGCCACATGGTCCAAATAAACCTGGGGCTAAATATTTTCTACCTTTTTCGAAAGTCGGATATGCATTTCCGATTGCACAATTGTTGCCTATATCGCTAGAAATTATAACTTCTTCTGGAAGTGCTGCTTGAATAGCTCTCCAAGCTTGCCTTGGGGACATTCTATCTTTATCTCTATCTCTTGCTTCTTTATTCCAAACTGTTCCTGGATCATCATCTTCATGATCTAAACTTGTTAAAGTTTGCAGCCATGCAGATTTTGTTTGATGAATTGTATTCTTTCTTTCTTCTCTATTTGCATCACCAGCATTTAAAGATAGTTTTTCAAGTAATTGAGTTGCAACCATTTTTGCATCACCACAAATTCCAACTGTAACTTTTTTTGTAAGTCCAATTCTATCTGGGTTCATATCAACTTGAATAATTTTTGCGTTTTTTGGCCAATAATCAATTCCATATCCTGGTAAAGTTGAAAATGGATTAAGCCTGGTGCCTAAAGCTAAAACAACATCTGCTTTTGAGATTAATTCCATAGCAGCTTTTGATCCATTGTATCCCAATGGTCCAACCGCCAAAGGGTGACTACCTGGAAAACTATCGTTATGTTGATAGCCACTACAAACTGGTGAGTCTAATTTCTCTGCTAATTTTTTGGTTTCTTCAATTGCATCACCTATAACAACACCGGCACCTGACAAAACTACAGGAAATTTAGCTTCTGATAAATATTTTGCAGCCCTTTCAATTGCTTCAGATCCACCACCTTGTCTTTCAAATCTTACTATTGGCGGAAGTTCAATATCTACTACTTGTGTCCAAAAATCTCTTGGAACATTTATCTGTGCAGGCGCAGATCCTCTATGGGCTTTTTCAATTACTCTATTCAAAACTTCAGCCATTCTAGACGGGTCTCTTACTTCTTCTTGATAACAAACCATATCTTTAAATAAATTCATTTGTTCAACTTCTTGAAAACCACCTTGGCCCATAGTTTTGTTTGCTGCTTGCGGTGTTACTAAAAGTAAAGGTGTATGATTCCAGTATGCAGTCTTTATTGGAGTAACTAAACCAGTTATACCTGGACCATTTTGTGCTATTACCATAGACATTTTACCAGTTGCTCTCGTATAACCATCTGCGATCAATCCACCATTTGTTTCATGTGCGACATCCCAAAAGGTTATTCCTGCTTTTGGAAATAAATCAGATATCGGCATAAATGCTGATCCAATAATTCCAAACGCATGTTCTATTCCATGGAATTGAAGAACTTTTATAAAGGCTTCTTCAGTAGTCATTTTAGTCATAATTTTTCCTATAAATAATTTTCTTGCAATTATTCTTCAAATGCTATTTTTCTATATTTAATTTCAAAAATGGCAAGCACAGATATTATTATACATGATAAAAAAGA
>CACOPK010000011.1 GCA_902629075.1 uncultured Pelagibacteraceae bacterium | reverse complement strand
AGAAAAAGCTGGAACAACAAGAGATGTTGTCGAAGTGCACTTAGATATTGCCGGTATACCGATAATAATCTCAGACACTGCAGGGATAAGAGATTCCAATGACGATATTGAAGCTAGAGGTGTGAAATTAGCTATTAGTAGAGCTGAGGAAGCGGATTTAAATATTATACTCTTAGACCCTGAAAACCTTGATTTTAAAGGGTTTTTTAATAATCAAATTAAGGATAAATCTGTAATAGTCATCAACAAATCAGATTTAGGATCAAAAAACTTATCCATGTTAGCAAGTAATTTAACTCCAATTGTCATCTCTATAAAAGAAAACAAAAATATAGATAAGTTAATAAGTGAAATTAAATCGAAACTTAAAAAACAATTTATGAAAAATGATAATGTTTTTATTACAAGATCAAGACACAGGTATCATCTTAAAGAGTGTCAAAAACATTTAAGTAGTTTTTTACAAAAAAAAGATAATGAAGATTATGATAAGGCCGCCGAAGATTTGAGATTATCAATTCGACATATCGGAACAATAGTTGGTAGAGTTGATGTTGAAGAAATTTTAGGATCAATCTTTGAGAATTTTTGCATTGGTAAATAAGAGATCTCCTAGCTTGTAAAAATTAAAATCAGTAATAAATTAAATATATGAAAAATGAATTAATATTTGATGTTGTGGTTATAGGTGGTGGCCATGCAGGTTGTGAAGCCGCAGCAGCTTCTGCTAGGCTTGGAGTAAACACTGCTCTTTTCACACATAAGTTTGAAACAATTGGAGAAATGTCATGTAATCCAGCTATAGGTGGTTTAGGTAAAGGTCATTTAGTAAGAGAGATAGATGCATTGGATGGCGTTATGGGTGATGTCGCTGATAAATCAGGTATTCAATTCAGATTGCTTAATAGAAGCAGAGGTCCTGCCGTAAGAGGACCAAGAACTCAAAGTGACAGATCACTATATAAAAAATTTATGCAAGAAAAACTTGTAAACTACTGTAATTTAACGATTTTTTCTGACCCTGTAAAAGAATTTATATTTAGAAAAAACGTTATAAAAGGTTTTCTCACTCAACAAGGAAAAAAAGTTACTTCTACTAAGTTAATATTAACAACCGGCACTTTTTTGAATGGTGTAATACATATTGGCGAAACACAAACTCCAGCAGGTAGATATAATGAGAAACCAACCACAGGTTTAAGTGAACAATTACAAAAACTTAATTTTAAAATTGGAAGATTAAAAACAGGAACTCCACCCAGATTAGATTCTAGGACGATAAACTACAAAAATTTAGAGGAACAACATGCTGACAAGGATCCCTATTTTTTTTCATTCTTAACTAAAAAAAATTTTAATAAACAAATATCTTGCCGTATGACATATACGAATGAATCCGTGCATAGGCTGATTTCTAAGAACCTTAAGAGGAGTGCCATGTACTCCGGCAACATAAAAAGTATTGGACCCCGGTATTGTCCCTCAATTGAAGATAAAATCGTTAAATTTTCTGATAAAAAAAGGCATCAAATATTTTTGGAGCCCGAAGGTTTAGAGGATCATGTTGTATATCCTAATGGTATATCAACTTCATTACCTGCTGAAATACAGGCTGAAATATGCAGTAAAATCAATGGTTTAGAAAACGTTAAAATAATTAGAGCAGGATATGCTATAGAATATGATTTTGTTGATCCTAGGGAGCTTTTTTTAACTTTAGAAACTAAGAAGATTAAGAATCTTTATATGGCAGGACAAATAAATGGTACCACTGGTTATGAGGAAGCGGCCGCTCAAGGCCTTATTGCTGGAGCTAACGCTGCCTTATCTATCAAAGGTGAGGAACCACTTATTCTTCAAAGATCAGAAGCTTATATAGGTGTAATGATAGATGATCTTGTTACAAAAGGTGTAGCTGAGCCTTATAGAATGTTTACATCAAGAGCTGAATATCGGCTAAGCCTTAGAGCTGATAACGCTGATCTTAGATTAACCAAAAAAGGGATAAAAATAGGTATTGTAGGCGAAAATAGGTCCAGACACTTTAATGAGAAGTCATCAAATCTCAATAAAATTGATAAAATAATGTTTAATCTAAATATTAGTCCAACTAAAGCTTCAAAATATGGAGTTATCTTAGCCAAAGACGGTGTTTTAAGAAGCGCTAGCCAAATATTAAGCCAAAAGGGTGTTAATATGAGTAAAATAAGGGAAATTTGGCCTCAAATACCTAAATTTTCTTCTGAAATTGATGATCAAATAGAAATAAATGCACATTATAAAGGGTATTTACACAAGCAAAATGCAGATATTTTAGCCTTTAAAAGGGATGAAAATTTATTAATTCCAGATGACATCAATTACAGTAATTTAGATGGCCTTTCCAACGAAGTTAAGTCTAAATTCAAGGAAATTAGGCCAAAAACACTAGGTCAAGCATTAAGAATAGATGGAATCACACCTGCTGCAGTATATATTTTGTTGTCTCATGTCAAAAGAAAGTCTATTAAGCATATAGCTTGATTGATTCGAATATTTTAAATTATTCCTGTTTAGAACCACTTAATGTTTCACGTGAAACATTTCCTGATCTGGAGGAGTTTCGACAGATTATTATAAAGAAAAACGGAAGTATTAATCTTATTAGTAAACATACAGAAAAAATTTCAAAAGAAAGACATATAATAGATAGTGCGCAAATAATTGATTTTATTGATATAAATATGCCAATATGCACTGACGTAGGCTCAGGATCGGGTTTACCTGGGATAGTTCTAGCTATAATTATGAAACATAAAAACTCAGGGATGAAGTTCAAACTTTATGAAAAGAGTTTTCATAAATGCAATTTTTTAAAAGAGGTATCAAACAAATTTAATTTGAATGTAGAGGTACTACAGAAAGATATTTTCGAGGAAAAAAATTTAAGTTCAGATATAATTGTAGCTCGAGCCTTTAAACCCATACCAGTAATTTTAGATCTCCTTCATAATAATTTTAAATTTTTTAGAGAAGTTATTTTATTCTTAGGGAAAAATGGAAAGCAAGTTTTACAAGATGTCTTGAAAGATTGGAAGCTTGAATACGATGAAAAGAAAAGCATAACGAATGATGAATCAACAATATTAAAAATCAAAAGATTAGAAAAGATATGAAAGAAAAAATAATTTCTATAATAAATCAAAAAGGTGGAGTGGGCAAAACTACTACAGTTATTAACCTTGCGGGTGGCCTAAGTTTGTTAGGTAAAAAAGTTCTAGTAATAGACTTAGATCCCCAGGGTAATGCTACTACAGGATTAGGATTATCTAATTTAGAAAACTCAGAAAAGTCTATTTATACCGTTTTGAACGGAACCAAACAAATATCAGATGTCATTGAAAAAACAAAATTTGAGAATTTAGATTTGATAACTTCAAATGTTGATTTATCAGGTTTGGAGGTTGAAACAGCAGGAGACAACAAAAGAGCTTTCATTTTGAGGGATCAAATATTGGCGTATATAAATGATTCTAGAGGATTATATAGTCATATATTGATTGATTGTCCTCCATCTTTAAGTCTTCTTACAATAATGGCTTTAGTAGCTTCTGACTCACTTTTAGTGCCTCTACAAACAGAATTTTTCGCTCTCGAGGGTGTAACTCAACTAATGAAAACCATTGAAAGAATAAAAAATAATCTTAATCCTGAGTTATCTATAAGAGGGATTTTATTAACTATGTACGATAAAAGAAATAAGCTTTCATGTGAAGTTGAAAAAGAAGCTAGAGAATATTTTAAAGAAAAAGTATATCAAACTGTTGTACCTAGAAATGTCAGATTATCCGAGGCCCCATCGCATGGAATGCCGGTATTATTTTATGATAAATCTTGTAGCGGCAGTAAATCATACTTTAGTTTTACAGATGAATTTATTAACCAAGAAAAATTAATGGAAAGTGCAGCATGACTAATACATTCAAATTAAAAAAAGGCTTAGGTAGAGGACTATCATCTTTAATTGGAGACACATCCCCCTCTGTTAAATCAAATAAAGTTTCAATAGGCTCTATTGTAAGAAATAAACTTCAACCAAGAAAAAATTTTAAAAAAGACCAAATGGAAGATCTAACTAACTCAATTAAAGAAAGGGGAATTATTCAGCCAATAGTGGTTAGAAAACAATCTGATAAATTTGAAATTATAGCCGGAGAAAGAAGGTGGCAGGCAGCTCAAAATGCTGGTCTTCATGAAGTCCCTATTGTTGAAATTGAAGCAGATGATTTAAAATCATTAGAATTTGCCATAGTAGAAAATGTTCAAAGGGATGATTTAAATCCAATAGAAGAAGCAAATGGATACAAAAAACTGATCGAAGAATTTAATTATGATCAAGATAAAGTTGCAAAATTTATTGGCAAAAGTAGAGCCCACATAGCTAATTGTTTAAGATTATTATTTCTTCCTTCTGAAGTTATAAAATTAATAGAAGATCAAAAATTATCACAGGGACATGCAAAAGTTTTGGTAGGTTTAGAAAATTGCTATCAGATAGCTAAGAAAATAATAGACAAAAAATTATCAGTAAGACAAGCAGAGAGTTTAGTTAGAATTTACAAGTCACCAAAAAAATTCAAAGTAATAACAAATGACAGTAACATAAAAGCTTTGGAAAAAGGACTAGAAGAAAAAACTGGTCTTAAAGCAAAAATTCACCATAAAAAAAATAACAAAGGAATTTTATCCTTTGAATATAATAATACTGATCAACTGGATAGATTGGTAATGATTATTAAAGCTAATTATTAGATATATTTAAAATAAGATCAAAAATTAAATTGTTTGATAGATCAGAATTTCTTTTAAAATTTAATTCTAAATTTTCCACTTGATTTAATAATTCGTAGACATTTTTTGACGACCAAATTTCAACTTGTTTTTCAACTAATTGCTTATCCTTCCAAAATATAGGAGGTCTAAAACTATTTACGGTATCTTTAACACTACCTATTTGTACCTGTAATTTTTTAAGCTCTATTAATCTTTTGACCCTAGAAAGCAAAGACCTAATTAAAATAATTGCATCATTTTTATTGAATAAATTACTATTAATTATTTTGCATACTCTATTATGATTTTTCGATAAACAATTATCAACCAATTCAAAGTAATTTTCTTCATCATATAAATTAACTAATTTTATTATTTCCTCTCTAGTTATTTTGTTTTTTTCAAAGCAAAAGTTTAATATTTTATTCATTTCGTTTTGGAGATTTTTTCTGTCACCGGAGCATTTTTCAATAATTAAATTTATATTTTCACTGGAAATAGAAATTTTTTTATTTTTAAAAAAATTAGTAGCTATTTGATATAATGTTGCGTTATTATCCTCATAAAAAGGGACACAAATTAATTTTTCATCTTTTTCAAATAATTGTCTAATTTTTGATTTTTTTTCTAGAGCACCTGAGTTAAAAATAATTTTTTTATTGTGGATATCTTTACTTAATAATTGACATATCGTTCCATATAACTTTGACGTAACCCTTGAAACTAAAATGATTTTTTTTTCTTCAAATAGAGACTCATTCAAACATACCTCAAAAAAAACTATTTTCGTTATTTAATATTTGATTTTCTTCATATTTTACTATTTCTCCATTGTGTCCTTTTAAAAAATAGCTTTCTATGACTTCATCTTTAAAACCCTCATTTTGTCCATAAAAAAGAAAAAGTTTTGATTTATTTTTTTTTAATTCATTTAAATTAAATGATTTAATTATCATTATTTTAATTCGATAATAAATAGAAAATTATTTCATTACTTATATTTTCAGATAGATCTTTCTTAATTTTTATTTCCTCTTCTCTTTCCTCTATTTTTTTATTTTTTGAGGCCAATGATTTATTTTTTTGAAAAGTTTTCGTTAGTTCTTTATTGTCATCTGAAATATACTTTGCCTCTACCTTAACAATAATAGTATAGTTTTTTGGGTTCCCACTATTATCTTTGTTCGCTATTTTCTTTTCGTATGATGATGAAATATCTAGTGTAAATTTTTTTTTACTTTCAGAATAATTTTTATGTTGTTTTAATACTGTGTTTAGATAATTGTTGATTTGCTTGTCACCCTCAAAATTAACCTCACTAAAATAAAAGTCTATTTTATTTGAGTCAAATAAGGGCGTATAACCACAATTAACTATAAATACAAAGCTTATTAACAATAAAATTTTAATAGTTTTTCTCATTAAATTATAAAATTAATTAATCTATCTGTTATGTAAATCTGTTTTTTCACTTTACTATCTTTAAGTATCTTTTTAAAAACTTCACTAGTTAATATTTCTTTTACCAGATCACTCTCTGAAATACCTTTTTTTGTTTGATACAATCCTCTTTTTTTTCCATTAAATTGTACAACTATATTGACGTTTTCTTCTACTAAAAACTTACTCTCAATGTTTGGCCAAGAAAGCCTATTTATAGACATTTCATTCAAACATTCACTTGATAAGTGAGGGATTACCGGTGAGATAGAAATTAAAAATTTTGAATATTCATCTAACAGATTAGAAAAATTTTTTTCTTCTTTGGTTAATTGTGTGAAAAAACTATATGCTTCATATATATTGGCTATTATAACGTTGTAGTGGAAATTCTCTAAATTCCTTTCAATTTTACTTAAATATTGATTTATAAATTTTGAAAGATTTATAGAAGGATCTAATTTATCATCTTTACTTATTTTCTTTATCTTTTCATTCAGGGTAAATAGTTTTTGGATAAACTTATATGCAGATACCATACCTTGGTCGGACCATTGAACATCTTTTTCTGGAGGACTATCCGATAAAATGAATAGTCTTACAGCATCCGCCCCGTATCTGTTAATCATCTCCTCAGGATCTATGGTATTTTTTTTTGATTTAGACATAGACTCAGATGGCCCAACATTTACTTTTAGATTTTTATTTTTCTTTAAGAAAAAGTCTTTACCATTTTCACTATCCACTTCATCTGGACTGTACCATTTATTGTTTTCATCCTTATATGTCTCATGACAGACCATTCCTTGAGTAAATAATCCAGAAAAAGGCTCTTTGTATTTAAATTTAGTATTGTCATATCCAATTGCTCTCATGAAAAATCTTGAATACAAAAGATGAAGTATGGCGTGTTCAACACCTCCTATATATTGGTCAACTGGCATCCAATAATTAATATCTTCATAATCAAAGCCATACTTTTGGTTGTCTGGTGAACAAAATCTTAAAAAATACCATGAGGAGTCAACAAACGTATCTAATGTATCTGTTTCTCTTCTATAATTTTTGCCATCAATTTTGACGTTAACCCATTCACTTTTATGAGAAAGTGGATTTCCTTTAACATTTAAATTTATATTTTCTGGTAGTTTAACGGGTAAAAGATTTTGAGGAATTGTAGAATAGTCTCCTTTATCATCATATATTATTGGTATAGGACAACCCCAATACCTTTGTCTAGAAATACCCCAATCCTTTAATCTGAAATTAATTTTTTTTGTTCCTATTTTTTTTTCTTCTAATATTTTAATAGTCTCAACAATAGAATCTTCGGGAACTTTTAATTTATTTAAAAAGCCAGAGTTAATTATTCTACCAGGGCCTGTGTATGCTTCTTTTTTAACTAAAAAATCATCACTTTCATTTTCCGGTCTTACAACGGTCTTAATTTCTAAATTATATTTTTTTGCAAAATCAAAATCTCTTTGATCATGCGCAGGACAGCCAAAAACAGCTCCAAATCCATAATCCATTAAAACAAAGTTAGCAAAATAAACTGGAACAGTTTGATTTTGTAGTAATGGATTAATTGCTCTTAAATCTGTTTTAAACCCTAGCTTTTCTGCATTAGCTATTGACTCTTCTGTTGTCCCAGTTTTTGAACATTCCTCTTTAAATTTTATGAAATCCTTGTTTGTTTTATAAAATTCCGCCAAAGGATGATCAACAGATAAAGCTAAAAATGAAAATCCGAATAAAGTATCAGGGCGAGTAGTATAACATTTTATACTTTTTATTTTTTCGTTTCCTAAAATTTTAAAATCTATTTCACAGCCAAATGATTTGCCTATCCAATTTTTTTGCATAACTTTTACTTTATTTGGCCAATCTGGCAGTTTTTCTAATTCATCTAACAAGTCTTCAGAAAATTTAGAAATATTAAAAAACCATTGACTTAACTGTTTTCTTTCTACAATAGCACCCGATCTCCATCCCTTACCATCAATTACCTGTTCATTTGCAAGAACTGTTTCATCGACAGGATCCCAATTTACATAGTTTTCTTTTTTATAAACCAAACCTTTTTTGAATAATTCAATAAAGAAATTTTGTTGATGTTTATAATAATCTTCGTTGCAAGTTGATATTTCTCTATCCCAATCAATTGATAAACCAAGCTGTTTAAGCTGACTTTTCATTACAGAAATATTACTCTCAGTCCATTCTTTAGGATCTAGATTATTTTGTTTTGCGGCATTTTCCGCTGGCATACCAAACGAATCCCATCCCATTGGGTGTAAAACGTTAAAGCCTTTTAAAAGTTTATATCGTGATAATACATCTCCAATCGTATAATTTCTTACATGACCCATATGGATTTTTCCAGATGGATAAGGAAACATTTCCAAACAATAAAACTTTTTTTTATTTTTATCGACTTTTGATTTATAGGTTTTTTTATCTTCCCAAATCTTTTGCCATTTTATTTCGATTTGCTTAAAATTATATCTTTCCACAAGAGAATAGTTAGAATTATCTTTTACTGCAGGCCTCTCATTTGGCCTTTGTACTCTTTTTTATTTTTAGATTTAAAATCTTTTTCATAAACGGCGGCTTTTTTTAAAATATTAGTTTTTAAAGAGGCAAGAAGATCTCCCTCATTATTATTTATTACACAATTTATATTTTGATCACTACACTTTCTAACAAATATATTGATATCCAATGCATCTGATCTTATTTCATTTGTTAAAAATCTAATAGAAATTTTTATAGATTCATTTTTATTATTATTTTCACTATACCAATCAGTAACTATTATCCCACCGCTGTAATTAGCTGTTGTTAAAGGCATAAAATCTAATATGTCTAAAGATGCCCTCCATAAAGGGTTTGAACTTGCAAAATCATAATTAGTATTACCACCTCCTATGCCCTCAGATATTTTGAAACCTCTTCCTTCTTCAATATTTTTTTTTACTCTTTTGGCGGGTTCTGGTGGAAATTCTTTTGCATCAACAGGCTTATACTTTAATGCCTGGCATGCATTTAGTAATAAAAATCCAGATACAAATATTATTACTTTTAAAATAGGGCCCATTTTTCTCTCATTATAAGAATTTATCAAATATACTTGAAAATATTGAATATTTTATTTATCAAGTAATTTCCATAAATTGTTGATTTTTAAAGTAATAATTATGATGTATTTTTGCAACATAATTATAAAAAAAACATATTTTATGCAAAATTACTGTAATTTTAGTTAATTTCTTAATAAAAATACCCTGTTTATTATTAATATTAAACACAACAAAGGAGAAAAAATGAACAATTGGAAAAAGGTTGGTTTGACAGCTTTATCTGCTTCTCTAGTATCAGTATCTGCGCATGCAGGTGCTTTAGATGTAACAGGTGCAGCGACAATCACATACCACTCTGACCAAGACAGTACTGGTAACCCATACTCTCATGGTAAAACTATCACTTTCAGTGGTAGCGGAGATTTAGACAATGGTATGACTGTTTCTTATTCTTACGCAATGGCTGATGCAGCTGCATCTGACTCATCTGTGAAAATTGGAATGGGCGATGGTGGTACATTAACATTTGGTGGAGCAGTAAGTGGTGGAGTTAGATCTTATGACTCTATGATTCCTACAGCAAAAGAAGAAGCTTGGGATGACTTAGCTGGTGAAGCTAACATTGTAACTGCTATGTCAGGCACAAATTCGTTTGTATATACAAACAACTTTGGTGGTTTCGACGTAACAGCACAGTACACTAAAAATGGTTCTTCAAATGGTGCAGACCACTCAATCGGAGCAAGCTACCCAGTAGGTGATACTGGTTTAACAGTTGGTTATGCTTTTGGTGAAGATGGTAACACAATTGATGAAGATGTAATTTACGCTAAGTACGTTATTGGTGGAGCTACTCTTGGTTGGTCAAAATTTGATCACGAAGTTTCTGCTTCAGCTACAGGTAGAGAAGTAACTCAAATGGGTATTTCATTTGCAGTTAACGAAAACTTATCTGTATCATACGGAAGAGCAAGTGTTGACTTCGAAGCTAAAACAGCAGATCAAGAATCTTCAGGTGTATCAGCATCTTACACTATGGGATCGATCACTATAGCTGTTGCAGCTAACAAAGAAGAAGATACTGGTGGAACAGCTGGTTCTGAAGACGATATGTCAGAAGCTACTGTGTCTTTTGCATTCTAATTTAGTTTAGAATACTTAAAACTATTAAAACCCCCGCAATTTTATTGTGGGGGTTTTTTTTTAAAATAACTAATTCCTGAAAATCCCCATAGATTAATTAGGTTAAGAAGTTTGATATTTTTTGAATTAATTCCACCAAGTGCTACCACTTTCTTTTTAGTAAAACTTTTTAGCGTATTAAATTTATATAAGCCTAAATAATTTTTATTTTTTTTAAAAATTGATGAAACGAATATAATGTTTACACCCTGCCTTTCTTTTTGCCTTATTTCCTTAATGTTATGTGCAGAGCCCAAAATCTCAAATCTATTTTTTAAAATTAAGCCTTTAGTATATGTATGCCTATTAAATGAGGGCAAGTAAAGACCATCACAATTCATTTTAATCGCTAGTTTTAAATGATTAGCAATATAAAACTTTATTCTCTTTTGTTCGCAAAATTTTTTAATTTTAACTATTTCTTGGTAGTTGATTTTAGAGTCATAATTTCTAAAGATTATAGAAGTGTTTTTATCTATAATTTTTATATTATTCTTTTCAAATTTATCTATAAAATAGAATTTATTAAAAGATAACTTATGCATAATTCGGAAAAAAATTTAGCAGAGATTAGTAATCAAATACATACAAAAATAAAGGAATTAAATTTTGAAAACTATTCTCCAAAAATCATAGCAGTCTCAAAAACATTTGGAATAGATAAAATAAGGCCTCTAATTGATTATGGACATGAGGACTTTGGTGAGAATAGGGTGCAAGAGGCTGCAGAAAAATGGAAGGACATAAAAAGTAATAGGATAAATTTACACTTAATTGGGAAACTTCAAACCAACAAAGTCAAATTAGCTTTAAGTATTTTCGATTTTATTCATTCTTTAGACAACGAAAAACTTGCATTAAAAATTTCTGAAGAACAAAAAAAAATTAATAAAAAATTAAAATTTTTCATACAAATAAATCTTGGCAAAGAAAACCAAAAGGGAGGAATAGATCCTAAAAATTTAGAGTCTTTTTATTCTTATTGTATAAAAAATTTAAATTTAGATATAATAGGCACAATGTGTTTACCACCCTATGGTGAGAATCCCGAACCTTATTTTAGTCAACTAAACGAAATGAATAAATCTTTAAACTTAAAAGAGTTGAGCATGGGTATGTCAGATGATTACTTAAAGGCATTAAAATTTAAGTCTACTTATTTAAGAATTGGATCAAAAATATTTGGTAAAAGAACTTAGATTATTCTAATTTTAGTTTTATTAGTAATTAATTTACAAAGTATAATAAAATCTTTTTTTCTTAATGTAATACACCCTCTTGTTGGCTTGTAGGTTTTTGTTAAATGAATAAAAATTGCACTACCTTTTTTTTTTACCGGTTTAGGATAGTTATACTCAATTAAAATTATATAATTATATTTAAAGTCTGCTCTGTGTAGATTTTCAAAACTAAATTTATCCTTTTTATTAGATCTAATTAGTTTGTTATAATATTTACTTCTATAATCATCGCACCATTTAAAATTTTTTCTTATTTGGATTGTTTTTAGCAAACATTCTGGTCTGCTTACTCTATCTTGCCTATAAAATAATTTACCAATTTTGAATATTCCCCTAGGTGTGCTTCCATCTCCCTCAATTTTATTTTTCTTAATACCACCTTTTCCGATAGCACATTTTAGTCTAAATTCTCCTATATATAGATAATTATTTTTTACTATAATATTCATTTATGAATAAATTATTTTTAATTATTGATCAAAATCAACATCTTTATGAACTACTCAAAGAATTAAAATTTGATGAACAATATGAATTAATTCTTGTTGATAATAACATTAAAGAGCAAATTGACAGTATAATTTTACAAAAATTTGAATATTTAATATTAACAGATAAATCAAATTATAGTGAGCAAAAAGCAATATCAATAAATAAACCAATAAAAATTTCTCAACTTTATGAGAAAATTAACCTTTTTTTTTCCAAAAATAAATTTCAAATTAGCTCAAACATATCTGTTGGTAAATATCATATTGATTTAAACTCCCGAAATATAATTTTAAATAAAAAAAATTTAAAACTTACAGAAAAAGAATTAGAGTTAATTATGTATTTGTTTAATAGTAAACAAGAAAAAAGTTCATCTGATATAAGTAAAAATGTATGGGGTCACACAATTGGTGTTGAAACACATACGGTTGAAACCCATATCTATAGATTAAGAAAAAAAATTGTAAATAAATTTCAAGACGATAAATTTATTATTTCAAGTGATAATGGATATAAAATTTAATGAAAAAAAAAAATCCTTATGCAAAAACACTATTTACAACTAAATACAGGACTAGAAGAGTTAAGCCAAAAAAAGGAAAAGGTAGCTTTAAAAGAAAAAAAAATTTGATTAATCACTAAGACTAACATTAAAACTAACAATAACTCTATCCTCATCAGAATTGTTGGTCTCAACTGAATGCCATAAATAGGAAGGAAACAGAAGCAAATTACCTTCTTTGGGTTCTATTTTTTGGATATTTGCAGAAAACTCTGTCTTTTTTAAATCTTTCGGGAATCTATTTAAAGATACTTGATTAGGATTATTAAAAATTATTTTACCACAGTCTTTAGGGGCCCTAACGTAGTAGACAGAACTTAATAAATTGTTTGGATGAATATGGCTTTGATTATAACTATTTTTTTTATTTATTATTGACCACATTTCATTAATTTTCACTTTATCAGCTTTAAAAGGCCAACCGTATTGTTTAAAAACATCAAATATATATTTTTCAATATGTATAGCAAACTTATAAGCTGCATTGTTTTTTTCAAATTTAAATGATTTAGAATGCCAACCATTTATATTTGATCTTTTTACGCCTTCATTATCTTTATTGTACTCACTGTAAATAAATTCACTTAATTCATTATTAATTGTTTTATAATCATCAATCTCGTAAGAAAAGATTGGTTGAGGAAAAAATTTGTATACGTTTGACTTACTCAATTTATAATCTAGCCCCAATTTGTTGAATTACTCTTGATGACATTTCTGTTCCTTTTTCTAAACTTTCTTCTAGTGACTTATTATTTACAAAGCCATGCAAGAAACCAGCCGCAAAAAGATCCCCAGCACCTGTTAGGTCTACAATTTTAAGATTTTTTTTAATTCCACATTCAACTACCTTTGTACCTTGTATTGCTACAGCGCCATTCTCACCTTTTGTTATAACAATTAATTTATTTAATTGTTTAGAAAAATTTATAACTTCTTCAAAATTTTTAGCATTAATTAATGATGTTATTTCTTGCTCATTTGCAAAAGTTATATCAAGTTTGTTTTTTACTAACTCTAAAAAGTGAGGTTTATGCCTATCTACACAAAACTGATCTGAAAGTGACATAGCTACTTTATTTGCATTATTAATTGCTTTATCAAATGCTTTTTTTGGTTCACCTTCATCCCACAAATAACCTTCTAAAAAAATCATTTCACTTTTTTTAATTGCATCTGAACTAACATCATTTTCATTAATTTTTCCTGCCGTACCTAGAAATGTGCACATCGTTCTTTCAGAATCAGGGGTAACTAATATTAAACACGTACCTGTTGGTAATTCTTCTTTCTTTTTGGAATAGAAATACTCTATATTTTCTTTTTTCAACCCATCTTCATACTTAGCACCAAACTCATCATCAGATATCTTACCAATAAAACCAACTTTATTTTTTAATTGAGACAAGCCAACAATAGAATTTGCGACTGATCCTCCAGATACAGTTTTTTCAATTTTAAGGTTTTTTAGTAAATTCTTAAACTCATTCTCATCGAAAATTAATTTCATTGTACTTTTTGTTAATCCGTTTTGTTTAATAAAATTATCTTCTACCTTACAAATGACGTCAACAATCGCATTTCCTATACCCAAAATTTTCATTATTAAGCTTTCTTGGTTTTAATTGGTTTTTTTCTATTAGGATAACAAGTGGTACAAATTTTACAAGAAATTCCATAGCATTCCCTTGCTTTGCAGTACTCTCTCCCATAATAAATAATTTGTAGATGAAGTTTATTCCAATATCTTTTTGGAAATAAACGCTTTAAATCTTCTTCGGTCTGAACAACATTTTTTCCATCAGTCAAACCCCATCTTTGAGCAAGTCTATGTATATGGGTATCAACTGGAAAAGCTGGATGACCAAAGCCTTGGGACATAACAACACTTGCAGTCTTATGACCAACACCTGGTAATTCTTCTAATTCCTTAAATGTTTTTGGGACCTTTCCATTATATTTCTCTACCAATGTTTTGGATAAATTATAAACACTCTTAGCTTTAATTCTAAAAATTCCAATACTTCTAATTAATTTTTCGATTTTTTTTCTACCAAGTTTAACAAAATGCTCTGGTCGATTATATTTTGGATAAATATTTTTTGTTACATTATTAACATTAACATCAGTGCATTGGGCTGATAAAAGTACAGATATTAGTAAAGTAAATATATTTTTATGCTTAAGTGGTATTGGCGTCTTTGGGTAAGTTTTATTTAAAATTTTAAGAATAATTTTCGATCTTTGAAGTTCATTCATTACTTAAAATTTAATAAATTACGCATCGAATAAAGACCAGGTTTCTTATTAATAATCCATTTTGAGGCAGTTAATGCACCTTCAGAATAAAGAGCTCTATCAAATGCTTCATGATTTAAAGTAATTATTTCTTTACCACTAGAGAATTTTACTTCGTGCTCTCCAATTATTTCACCTTTTCTTATTGAATTAAAGTTGATTTTTTTTCCATATGGAAAAGATTTCTTATTTAAATACTTTTTTCCTATAAGTTTATAAAAATCCTTGTTTTTACCAACCGCAATACCTTTTCCTAACATTAAGGCAGTACCTGATGGATGATCTTTTTTGTGTCTATGATGTACCTCAAAAACTTTACTTAGGTAATTATTTCCAAGCGAAGCAGACGCAATTTCTGTTAAATACATTAGGAGATTGATACCCAAGCTCATATTTCCTGCTTTTAAAATAGGTATTTTTCTCGAGTATTTTTTAATTAAATTTTCCTCTTTTTTAGTGAAACCAGTTGTTCCTATAACAACTTTTTTTTTCAGTTTTGATGCAATTTTTAAAACTTCAAACGTGCATTTAGGAATTGTAAAATCAATTATAACATCAGCTTTTTTAAAGGCTTTCTCATCATTTAAACTAATATTTATCCCATTAATTTTTTTATTTATTAATCTATTTTCAGTAAGAACAGTAACTGTAAAATTCCTATTGGATTTAGCAGATTTAATTATTTGCTGACCCATCCTTCCCATACACCCAGTAATTGCTAATTTAATTTTTTTCATGTGATAGAATTAATATGAATAGACTATATAAATTAGTCTAGTTTTTCCAGAAACTTTTGGCTTTTTGAAAGAATTTTTTAATACTTGGATTAGATTTATCGTTTTCAATTTCTCTGAATTTTTCAAGTAATTCTTTTTGCTCACTATTTAAATTAACTGGAACCTCTGTGTTTACCTGAACGTAAAGATCTCCATATCCACCACCTCTCATATGGGGCATTCCTTTTTCTCTCAATCTAAATTGTTTTCCTGATTGAGTACCTGCTGGTATTTTAATTTTTGCTTTACTTCCATCAATTGTTGGAATTTCAATTGATGTTCCAAGCGCCGCATCAGCGATTGATACTGGGAACTCAAAGAATAAGTTTTCGTCTGACCTTTTAAATAACTCGTGTGAATGGACATTTATAAACAAATATAAATCTCCACTACCAGCTCCTCTTGATCCTGCTTCTCCTTTTCCAGAAAGTCTAATTCTTGTGCCATCATCAACACCTTTTGGAATCGTAACAGATAATCTTTTTGTTGCTTGTTTTTTACCTTGTCCACCACAACTTGTGCACGGATGAGTTATTTCCTCCCCAGCTCCACCACATTGTGGACAGGTTTGTTGAACTGTAAAGAAGCCCTGACTAGATCTTACCTGACCTCTCCCACCACACATTGAACATGATCCTGCATCATGACCCGGTTTAGAACCATTTCCACTACAAGTATTGCACTTTTCTGAAGTAGAAAATTTGATATCTTGTTTTTTGCCTTTGTATGCTTCTTCTAAAGTAATTGATAAGTCATACCTAAGGTCCGAACCTCTATAGTTTGCTCTTCTTCCTCTTCTGCGTCCTCCACCAAAACCTTCACCAAAAAAATCTTCAAATATATCTGAAAAGTGTTCAGAAAAATCAAAATTAGAAAAACCTCCTTGTCCTCTTCCTCCATTTTCAAAGGCAGCATGACCAAAATTATCATAACTTTGTTTCCTCTCTGAATTTGATAGAACATGATAGGCTTCGGAGGCCTCTTTAAATTTTTCCTCCGCAGCTTTGTCATCTGGATTTTTATCTGGATGATACTTTACCGCTAGTTTTCTATAAGCTGATTTAATTTGATCTGCTGAGGCTGATTTATTAATGCCTAAAACTTCGTAATAGTCTCTTTTTGCCATAAATTAATTATAGACAAATAGTTGTTTTAAGCGCTTTTCTCTTTATTTTCGTCTTTTACTTCCTCAAAATCAGCATCAACAACATTATCGTCTTTTTTATCCTCTTTATTTGTATCTTTTTTATCTTCAGGTTTAGCACCTTGTTGTGACTTATATATTGCTTCACCTAGTTTCATTGATGCTTGAACAAGATCTTGAGTTTTCTTTTTAATTTCCTCTACGTCAGTTCCTTTTAAAGCATTTCTTAAGTTTGCTGATGCATCTTCAATTGCCTTTTTATCAGCATCCGAAACTTTAGATCCATGTTCTTTAAGATTTTTTTCAGTTGAATGAAGAAGAGTATCAGCTTGATTTCTTGAGTCTACCGCTTCTCTTTTTTTCTTATCAGCATCTTTATTTGCTTCGGCCTCTTTAACCATTTTATTAATTTCTTCATCACTTAGTCCACCAGAAGCTTGAATTTGAATTTTTTGTTCTTTTCCAGTTCCTTTATCCTTTGCTGAAACATTAACAATTCCATTTGCATCGATATCAAATGTTACTTCAATTTGAGGAACACCTCTAGGAGCTGGAGCTATTCCAACTAATTCAAAATTTCCTAGTAATTTATTGTCTGAAGCCATTTCTCTTTCACCCTGTAAAACTCTTATAGATACAGCTGGCTGATTATCTTCTGCCGTTGAGAATACTTGGCTTTTCTTTGTTGGAATTGTTGTGTTTTTATCAATAAGTTTTGTAGATACACCACCTAATGTTTCAATACCTAAAGATAATGGTGTTACGTCTAGCAATAGAACATCTTTAACATCACCTTGTAAAACACCTGCTTGTATCGCAGCCCCCATAGCAACAACTTCATCTGGGTTTACAGATTTATTTGGATCTTTTCCAAAAAAACTTTTTACTTCTTCTATCACTTTGGGCATTCTAGTCATTCCACCAACAAGAACAATTTCATCAATTTCACTTGCAGATAATCCAGCATCTTTTAACGCTGTTTTACAAGGTGGTAAAGTTCTTGAAATCAGATCTTCAACCAAAGCCTCAAGTTTAGCCCTAGTCATTTTTAAATTTATATGTTTAGGCCCAGTTTTATCAGCTGTAATAAATGGCAAATTTATCTCAGTTTGAGTTGCAGATGATAATTCTATTTTTGCTTTTTCTGCAGCCTCTTTAAGTCTTTGTAAAGCCAGTTTGTCTGATTTTAAATCAATTCCACTCTCTTTTTTAAATTCACTTAATAAATAATTCACAATTGAGTTATCAAAATCTTCTCCACCTAAAAAAGTATCACCATTAGTTGATTTGACTTCAAACACGCCATCACCAAGTTCAAGGATTGACACGTCAAATGTTCCACCGCCTAAGTCATACACAGCAATTTTTTTGTTTGTCTTTTTGTCCAAACCGTAAGCTAGTGAAGCAGCAGTTGGCTCATTAATAATTCTTAAAACTTCAAGACCAGCAATCTTACCAGCATCTTTGGTTGCTTGTCTTTGAGCATCATTAAAATAAGCTGGCACAGTAATTACAGCTTTGCTTACAGCTTGACCTAAATATTTCTCAGCAGTTTCTTTCATTTTTTGAAGCACAAAGGCTGAAATTTGGGACGGAGAATATTTTTTACCTTTTGACTCTATCCAGGCATCGTTGTTTTCAGCTTTGATAATTTTGTAAGGAGCTGTTTCAATATCTTTTTTAACAGTAGGATCTTCAAAGTTTCTACCTATTAATCTTTTTACTGCAAATATTGTATTTTCTGGATTTGTGACTGCCTGTCTCTTTGCAGGCTGACCAACTAACTTTTCTTCCTCTTCAGTAAAAGCCACAACAGAAGGAGTTGTTCTTGCTCCTTCAGCATTTTCCAATACTTTAGCTTGCGCACCATCCATGATTGCTACGCAAGAGTTGGTTGTTCCTAAATCTATTCCAATTACTTTACTCATAATTTTATCTCCATTTCATATATGTTCAATTTTTCCATCTACAAGGGATTCACTTAATTTTTTTCAGTATTTTTTTCCTTATTTTCAGATGAATTATGGTCTTTTTTATCAATTTTCTTAGCTACACCAACTAAAGATGGTCTTAAAAGCCTGTCTTTCATCATAAAGCCTTTTTGAATTTCTTGTAAAATTATTCCATTTTCTTTAGTTTCAT
>CACOPK010000010.1 GCA_902629075.1 uncultured Pelagibacteraceae bacterium | reverse complement strand
GTATATTTTACTTAGTTTTTTTAGCGATCATTTTTGCTATCTTATAATCTAGCTCGGTATCAATATTAATAGCCTCTTCTTTTTTAACAAATAAACCAGCAGTATTATTTTGAGGCAAAATACCTTTCATATTTAATAAAAAATTACGGCGTAGAGCATATACCATTCCTGCTGGTTGATAAGTCTTTGGGGCGTCTTGCCTTCTTTGGATATTTTTTCCACCAAAAATTATATTTCTTATTTTGACTAATTTTATTCTCTTTTAATACATTAATATTTATAATTTTTTTTCTTTCTATCAATTTTTTAATTTTTTGCTTGTGATTTTTTTTTATATTTAAAATTTTCAACATAATTTTTTTATTCTTTAAAGTAGGCAAATGTGTTTCTGATTTTTTATTAACAAAATATTTAGTTGTTGTATCATTAGTAAAAAAAGCCTTGTATTTACTTAATATTATAGTCCAGAAGTACCAATCGAAAATCTTAATCTTATTTGAATTTGGAATAGATATTTTTTTCAGACATTTAGACCTTAGTGCTGTATTAGACATACCACAAAAATTATAATTTAATATATCTTTAGCCGTTATAATGCTTTTGGCTTTTATTCTTTTGCTAAGGTAGTTATTTATTATTTTTCCTCCATATATATCTAAATCATTTATAATTACATTGTGCTTTCTTAATAAATTTTTAGAAATTTCTACCCTGTTTGATTTCATCAAATCATCAGCGTCTTGAAATATATAATTCTTATATTTTAATTTTTTAATTTTTTTTAACATATAAAATCTTGAGTTTATTATAGAAGTATTTAATTTAATTATTTTAATTTTAAAAATATTTTTTGGAATTAAAAAATTTTTTTTGTTATTAAAGAATATAAGTAAATCAAATTTGCTATCCGATTGACTTTTAATACATTTAAAAAACTTATTTATTTTTTTTTCTATTCCAGGATAAAAGAAAGTTACTAAGCATGAATTATTCATTTGTTTCTATCTTTGATGTAGCAAAGTTATTTAAAGTATTTTTGTAATTTGACCATTGCCCAACATCAAACCAATTTTCATCATCAATTGGATAAATTTTAACTTTTTTTTTGAATGATACAATTTTTTTAATCAACTCTGTTACATCCATTTTTTTTCCTTTTGGAATGTATTTAAGCATCTTTTTATTTAATACATAATATCCAACATTAACGAATTGTTTTGTAGTTGGTTTTTCATCTATTTTAATTAAGTTTCCTTTTTTTGATATCTTGCATACACCGTAAGGAACTTGAATCTTTTTTTGAGCTACTACAATTGTCAAATCATTTTTATGATTTTCATGAAAATCTAAAACGTTTTGCATGCTATTTTGAAAAAAAATATCACAGAAACTTATTACTATATTGTTTGATAAATTTTTTTCATTTGCTAATTTAATTGAGCCAATAGTTCCTAATGGATTTCTCTCCTTTAAATAAATTATTTTTTTGTCTTTAATTTCACTATTTAAATATGATTTAATTATTGAATGTTTGTAATTTAATGAAACATATATTTCCTTAGTATTTTCTGAGTCAAAGCTATTTATAATTAACTTTATTATTGGAACACCATTCACTGGAATTAGTGGCTTTGGTAATATTGATGTAAATGGCATTAGTCTTTCACCACGCCCACCAGCTATAATAAATATAGAATACTTTTGAGTTGGGAGTTTATTTTTAACAATATCTCTCCATGTAATAACTTGCACCACTTTTTTATCAATTGTTATTGGTAGAGAATCTATTTTATATTTTAAAAGAATTTTCTTTGCTTTGACTATTGAAAATTTTTTTCTTTCTATATATTTTGGATTTCTATTAAAATATTTGGAAATCTTTTTGTTTAGATTAATATCTTTAATAATTAATTTTCTTAGGTCACCGTCTGTTAACGATCCAATTAATTTATTATTTTTTTCAATATAAACACATCTTTGACCAGATATTTCTACCTTCTTTATAGCTTCTTTAATTGACAGATTGCCGTTTATAATTAATTTGTCCAACATTCGTTTTTATGTGAGATATTAAAAACAATATCAGAAAATTTAGCCCTTTACAGCTGAAAATTCATAGTATATCGTTCAATATTTGAACATATATGCCTTTGTATAAGGAAAATTTATTAAATTAAAATATTTACTTCAAAAGAGTATGAAAAAAATAGTTATTTTTGGTTCGGGCTGTCACGCCAAAGTAGTTTTTTCTGAAATTATAAAATTAAAAAAATATAAAATTATAGGTTTTGTTGATAATTTTGCTCCAAAGAAAAAAATAATTTTAAAATACAAAAATAAGAATTATTTAAATTTAGGAAATATAAAACAACTAAAAAATTTAAAAAAAGTATATGGAATAATAGGCGTTGGTTCAAGTACGCTTAGAAATAAAATTTATGAAGAGATAAATGTTGTTTATAAAGATTTTAAATTTGAGAGTATTATATCTAAGGACTCGATTATTGATCCTTCAGTTAAAATTGGTAATGGCTCTATAATCATTTCAAACTCTGTAATCAATAGAGATTCTATTATTGGGAATCACTGCTTAATAAATACTTCTACATCAATAGATCATGATAATTATTTTGATGATTTTTCTGGCACAGGTCCCGGGGTAGTAACTGGAGGAAAAGTGAGTGTTGGAAAATTAAGTTATATAGGTATTGGTTCGACAATCAAGAACATGGTTAAAATTGGCAAAAACACTTTTATTGGTGGATCATCGTTTGTTAATAAAAATTGTAAAAACGACTCTTTATATTTCGGTATACCAGCAAAAAAAATAAGAAACATAAAAAAATAAAAACATGTTTAAAAATCTTCTATCATTACTAAGTAACAGAATAAAACTTGAAATACTTTTTTTATTTTCTTTGAGTTTTATAGTGGCTTTTCTAGAAGTTGTTTCAATAGGTTCTATACCGATATTTTTAATGTATATGATGGATCCCGCTAATTTGATAGATAAAATTCCATTGGACTTTGTTAAAGAGTTTTTACAAAACTATTTAAGTTCAGCTGATATTATAACAAATTTAAAATTGGTATTATTTCTCTTATTTATTATTTTTTTAATTAAAAATTTAATTATTTTATTTAATTCTGTTTACCAAGCTTTTTTCAATAGAAGAATTTCAACTCTTTTAGCCTCAGGTTTGTTTAATAAATATTTAAGTGAGGATTACTTATTTTTTATAAATAATAAACCATCTGAATTAATTAAAAATATTGAGTCCATTGGAATTGTAAGAAGTTTAATTACAATGATATTAGTAAGTACCAAAGAAATACTAACTATTATTGGTCTTATAATAATAATTGGTATTTCAGATATTAAAATTTCATTAATTATGATTCTTCTCGGAATAATATTTATGATTATTCATAAATATAAGATCGCAGGTATGTTGATCAGCTATGGTAAAAAATCTTATAAATATACAGAAAGTAGATTATCTCTTATTAATGATTTTTTCGGTTCAATTATTGATATTAAAATAACAAATAAAGAAAAGTTTTTTTCAAAATTATTCAAGCATTATTTTTGGTCCTATGAAAGTGCAAGAATAATAGATAAATTAGTCACTTCAATGGTAAGACCAACTGTGGAAATGACAAGTGTAATTATTATGATACTTGTCATTATTCTTTTTTCTATTGAGGGCAAAACATTTATAGAAATAATTCCATTAATCGCTCTATTATCCTTGTCATTTATAAGAATATTACCGAGTGTAGTAACTCTCTTAAACACTTTAAACAGAATAAAGTTTGAGACAAATCAATTAAAATATTTGTTAAAAAATATTAATTTATCTGAAAAAAATTTCGAAAATGATGAAAATAAAAGAGTAATTAATTTTAAAGAAAAAATACAAATAAGAGATTTAAGCTTTAGCTATCCAGAAAAAAAAGTAAAAAATATAAAAAATATTAACTTAACTATTAATAAAGGTGATATCATTGGTATAATTGGAAAATCTGGATCAGGCAAAACAACACTATTAAATAATATTTCAAATTTATTAAAATTTGAAGGTGGTGAAATTATTTTTGATGATATAAAAATTAAACCAAAAGAAAGTTTTATAATCAATAATCTTAGTTACATAAGACAAGATATATATTTACTAAATGATACTATAGAAAAAAATGTTTTATTTGGCGAGGATCAAGTAGAAAATAATAACGCAGAAATTAAAAATAGTTTAGTTAGAGCTGGACTAGAAAAGTATAAAAATAAACTTGAATTAGTCATTGGACATAAAGGATCAAGGATTTCAGGTGGAGAAAATCAATTATTAGGATTAGCAAGAGCAATTTACAGAAATCCAAAAATAATTTTTTTGGATGAACCAACAAGTAATCTTGATTACAAAACTCAGAAAAATTATTTAGAAACTATCAAAAATTTAGGAATTACCACAATACTTATAGCGCACAGAAGAGAGGCACTTGATATTTGCAATAAGATTTTGTTAATGAATGATGGAACAATTACTGACCAAGGTAGTCTAAACTATTTTAAAGACAAGTATTCAAACTTTGAAACATATATAAATTAAAAAGATATAAATTGAAAAAAGAAATAATACTAACATTAAGAGATAAAAATATTTTTGCAAAAAAAAACAAAATTTTTGTTAATCTCCCAAATTTTTATTATAAAAATACAAACATATTTTATTTTAATGAAAGATGGATTTCATATAAAAAACTTTTAAGTGATTTTATTTATTTAGATAAATTATATGAAAAAAATTTAAAAACTTTATCAAAAATTTTAAATAATTATCATAACGAAAATTATTCAACTAGATATTGGAGAATAATAATAGGCAAATGGTTATATAAAATAATTTGTTGTTCATATGAGAGATATACATCAATTATGGATTTACAGAAAAAATATACAAAAATAAAATTTTTAATTTCTAAATATAATTATAAAGATTTTATTCCAAATGGAATTGAAGATTTTAATTATTTAATTGGTACTCATTCCTGGAATGAATATATCTATTCAGAAATTTTCAATAATTGTGAAATAAAAAATATTGAAATTATCAAAAATAATAAAAATATTAATACTTCAGAATTTAAAGAAACTTATAAAAGGTTAACAGTTAAAAGACATTCGTTAAAAGGTAAATTATATTCTAAATTTTTAAATTTCTTATCTGCATTTAATAAAAATAAAAAATATTTAATTTTTGATACTTATCTTGATAAACATGATGAAATAAACTTAAATTATCAATTAAATAAAGTTCCAATAATATTTAAACCACCCAAATATGATAATATTTTATTGACAATATCTAAGCAAAATAAATGCTCAAATATAAGAAATATTTCAGTAAGCAAAAAATTTAAAAAATTTGAGCAATTTGTATCTAAATTGATAATAAAAAATATTCCTAAAACTTATCTTGAGTATTTTTTTGAAATTAATGAGCTTATAAAACAATCAAAGTTACCAAAAAATCCAGGTGTGATTTTTACTACCAGAGGGATTAATAGAAATACAATAATGGATTTTTATATTGCATCAAAAACAAATGAAGGTTCAAAATTACTTATAGCGCAGCACGGGGGAAATTATGGACAGCATAAAGGTCATTGGGGCTCGAAACATGAGATTGAAATCTCAGACAAATTTTTGTCCTGGGAAAATATAAAAACAGATAAAATTATACCATTAGGTTTCATAAAAAAAATCAATAAGATAAATTATAATAAGAAAAACCAAATGATATTATTTGAGTCTAGAAATAGACTTCTATATTCTCATGAATTTAAAGTAGATCAGGGTGCAATAAATAGCAAACTTTACTTTGATAAAATTGGTGCTTTTTTATCACTAATTAAAAAGAAGAAAATATATAATAATTTCTTCATAAAAAATAACTCTAAAAATTTTGGTTGGAATGAGAGAGATTTTTTTTATAAAAAAAATAAAAAAATTAATTTTCTAAATCCTAAACTAAAAACTTTTGACTTAATAAATAAAGCAAAAATATTAATCTACTCATTCCCATCCACAGGACACTTGGAATGTATTTCTGCTAATGCTCCAATGTTAATGTTTTATTTTAATGATTTAAGTTTGATGAATAATGAGACTAAATATTTTTTTAAAAAATTTATAAAATTTGGAATTCTTCATACTAAACCAGAAACTTTATATAAAAAGTTAGAACAAATTTATGATGATCCATATTCATGGTGGAGCTCAAATGAAATACAAAGTTTAATTAAAAATTATTCTCTGAGATATTGTAGGCAAAATAATAATTTAATAGAAGATTTAATAAAAATAGTTAAATAATGATTATAAATTAGCGAATAATTTATTATATCGCTCTAAGGTCTTTTTGAAATTATACTTATCCAAATTTTTTTTTAGGATCAAATTGTTTTTATAAAATTTTTTTTTATTTTTTGTAAAATATAAAATTTTATTTGATAAACCTCTGTGATTTCCAATATTAAATTTATTGCTCACTATACTATTTGATAATATTTCTCTTGGTCCAGATTTACAATTCGAAGAAATTATTGGAAGATTATAAATAATACTTTCAATCAAAACATTTGGAAAACCTTCATATAGAGATGAGAGTATAAATAAATCACTTGATAAATAAAATTTACTTACATCTTTGTTTTCTTTTAATAATTTAACTTCTTTTCTCAGGTTATTATTATTAATAAAATCTTTTAAAGTTGCGTATTGTGAACCACTGCCTATAATTTTTAATTTAATTTTAACTTTATTTTTTACAATCTTTATTGCCTTCAATAATGTAATTTGATCTTTTTGTTTTTCTAATCTACCTATACTCAAAATATTAACAAACTTATTTCTATTTAATCTTTTTTTTTTTATATTTTGAAATTTAAATAAATTATAAAATGTAAAAACCTTTGAATTTATAAATTGAGATAAATCATTTGATGATTCTTTGGAATTAGTAATTATTCTATCAAATTTTGGATAAAATAATTTAATCAAAGTTTTTAAAATTATTTTTTTTATTTTATCCTTAAAATCGAAATAAAAGCTTAACTCGCTAATATGATTTCTTTCATATCCAATTATTTTAACTTTATTCCCTAAACCTATTATGGAAACAAACGAAAGAATATTAGCAAAATTTTGATTTGAAAAAATAATAATTTTTTTATAGTTTTTTTTTAAATTTTCTTTAATAATTTTCCTAAATTTTAAAATTCCAAATATTGATCTAGTGGAATTTAAATTATAAATATTCACATAAGAATTTAAAGATACTGTATTTTTTTTTCTTTTAATGCATATAAAATCAATCGAATAATATTTGTTATTTAAATTGTTGATAACTTTAGCAATTGATAGATCCGCGCCCCCAATCGAAGAGTATGGATGAAAAAAAATAATTTTAATTTTTTGATTATTCATATTGATGAATATTATATATTTGACTTGTAATTAAAAGATTTTAGTTATAATTACTTTAAGATTATTTATGTATTTAGTTTCAGGCTCAGCTGGTTTTATTGGTTTTAGTATTTGTTTAGAGTTACTTAAAAAGAAAAAAAAAGTTATCGGTATCGATAATTTAAATGATTATTATGATATAAAGTTAAAAAAAAAGAGAAATAAAATTTTAAAAAGTTTTAAAAATTATTTTTTCCATAAAATTAATATAATTAATCAATCTAATGTTAATAAAATTTTTAAAACATATAAAATCGATAAAGTAATTCATTTAGCAGCACAGGCTGGGGTAAGATATTCCATTAAATTTCCAGAAAAATATATAGATACAAATATAAAAGGTTTTTTTAATATTATTGAAGCCTCAAAAAGACATAATATTAAACATTTTTTATATGCAAGTACAAGTAGTGTTTATGGATCGCTTACCAACTTTCCATACAAAGAAAATTCTTCAGCATCTCATCCAGCACAAATTTATGCTGCAACAAAAAGATCAAATGAGTTAATAGCTCACTCATATAGCTCTCTTTATAAACTTCCAACTACTGGATTAAGATTTTTCACAGTCTACGGACCATGGGGGAGGCCAGATATGGCTTTAAATCAATTTGTTAGTAATATTAAAAAAAATAAAACTATAGAGGTATTTAATTATGGAAATCACTATAGAGATTTTTCTTATATTGATGATATCGTAAAAATAACATTATCAATCTCAAATAAGACTCCTAAAAACAATTATAAATGGAATAGAAATAAACCAAATACAAAGTCAAGTTACTGTCCATATAGAATTATTAATTTAGGAGGAAATAATCCAATAAAATTAACTCAGTTCATTAAATTAATTGAAAAAAAATTAAATAAAAAAGCTAAAATTAAATATTTGCCACTTCAAAAAGGAGATATGATAAAAACACAAGCCAGTTCCAAATGGTGTGAGGAAATAACAAGTACTTTTCCAAAAATTAAACCTTCATATGGAATATCTAAATTTATAGATTGGCACAATAATTATTATAAATGATATGAAAAAAAATCTCTATTTAATTGGGAGATCTGGATTAGTATCTAAATACTTAAAAAAAAATTTCAAATTTAAAACTATTTATTCCTTAAGGAATATTAATAAAATCCACTTAATTAAGAAAAAAAATAATCAAAGAAATATTTTTATATTGCTCAGTCAACCAGGGGGAATTAGTTTTTGTGAAGAAAACCCAAAAAAAGTTTCTTTATTTTTAAAAAAGATTGATATTTTGCTTAAAAAAATTAATTATGACTCAGAATTTATTTTTTTATCATCAGATGCTGTATATAGTAAAAAACTAAAATACGGAAAACTTAAGCTTAAAATTGAGAAAAAAATAATAAAGAAATTCAAAAAAACCTTAATCTTAAGATGCTGTAAAATTTTTAGTCAAAATTTAATTGACAAGACAGAGTATTTTAAAGTTTATAAAACAATTAAAAGCAATAGAAATTATAAGGCTTTCTACGATCAGTATTGTCATTATATAGAAATAAATAAATTAATTAAAATTTTCCAAAAAATTATATCATCAAATAAAAATAAATTTGGAATTTTGGATATCTTTGATGATAAAATTTATATATCAAGATATGAATTTGCAAAAAAGGTAGCTTTAAGAGAAAAACTTAATTTTAACTACCTAAAAAAAGCAAGTATTTCCAATTCGAATTTACCATTGCCTAAAAAAATATTATTAAGAAAAAAAATTAGGTCTTTTTAATAAAAATATTTTTATTTTTTATATAAAGATTGTTTAATTCTTCATAAAAATCATCATATTTATAAACAATTACATTGGACTGATTGAGTTTTTTAATTCTCAGCATTTTTTTCTTTTCAATTTTCTTTAAAACTTTAGCAAATGTAAAAAAATGCTCTTTTTTATTAACATTTTTTCTTAAATAAGCTTTATAACCAGTTTTAATATATTTATTTCCTTTATAAACCCTCGTAGGAAATCTTTTATCATATCTATATTTTGCATTATTAATTTGTTCAATATGATGAACTAAAGTGTTTCCTTGCTTTAACGGTCTAAAAAAATTTAAAAAGGATGTTCTTTTTTTATATAATCTCTCATGAACAGAGTCCTTTCCAAAAGCAGAAATTCCAATATTTCGGACTATCTTTCTATTTTTACCTATAGCAAT
Source organism: uncultured Pelagibacteraceae bacterium (assembly GCA_902629075.1). GTDB lineage: Bacteria > Pseudomonadota > Alphaproteobacteria > Pelagibacterales > Pelagibacteraceae > Pelagibacter. The sequence goes on along the minus strand of CACOPK010000010.1, from coordinate 12,912 downwards.
AAATGAAAATAGGGGATGTTCAGATCTCTCAAATTTTATTTTTTTCATAATGAAATTTCCCAACAATCCAACTCCAGATTTAGTTTTGCATACATCAAAACTTCCACTGACCGTATATGAAAATGATGGAACAACACAAGTAATTCCTTTATCAGTAAAAAGTCTTAAAAATTTTTTAATATAGAGTTCTGGATTTGATTTATAAAAACTTATAAATATTCTAAAATCACTGTAAATATAAACATATTTAGATTTATACAGTCCTGATTTTTTAAAAAAATTATTCAAACTTTTAATCATTTAGAATGTTTTTACTGCTAAAATTTTATTTTTAATTGCTAGGATAAAGTTGTTTTTTTTCATTTTTATAATTTTTGAACTAGAAGGAAAATAAATTTTTCTTTTATTTATAATATTATACTCAAATATAATTTTTTTTTGTTTATTATAAATAAAAAAAACTTTCCCCCAGGAGTTTTCGAATGGTCCAGAATAACTTGATCTAAAAATTTTATCAAAATCTTTGAAGGAAGTATCTTTATTTATAAGCCCCTTGTTAGGTATATATTTTGGGAAATATTTTTTTTTACTTATATCATTTTTATACATTTTAATAGTTTTGTTTTTATAAATATAAATAATAAATTTTTTTACCATATCGATAGTTGCAAATTTGAGTTTAAGCATCAATGAAATAAGAGTTTCCTTTTTTACATTTATACTAATTTTTTTTTTAAATATTATTTTTCCTTCATCAATCTTTTGTTTCATTTTATGCAATGTGACAGCTGTGCTTTTTTCTTGGTTATATATTGCACCAGATACACAATTTTTACCTGGATATAAAGGAAGAAGACCGGGATGAAAATTAAAACATTTATAATTAAATTTTTTTAAAATTTTTTTATCTATGATTAGGTTAGAGAAAATACTAATTAATATATATTCTATATCTTTATTATTTTTATATTTAATTTCATTAATCCTATGATTATTAGATGAAGAAAATGAGATACCATTAATTTTACATATTTTTCTTATAATTAAATTGTAATTTTTATTTGAGCTAATGACGTGACTTATATCAATTATTTTTAATTTTAATATTTCTTTAAAACATTCTAGACCTGTTGACTCTCCTATTATAAAAATAAATTTTTTATTCTTCATAAAATCTTTTTTGAATATTATTGCGGTCAATTTTAAAATTTAAATTTAAAGGAAATTTTTCAAAAAATTTAATTTTCTTTGGCATAGAATATTGAGGAAGATGTTGAGATAAAATATTTTTAATTTTTTCAATTGATATAATTTTTTTTGTTTCAATAGCTAGACAAAGCATTTTTTGTCCATAGTTTTCCAAAGCAAAAACTAATGAATTAGATATATTATCAATTTTATTAACAATATTTTGAATTTCCAAGGTATCGACTCTATAACCAGAAATTTTTACAGTATTATCTTTTCGACCTAAGATATATAAGTATCCTTTACTGTCAAAGTAACCAATATCACCAGTGAGATATGAACTTTTGCCGTTTAAATCTATAAAATTTCTTTTATTTTTTATGTGCCCTAGATAACCAGAGGCAACACATTTACCTGACATACAAATTTCACCAATTTCTTTTTTCTTTAAAATTTTTTTATTTTTAATTATGTTTATTTCCATTTCTTTTTGAGATTTACCAACGGGTTGGTTTTTACCTATTAATAAGTTTTTAATATCTTTATTCTTAATTTTATACATTGTATTTACAATTGAGGTTTCTGTTGGACCCCAAACATTAATGATTTCAGATGATGTATTATTTTTCCAATACAAAATATCCTTGGGTGGAAAAAAGTCACCTCCAGAAATAATTCTCTTTATTCGATTTTTTTTTTTTAATAGATCAAATTTCATAAAACTTGAAAAAAAAGTAGGTACTGAAAATATTGATGTTACTTTATTTTTATTAATCTCTTTTAATGATAAAAATGGATCAGAAGGGTTAGAAAATATAAAACTTGGCACGTTAAAGAAAAGTCCAGAAAATACATCAAACATAGAAATATCGAATGAGAATTGTGTGGCTATCCCAATTTTTTGTTTAGACCAATGAAGATATTTTTTTGACCATAATAAAGTATTATGAATATTTGCATATGATAATTTTACACCTTTTGGTGATCCAGTTGATCCTGAAGTAAATAGAACATAAAAAATATCATTAAAATTATCATATTTATAAGGAATATTGATTTTTGTATTTTTTAAATTTGCTAATGAATAAATTTTATTAATTTTAATTTCTTTTAAATTTAATAATTTTGAAAGATTTTTATTAGAGCAATTTATAATATATTTTGAACTTAACGCCTGACTCATTTTTTGGATTCTTTTGTATGGCAATGAAGGTGAGATTGGACAAAAAGTTTTTTTTGATAATATTACAGATAAAATCGCAATAAGGCTGTCTATATTTCTATCAATTAATATTGGTATATAATTACCTTTAAATAAATTTATCGTTTCAACATTACTTAAACTTACTTTTAATAATTGTCCAAAGGTAATACTATTTTTAGTGTCCTCAAATATTTTTAAATTTGAGTTTTTTTTGGCATTTTCTAAAATTTTTTCAACTAACAGATTTTTTTGATTTTTTCTCATTTGTTAAAAATTCAATAAAAATATTATTATTATAAAAAAAGGCAGTTTTTAATTTACCACCAAAACAAGGGATATTAGGATTAAATTTTTTTATGAATGTATAATTTTTTTTTGATTTATATTTTTTTAATACTTGATGAAAATTTTTTACATAATAAGCTAGATGATGAATTGAGGCGCCATTTTTCTTATAGTAATTATATACTGTTGATTTTTTACTCTGTGGAATTATAAATTCATACCACAAGCTATCACGGTTATTTAAGCCAATAATAATTTTATTATTTTGAACTTTGTCAATATAAATAAATTTTTTCTTTGGAGAAAAAAAAAATTTGTTAATATCATTTTCACGACATACAAATCCAATATGGTGCATTTTCATGATAAAATATTAATAAGTTTATTGTAGTTATTAAATTTATTATAGATTTTTGGATTTGATATTAATATTTTTTTTCCAGTTTTCTTTTCAATAATAGAGGCAAGTGTTAATAAATCTAAAGAGTCAATAATCCCATCCTTAACCAAATTTCTTTTATCAATATTTTTTAATATAGATTTCCCTTCCTTTTTTACTAAGAAATTATCCACAATACCTTTTACTAATGTATTATTTAATAATTTTTTTTTCATATAAGAATTTTTTTGTTCAAAAGTTGAACAAAGTATAGTATTCATTCTTCAATCTGTAAAGAATTAATTCTTTATATATGTGCAGATAATTAAATGATATTGTAATAATAAAATTGAATAATGATAACAGTAAAAAAATTTTATAATTTGGCAAAAAAAGATCTATTCCCGTTATGCAGAAGTATAACCGGCAAAGGAACCTTAAAAACTTTGAATATTATAAAAGAAAATTTCAATGAATTAAAAATAAAAAATATCAAATCTGGGACAAAAGTATTTGATTGGAAAATACCCAATCAATGGGAGGTAAAAGACGCACATCTATCTGACAAGTATGGAAAAAGAATAATTGATTTTAAAAATAATAATCTTCATTTAGTAGGGTATTCAAATCCATTTAAAAAAAAAATTGTCCTTAAAAAACTTTTAAAACATTTGCATTCAATTCCAAAGCAACCCAATGCTATTCCATATGTTACTGCCTATTATAAAAAATATTGGGGTTTTTGTTTAACTCATAATCAAAAAAAAAAAATTTTAAAAAATTATAAATATAATGATAAATTCATCGTTAATATTAATTCTTCACTTAATCAAAATGGTAAACTAAATTATGGAGAATTAGTTATTAAAGGAAAATCTAAACAAGAAATTTTAATCTCTACCTATGTTTGTCACCCATCTATGGCAAATAATGAATTATCTGGACCAATTGTTGCTATGAGTTTAATTGAATTCTTCAAAAAAAGAAAAAATCAAAAGACGCTAAGGTTTCTTTTCATACCTGAAACAATTGGTTCTATAGCTTATCTATCAAGAAATTTAAATTATTTAAAAAACAATTTATGTGGTGGCTATGTTCTCACCTGTATTGGGGATGATAGACAACATTCTTGTATGTTATCAAAATATGGAAATTCATTGAGCGATAAATCACTTTTAGAGTCGTATAAATTAAATAAAATAAAATTTAAAAAATATTCATTTTTACATAGAGGATCTGATGAGAGACAGTATAATTCTCCAGGAGTAGATTTGCCCATCTCTTCAATATTCAGAACAAAATACGGTGAATATCCAGAATATCATACATCTTTAGATAATTTTAAAAAGGTAGTTAGTTTAAAAGGGCTAAATGGAGGATTTAAAGTTGCTAGAGATGCGATCAATATTTTACAAAAAAAAAAAATACCTAAAAATCTGATTTTATGCGAACCTTCTTTAAGTAAAAGAAAGTTATATCCAGCAATTTCTAAAAAAAACAATAAAGATTTAAGACTCGGTCAGGAAATTTTAGATTTTCTGCAATATGCAGATGGAAAAAATGACTTAAATGATATTTCAAAGTTAATTCATTTAAATTATAAAAAAACATATAAAATTTGTGAAATTTTATTAAGAAATAAAATAATTTCTGTATGATTTATTTTTTAGGTTAATAAAATTATGATATCTTATTAAAATGAATGAATTAAATTTAAATAATTTAAAAGTAATAGAAAAAATTTCTTATCCATATCCAATTATTATTTACTCAAATTTACTAAATGAACCTCAAATACATGATTTAGAAAAATGCCTATCAATGAAAGAAATGATGTACGATAAAACTGTTATGGGCAACAGAAAGACTTTATTAAAAGGAACAGATAATTTTGAGCAATTTATAAATAGAAATGAGATTGGTCAAAAAATTAATAATTTTTTTGAAAATATTGAGGTATTTAATTTTTTTTACAAAAATTTACAAAGATTAAATTTGAGAAACTCCGAACATTTCGATTTTAAAAATAAAAATTTTAAATTTCTAAAAAATTATATAAAAAGGAATAATAGCTTATCGTTTAGATTAAAAAATAAATTTACCAAAACGTTAATATCAATTAAAAAATCTTGTGGAGTTTACTGTGACTTTGATTTTTCCGCTGCAGGAGAAGGCTATGAAAGAGAACCACATCACGATGTAGAGGAAAGAATTGTAAATTTTTTATACTATGTAAATGATTTTGATGGTTTGAATGGAGGAAATTTCCAAATATTTAAATATAAAAATAAACCAGTTAATTATTTAAGACAGCCTGATCTTAATGATGTTGAAATATTAAAAAATCTTAAACCTCAAAAAGGTCATTTAGTAACTTTTTTATCTACACCAAGCTCGCTTCATGGTGTTGATACAATTAAATCGACAATGGAAAAAAGATATTTCTTTTATGGCAGCTATACATCTATTAATAAAGTTGATTGGAAAAAAATAATTTAAAATGATACTTGTTACTGGGGGTCAGGGATATATAGGCTCTTTCACACTAAAATTATTAACTAAAAAAAAAGCAATATCTTTAGATAATTATTCAAGAGGAAATCGTTTTGTCAAAAAATTTTCAAAAAATATTTGTACAAATATACAAAACAAAAAAAAAATCATAGAGGTTATAAGGAGATATAAAATAGAAACCATTATTCACCTAGCAAGTTTCACTTGTGTTAGAGAAAGTAAAAAAAAACCAAATATTTACAAAAAAAATAATTTTATTAATCAAATAACTTTTTTAAATCAAATAGTTAAATTAGGAGTTAAAAAAATTATTTTCTCTAGCAGTTATTCTGCACAAGGATTTAACAAAAACAATAGTGTTAATTTTTCACCATATGCTAAATATAAGTTTTTACTTGAAAAATACCTGGAGACCGTTAGCAAAAATCAAAATATCAAGGTCATTGTATTAAGATATCCCAATGTGGCTGGATCGAGCTCAGATGGAACTTTGGGTGAAAGAAACGATAAAATTACAAGAATTTTTCCTACCTTTTTTAAAAATATTACCAAAAATAAAACAACAACAATTTATTATGATTTTAAAACTAAAACCTTTCCATTTAGAAATTATATTCATGTCGAAGATATTGCCAGATTAAATTTATTAGCAACTCATTATATAAAAAAAATGAAAAAAAATTATTTGCTTATAAATATTAACAACAAAAAAAGGTTTTCTAATAAAGATATTTTTGATTTAATGAGCAAAAAATTAAAAAAAGGCAAGTTTATAATAAAAAAAATAAGCAAATTTGAAAAAACTAAACCTTTATATATTAACGATACTAAACAATTGAACAAACTTATGTGGAAACCAAAAAAATCATCTATAGAAAAAATAATAAATTCAAATATTAAATGGTATAGAAGAATTCTGCACAATTAACCTAAATTATAGATTTATATAAATCTACTATCTTTTTAGTATTCAAAAATAAATCAAATTTATTTATGTGGTTTTTTATTAATTCTTCTTCTTTGTTTATTGTAAATTCTTTTAATTTAAAAATTTTATTTGCAAATTGTTTAAAATCAAAATTATCTACTATAAAACCATTGTGCCCATCTAAAACAATTTCATCGCCACCTCTTGTATTAAAAGTAATTATTGGAAGATTGCTTGAAATAGCATCTATAACTACAAGTGGAGATCCTTCTACTCTAGAAAGATTTACATATACATGACTTTTTTTATAATATTCTATTAAATTAGAGTGAGGGAAATAAGTCTCATCATTATTTTCTATTTGATTAACAATTTCAAAATTTGAAAGATTTTTTTTTATAAATTGGTTCTGAAGCAATGTATTAGAATTTCTTCCAATTATTATCCACCTAAATTCTGTTATTTTTTTTTAATTCTTCTGCGACTTTTACTACGAGATCGAATCCTTTTTTTTTTTCAGCATATCTACCAATTGTCAACATAGTAAGTTTTTCTTCTTTCGTTTTTTTAAAAGTACTAATTTTTTCATAATGAGAACAATTTGGAATGATATTTATTTTTTTTTCTTCAATATCAAAGTTTAATAGCTCTTTAGAAATACTTATTGAAATTGCTTGAAAACAGTCAACTTTTTGAAAAACTTTTTTTATATAATTATCATATTTTTTATCAAGACGATAACCATAACCAATTTCATGATCAATTTGTATATCAGCACCTTGAAGAGTCACCATTACTTTTTGATTTAGCTTTTTAAGTACTTCAATATAGATTAAGGTTTTATAATTTACTGAATGAAAGTGCCAAATATCATAGTTCTGATAAAATATAATTTTTTTAAAGTAAAGTTTTAGCAAAAAAGTGAAGTTCAAATTGAAATAGTATTTAAATAAAAAAACAAAACTTATTAGAAATTTATTTAATTGAAAAATTTTGTAATTTCCATTATTTACTGATATCTTATTTAAAAGCATAATTTCAACCTCATGACCTTCTTCAATTAGCTTATTTGCAAAATTATGAGTTTGAATTTCAGCGCCGCCTATGTAAGGTAAAAATGTTGATGGAATAAAAGCAATTTTCATAATTTATTTAAAAAAACTTAATATTTTTTTTAAAAAGAAGTAGTTTATATATATAAAAAATATTGAAATAACTTTAAAAAAATTCTCTCCATTAGATAATCTTATTTTAATTTCCTCAATATTTTTTTTAAAAAAACTCACTCTTGATGAAGCTCCATACATATTGAACTTTCCAAATACTTCATATTGTTTTGTAGATATGCCTAAATAGTTTTTATTTTTAATTAATCTATAAAATAAATCTCTATCTGCAGAATAATTGAATTTTATATTGTATTTTCCAATCTTTTTTTGAGTTTTATTTTTAATAAAAAAACTAACCGAATGAGATGGGTAAATATTAAATGTATACCATAGTTTTTGAGGAAAAAAATTATGATAAACTCTGCTTTTGTAAACACTTCCAAAAAGGTAATCAATTTTTGTTTTATTAAAATATTTGGCAACAATTTTTAATGTATTTTTAAAAAAAATATCATCTGAATTTAATATTCCTATTATTTCACCAGTGCAATGTTTCAAACCAATATTCATTGCATCATAAATTCCTTTATCTTTTTTTGAATGCCAATATTTAATTTTGTTTTCCTTTTTTTTTATAATTTCTACAGTTTTATCTGTTGAGCCCCCATCAATTAAAATATATTCAATTTTATTTTTTGGATACTTTTGATTTATTACACTATTCATGCACCTTAAGATCGTTTTTTCGCTATTCAAACATACGGTTATTATTGAAATTTTTGGATAATGTTTGGTATCCAATCTATTTATTTTTTTTCTCATTGATTTTTTTTAAAATATTTTTAACTTGGTAATAAAAGTTTTTCTTCGCAAATTCAAAGTATAATCGACTTTTTTTAGCACATTTTTGATCAGATAATTTATCTCCTATCATAAAGCTTTTTTTAATATCTATAGGCCATTTTTTTAATAATTGATTAATCATTAAATTATTAGGCTTTCTACTTTTATGGTTTTTTGAAAATTTTTTAATTATCCCTTTTGGATGGTAAGGACTGTATTTAATTTCATCTATTTTTATTTTTTTTTTTTTAAGTTCACTCCTAAGATATTTATGTAATGATATTAAATCTTTTTCTGCAAAAAGTCCTCTAGCAATTCCCGATTGATTAGTAACAATAAATATTCTAATTTTTTCTTTAGTTAGATATTGTAAACCTTTAATTACACCTGTTCTGAATTTGAAATCTTTATACTTATAGATATATCCGTAGTCATAATTAATAACCCCATCTCTATCTAAAAATGCGGCCGGTTTTTTTTTCATATTTAAGATTTTATTTTTTTTTTGGTTTTTTATTTTTTTTAAAACCACCTAAATATTCTGGTAAACTTTTTTTTATATGCCATGAAAAATTCATATATTTAAAAAAATACCAGGGTTTATTAATTCCATTGTTAAATGTGTATCTTTTTTGGTTTGTATTTAAGTTCATTGCGTGAGCAAATTCAGTTGGATTAGTTTCGATATCAAAATAACCATCGCAATAAGATAATAAAAATGTTTCGTACAAAATATCTCTTCCTAGTTTATATCTATGTAATGTTCTAGGATAGGTTTTCCAAACATCTAAATTATTTACTCCTCTTTGGGAGCTGTCTAAATAAATCAATTTTTCTCCAAAATAATTTTTTAATGCTTTAAAATTATTCAGATCTTCTGTCACTAAGAAAATTTTATCATAATTTTCTTTTTCTAATATTTCATTTATAATATTAATCATTTGATTAATCGTTATGGGATATTCAGTTATTTTATACCCAGTGCCTCTATGATGAACTCCTAAAATTTTTTTTCCTTCAAATAATTTGTTTTTTAAAAAATTTATAGTTTTTAATTTTGTCTTTTTAATTTTTATCTGCTTCTTTAATATTTCTAAAAGCAAATTTGATGAAGTAATTTTATTTTTAAATTCTTTATCTCTATAAAATTTATTATCTGTCATTAATATATTTTTACTTTTATAAACTTCATCCAAAGTAAAATTTGATAATTTTTCAAAATAATATTCCCACGAATTATAAGTTCCAAAAATTTTTTCTTTCTCATTGTAAACAGTTGGATAATTTTTCATATCAACAACAGGTATGAAACCCATTCTATTTGCAATTTGAATATGATTCATTACATATGCTAAATTTGAAAAAAGCCCTGTTCCTGGATATCTCCTTATCACATAAAATACTTTGTCAGGATTTAAATCACCTCCAAGAATATCTAAAACTTTTCTTTTCTCGACATTATCGTTCAATGGAGTTATTGGACTATATTCGTTTTTATAAATAATTTTTTTAATTAAGTTTAAAGAAAGAATACTTTTTAAATAATTTTTCATTCTAATTTTTTAGGTTTAATATATGGCAATTATTTAGCATAAATAAAATATTATTGATTGTAATTTATTAATTTAAATATATAAGATTTTTACAAACTTTTTACTATCTATGTATTGGCCATTACAAGAAAACTTTCTCGATAACAATGTTATCAACCAACTTTGTAATTTTATCAAAAGAAATAAAAGATTCACTCAATTCAAAAAAGTAAAAGAATTTGAAAAGAAATTTTCTAAATGGAATAATTCAAAATATTCAGTTCTAGTAAATTCTGGCAGTTCAGCAAATTTAATTATAATTCAAGCAGCAAAAGAATATTATAATTGGAAAAATAATGACGAAATAATTGTACCGGCAGTTACTTGGCCCACAACAGTAACACCAATAATTCAATCAGGATTAAAACCTGTTTTTGTTGATGTTAACCTAAATGATTTTTCATTTGATTATTCAGATTTAAAGAAAAAAGTTTCCAAAAAAACTAAAGCAATATTTATTGCTCATCTAATTGGATTTCCTTCAGATGTAAAAAAAATAAATGAAATTATTGGTAAAAGAAATATCAAAATTTTAGAAGATTGTTGTGAGTCTCAAGGAGCAAGTATCAATAACAAAAAAATTGGTAATTTTGGAGTTGCAGGAAGCTTTAGTTTTTATTGGGGTCATCATATGAGCACTATTGAAGGTGGAATGATTACAACAAATGATAAAAAATTTTACAATTTATGTCTTTTAAAAAGATCCCATGGATTAGCAAGAGAGCTTCCTAATAAGGATCAAAATTTATATAAGCGTAAATACAAAAACAGAAATTTTAAATTTTTGTTCGTATCAGATGGTTTCAATTTAAGATCTACAGAAATAAACGCATATCTTGGTGTAATTATGTTAAATAAGATTAATCAATGGATTAAAATTAGAAATAAAAATTATAATAATTTTACTCAAATACTAAATAAATATAAAAAAACTCTCAATATCGCTAATAATAAAAATATTTCTTCATTTGTACTTCCTTTCTTAATGAAAAATAAAACTGAAAAAATTCAACTTGAAAAACAATTAAATTTTAAAGGTATAGAAACAAGACCATTTATTGCAGGAAATTTATTAAATCAGCCTTTTTTAAAATCTAAATACTCCAGCCAAAAATTCAAAAATTCAAATTTTATAGATAATAATTGTTTTTATATTGGCAATAATCAATTTGTGAATAAATCAAGGTTAAACAAGTTAAATAAAATTTTAGATAAGTTTTTTAGTAAAAAAAAATAATTACCTAATTAATTTTTTATACCAATCAATAGTTTTTTCCAAACCATCATTTAAGTTTACAAATTTTAATTTACCAAATTCTTTCTCATATCTTTTAATATCAATTTTTGCAAATTCTGGCGCACCATCATTTGATTTATCATTCTTTTTTGATAAAAATTTTGCAGATGTTAGTTTTGATATTTTTTTACCCAGATTTAAAATAGTTACTTTGCTATTCCCACCAACATTGTAAACATTTTTCTTTCCTTTAAAGAAGATATTTAACAACATTTTAATCACATCAGTAATATAAATATATGATCTTAAATTATTTTGCCCTTTGATAATTTTAATTTTTCTTTGAGTAATACACTTCCTAATAAACTGACTAAGAACTCTCCCATCATTTATTTTAAAGCCAGGTCCATATGCTAAGCACAACCTGGCAGAAACAGCATGAATCTTTTTCTTTCTAAATTCATTAACTATTGCCTCACCACACCTCTTTGACTCAATATAGCATGCCCTAATGTGATTTGGATTTGTGTTGCCATTAAAATCTTCATTAATATTTTTCTTTTTTATTCCACTATAAATTTCACTTGAGCTAATAAATAGAAATCTTCCATTATGCTTTAAAAGCTTAATAAGTTTGTAGGTCACATATGTATTAAGATTAATTGTTTCATGAGCATTTCTTATAAATTCGGAAGGTTGAGCATATGTTGCGCTATGAATTATATAATCATATTTTTTTTTTAATTTATTTACGTTTTTTGAAGATAAATTAATTTTTTTTATATCAAAGAATTTATTTTTTTTTAGAAATTTAAGATAAAAAGGTAAATCAGATTTATGAACTAAAGTTATTTTTTGTGGTTTAAATTTTGATTGTAAAGAGTTTAAAAAAAATCCTATAAAGTATTGCCCAAGAAGACCAGTAGCACCAGTAATTAAAATTCTTTTATTTTTAAGAAATTTATAATTTTTATAATTATAGACTTTTGAAATATCATTTATTATCAAATTAAATATATTATTTTTCATTTCTTAGAATTTTTTTTATTTTATTTGATAAAAACTCCATAGAAAAACCTAGTTTTTTATCATGTTCAGGTTTAAGTCCATAATTTGTTAAAAACTTTGTTGGTACACTTATATTCGATAATTTTACATCTGTTTTTAAAATTTTAATTATTTCACTAATTACACTTCCAGTATAAAACGGCTCAATTATAATAATATTTTTTGAAATAGAATTAACTTTACTTATCAATTTATTATCTAAAGGTCGAACAGTTGTAAAGTAAGCTAAATTTACTTTATACTTTTTTACAATTGGCATTATAAAATTAAGGGTAGGTCCAAAAGTTATAATTGTTGTTTTTGAGGAATTATTTATTAAATTTCCTTTTCCATATTTTACATCAAAATCATATTTATTTTCAAAATCAGTTAATCTGAAATATTTTGGATTATTTTTTTTGTACCCTTGTTTAAACAATCTATCAAATTCCTTGCTACTGCCAGGCACCACAACATCCATTCCTGGAATATTATACATAAGATTTACATCTTCAGGACAGTGGTGTGTACATCCCAATGCAGCATAATCATAAGATGAACCGATGCTAACAAAATTACCCTTTAA
>CACOPK010000009.1 GCA_902629075.1 uncultured Pelagibacteraceae bacterium | reverse complement strand
AAAAAGGTGAACATGTACATGTTCATAATGTTAAAACAAAAAAGTGGTAATGTAGATGGAAATTCAAAAAAGTTTTTTAGGCTATAAAAGAGAAAATGGAAGAGTTGGAACTAGAAATCATGTAATTATCCTTCCAGTAGATGATATTTCAAACGCTTGCGCAGAAGCAGTGGCAAACAATATTAAGGGAACTATTGCGCTTCCTCATTCATATGGAAGATTACAATTCGGAGCAGATTTAGAATTACATTTTAGAACAATGATTGGTACCGCAAAAAATCCGAATGTTGCAGCAGCAATTATTATTGGTATTGAACCTAAGTGGACAAAAAGAATTGTAGATGAGGTTGCAAAAACTGGAAAACCAGTCGAAGGTTTCAGTATTGAAGGAGCTGGGGATATAGAAACGATAATGAAAGCTTCAAAAAAAGCACAGGAGTTTTCAATATGGGCATCAGAAAAACAAAGAGAAGTGTGTCCAGTAAGTGATCTTTGGATTTCTGTTAAATGTGGAGAGTCTGATACAACATCAGGACTTGCATCTAACCCAACAGTTGGCAACTTGATGGATAAATTAGAGCCACTAGGAGTTCATTTATGTTTTGGAGAAACTTCTGAATTAACTGGTGCTGAAAGTGTATGTGCTAAAAGAGGAAAAACAAAAGAGGCTCAGGACAAGTTTATGAAAACTTGGAGTGATTATAACGATTTTATATTGAAAGAAGCAACAGATGACCTTTCTGAAAGTCAACCAACAGCTGGAAATATAGCTGGTGGTCTGACAACAATTGAGGAAAAGGCATTTGGTAATTTTCAAAAAATTGGATCAAGACAATTTGTTGATGTTTTAACACCTGCAGAAGAACCGACAAAAGGCCCAGGCCTATACTTTATGGACACATCATCGGCTGCAGCAGAATGTGTAACTCTTCAAGCTGCAGGAGGTTTTAATATTCATCTATTTCCAACAGGACAAGGAAATATTATTGGTAATCCTATAGAACCAGTTATTAAATTAACTGCAAATCCATTAACAGCAGTTAAAATGAAAGAACATATTGATGTTGATGTATCAAAAATTCTTTCAAGAGAAATGAATTTGGATCAAGCTGGAGATGAGTTAATTAAAGCAACTATGAGAGTTGCAAATGGAAGATTTACTTGTGCCGAGGCATTAGGTCATAAAGAATTTGTTATGACAAAACTATATAGAAGTGCTTAATTTATTTTGCAGCTTGAAGTCTAGCTAGTCTTTTTTTATTCCAATTAGATATTAATTTTCTAATACCTGCAGCCCCTACTCCCAAAACAATTGCAAGAACAACTGATGTTAATCCATAAAATACAGGTAGATCTTTTGAGTAATCTAAAATAAATTTAGCAATTACACCAAGATTTTGAATTCCATCATTAACAGAAACTACAACAATATCTTCACTTATGAATGTGTCATATGCAATTGCAATACCAATACAAAGAATTAATATTGCTAAGATAGTTTTAAATTGAGAGCTATCAATTTTTTCTCCCATCTTTTGACCTACTTGTACACCAACTATTGATCCTAATATTAATATCGTAACTAAAACTAAATCAATCGTTCCATAATTAAAAGCGTGCAAAACAGTTACAATTGCACTTACAAATATCGTAACAAATAATGATGTTCCTGGTATTAACTTTGTAGGCATTCCAATTATATAAATCATTGCGGGAACCAAAATAAAAGCTCCTCCAACACCCATAATTGCAGCAATGTAACCAACTATCATTCCAATTATAATTGGAGTAAAGATGCTTTCATAAACTTTTGACTTTTTAAATCTCATCCTAAATGGGAGTCCATGTATCCAATAATGAGAATGTAATTTTTTTCTTTCAACTATTTTTTTTCTAGCTTTATCAATCTCAGATACACCCTGTATTAACATAAATGTACCAAGTATTGCTAAAACATACATATAAGCTAGAGAAATTACTTCATTTATTTTTCCTATATCTTTTAAATATGTAAAAGTAATTATTCCTAACAAAGTTCCGAATGTACCTCCTATTACAATCATGAAGCCCATTTTGTAGTCTAATGTTCCTTTTAAATAATGGGTTGTAGAACCTGATACAGACGTACCTAAAATATTACTCGCTTCATTAGGCACTGCATAAGCTGGTGGTATCCCTAAAAAAATAAGAAATGGTGTCATTAAAAAACCACCCCCTACCCCAAATAGACCTGAGAGTACTCCAACGACTAAACTTAGAATAAAAATAAATATTATATTAATTTCGACTTGAGCGATTGGAAGAAAATATTCCATAAGAACTTTCAATCTCTAGGTACTCCTATGAATAGTGATTGTCAACTGATGATAATTAAATTTTAAAAAATGTAGTAAAAATTATTGCTGCCCAATATAAACCTAATACAAAAAAAAGAATTTCTTTTGTATGACTTGAAAAGAATGAAGTAGAGAATGCTTTTGATATTTTTTTTGTATTTTTTAAAAGAAAAGCGCCCATACACGCCAATTAACAAATATCTGTTAGTTTGCAAGTAAATTTTTTAAAATTTAAAAAATAGTTGCTCCAAATACTTTGATCTCGTCTCCCTCAAGTCCAATTACTAATCGACCTAGAAAATCCCCAGGGATCTTGGTACTTGTTTGCTTATATAGAATGGTAACGTAATCACCTCTTCTTAAACAGCCAATAGCCTTGCATCCCTCGGACAAACTTGAGATAAGTTTATTACCAGCCCATTGTTTACCTAATTCTACCTCATTTGCTCCATATAACATTTGAGAGGAGAGATCTTTAGTAAAGCCACCATAATCTTTAATATTTGATGATCTTACTAAATTATTCCAAATAGGGTCTGCTATCTTGATTAATTCGTCATCAGATTTAGACGTAAGTGACATAAAAATTAAATTCTGACTTAAGAGGCTTGTTTTTTTTCTTTTTCGTCAACAATATGAAAAACTGGTTTCTTCTCCATTGTAAATTTACCAGTTTCTGGATCTCTTCTTGATACTGTTAAGCAATGCCAATTTTCATCGTCTAATTTCATATGATCTCCACGATAATAATATCCAGGCCATCTTGTTTCCTCTCTAAATAGTGTATGCTCTGTAACACATTGAGATGTGATAGCTCTGTGCTTAAGTTCCCACGCTCTCATCAATTGATGATAATCCTCAGCTGCTACATGTTCGAGATCTTCTTGTAACAAGTCTAGTTGTTCAAGTCCTTTTTTCAATAAATTGTCATTTGTCATGTAATTATTTGTTAAACCTCCACAATATTCATCCATAATTTTTTGAAGTCTTTGCAACCCTTGTATTGGCAGAATATAACTTGGAGAAACAGTTCCACCTGTGATTTCATTTCTTCCAACAGTATAATTTTCTAAAGGTTTAAATATTACCTCTTTTAAATTTTCGTATTGTTGATCAGAGACATCTATGTTGTTAGCTTTTTTATCATAAATATATTTCACAGCAGCTTTTGCAGCTAATCTTCCTTCTGTAAAAGATCCTGAGGAAAATTTATGTGCACTTCCACCTACAGTGTCTCCAGCTCCGAATAGTCCTTCTATAGATAACATTCTATTGTAACCCCAGAAATATTCATCTGGAGCAATATCTTCTGGTCCGCTAACCCAGGCTCCTGAGCAGGTTGCATGTGAGCCCATTACATACGGTTCAGAAGTAGTTAGTTCTGGGTTGGTATATTTTGGATCTATATTTTGTGATGCCCAAACTACTGCTTGACCCACGGTCATACCTAAAAAATTTTCCCAACCAACTGTTTCTAGATGTGGATCTTGAAAAGCTTCTTTTGTTACCATGTGAATTGGTCCACCACCAGCCGCTGTCTCTTGAATAAATGCATGATTTCTTAAACAAGTTGGCGTTGGATGATGATCAATATATTCACCAACTAATTTTTTTGTGGCCTCATACCACTTCTTCTCATAGTTTTCCCCATTGGCGTTTTGTGTATATGTCTTTAAATGTAAAAAATATGCACCTACTGGGCCATATCCATCTTTAAACCTACATAAAACAATTCTATTTTCCATTTGAGTCATTTTAGCACCAGCTTGAATTGGAAGAGCGTATGCTGAACCATTGCTCCATGGTGCATACCAAGTTCTACCCATCCCTTCGCCTACTGCTCTTGGTTTAAATATATGTGATGCTCCACCCGCTGAAATAATTACAGCTTTTGCTTTAAACACATGAAAGTTTCCAGTTCTCACATTAAATCCAACTGCACCTGCGATCCTATTTGTCTCTTTTTCATCTCTTAATAGATGGGTAATCATTATTCTGTTATAAATTTTATCTGCTGATTTCTTAGCTGCTTCAGCAACAATAGGTTTGTAACTTTCTCCATGGATCATTATTTGCCACTTACCTTCTCTTTGATATCTTCCTGTAGCTTTGTTTCTCATCATTGGTAAGCCCCACTCATCAAACATGTGTACAGTTGAATCTACGTGACGTGCCATGTCGTAACCTAAATCTTCACGGACTAAACCCATTAGATCATTTCTTGCGTATCTAACGTGATCTTCGGGCATGTTCTCTCCCCATTGCATACCCATATAGCAATTTATAGCGTATAAGCCTTGAGCTACTGCTCCGCTTCTATCAATATTTGCTTTTTCAACACAAATAATTTTTAAATCTCTTCCCCAATGTCTTGCTTCAAAGGTTGCTCCAGTACCAGCCATACCTCCACCAATTACTAAAACATCACATTCTTCAACAATTGTTTTGTGCTTTGCCATTAATAATAGACACCTTGCTTGAAAGCAGTTTTATCTAAAGTTGGCAAGTCTTTTTCAGTATTCAAACCATGGGGTTCATTATAAAGAATTTGTGAATTTATTTCTCCTTGATTTGGAGTATCTGCTTCAGCTAATTTTGGGATAAATTTTCCCCAAGGTTTTGTTGTAATTGGAGATACAAAGTTTTTTTCTGTTCCATTTCTGAATTTTATTCTCCAAGATATAGTTCCTTTTTCTTCTTCTCTTCTTACTCTAACGCTATGACCCATAGGTGCAAAATCTGCATAACCTCTTACATCAATTGCATGATTTGGACATGCTTTAACGCAGGAATAACATTCCCAACAAAAATTGGGTTCAATATTTTTTGCTCTTCTTATTGTTTCGTCAATGTGCATTATATCTGAAGGACATATGTCTACACAATGTCCACATCCATCACATCTGGTCATATATACAAAAGTCGACATAATTTATTTTCCTTTTATAGTTTATAGTTAGTAATGTCTAGGCTGTTCTCTCTTTATACCTAAACCAAATTCTTCTGGTGCATCCGCTGGCGGCGGCAAGTTGTCTCTGGATCCGTCAGCTTCCGCTAAATTTTTTTGTATTGCTGCTCCTGGTTTGTAAAACATATGTGCAAATTTAGACCAATACACCCCTCCAAATAACACAAGATTTGAAATAGCAAATAATCCTAATAATAATGTGTCCCAGCCATTATAACCTGAAAATTGCAAATATGACCAAGCAAGTCCTAATGTTGATGAAAGTACTAATGCTAAAACAAATAAGTCTGCTTGAATAAGTCTAAAAACTGAATGTGCTTCTGCTGAAACATCAACCCTTAAAAAAAACCAAAACCAATATCCTCCAATGCAAGTTAATATAGCACCTACATGCCAAATTATCGGCCAAACATTTGGGGTAGTTGTGTTTGGAGACGAATAACCAAAAATCATTACTGCTGAGCCTAGCCAAAATAAAATCGTTCCATACATTCCAAGAACATGAGCAAGTCTTCTTTTACCTAATCCAAGTTCTGAGGTAGTGCCAATATCATGAACAATTGTTTTTGAGATGATTGCAGTTTTTTCACCTAAACCTAATTCTCTACTTGCAGATTTTTTTGCTTTTTTTGCATTGTTAAAAAAATATTTAACATTTTTTTTATGAATTATATCCATAACTGTTCCAACAACTACAAGGCCTAACATAAGTAATGCAAAGCTTTGAAGAACAATTGGTGGTACTGAAGCCGATAGTTCTGCAAATGGATTGGTTGTAAACATAGATTATCCCCGCAATTTTAATAGGTTTTAGTATAGTTAGTTTAAGAGATCAACTGCGATAATGAAGCTTTTATCAACTTTTAAACAACTTTTTATTTGTTTTTTCTAGTATAGTATTGCTTTGAAGCTATTACAGACCTAACACCGCCTTGAGGATTTTCCACATCACCTTCTCTTCGTGGAATCAGATGTATATGACAATGCATTATTGATTGACCCGCAGTTTTGCCTGAATTTGTGCCAATATTAAAGCCTTTAACAGTTACGTCTTCTTTTAAAATCTTTTCTTTAGTTTTCAAAATTAGTTCATGACATGCTTGGAGTTCATCAGTACTTAATTCAAAGTAATTATTAATATGCCTTTTAGGGACAATAAGACTATGAAATTTTGAAACAGGATAACTATCAATTGATGAATAAGCTAATTGGTTTTCGAATACAAGTTCTTTTTTTCTTATTTTGCAAAATATACATGGATTGTTTGGATCTTTCATCTTTAAATAAGAGAATTATATATTTTATTTAATTTACGATAACAAATTATTTTTTTTCTTTTCCAATTTAGTTCTTCTATTTTTGAAACTGAGGTAATACCCTTTCCAGAGCCTATCAGAAGAATTTCATCAAAATTTTGAATTTTATTAATCGAGATATCTTTTCTAATAATTTTAATTTTTTTATTTATATGTTTAACTGTATTTCCAAAGTAACAATTTTTCTTAGGACAGTAAACTTTTCCATTTTGAACAAAAACCAAATTAGAAGTGCCAGTCTCTAATATTTTATTATTTGAAACTAATGCAATATCAAATTTAGTTGAGTCAAGTTTACTGAGCTTTGAAATTATTTTCTTATAATATAAATTTTTATAATTTGGGTCTATTCGCTTATATTTAAATAATAAAAGATTAAAATTTTTTTTTGGTATTGGTCTTTTTCTTATTGAGATTGAAATTAGTTTTTTATTTAAAGCAATTCTAAATAAATTATCATTACCTTTGTATAATGTATTTTTTTTTATTAAATCGATAATAATATTCTTAAGATTTATTTTTCTTATTCCATAATTTTTTGTAGATTTAATTAAATTTTCTAAATGTGGTTTTAATAATATTAATTTTGGAGGTCTTCCAACCATTCTCATAGTGGTAAATACTCCTCTTGATCCCCAAAGATCTTTAAAGGGGACCTCTTTAAGATTGCTAAGCTGATAAGATTTTTTTAATAAGAATATCGCCATTTTCAGTTAAAAAAGATTCTGGATGAAATTGAAATCCATATATTTTATTTTCATTATCTTCTAGTCCCATTGGTATTTTTGTTTTGCTGCATCTCATGGTTATCCTAATAGAATTTGATTTAAATGGCTCCATTAATTTTAACGAATGATATCTTCCTACTTTGAAACACTGATTCTTTTTAAATATTTTACTTTCCTTATTTATTTTTATTTCAGATTGAAATCCGTGATATATTCTTTTTTGCTGCACTATTTTGCCACCCTCATTATGCAAAATCATTTGATAGCCTAAACATATACCAATTATTTTTTTCTTGTGTTTGTATTTGTTATAAATTTTTGAAGAAAGTGGGTAATCTTTTGGAGAACCGGGTCCTGGAGAAAAAACAATAACATCACTTTTATCAAGCAAATTATTATTTATCTCATAATAATTACTACAAATAACTTTATCAAATTTTGAAAACTGATGGACCACATTCCATGTAAATGAGTCTTGATGATCAATAATGTAAATCATTTAAATAGCTCCAGTAAAGATTTTGCTTTTATATAATTTTCATTAAATTCTTTTTTTGAAGAACTATCTAGAACAACTCCTGATGCTGCTGAAATTTCTGACTGATTTTTGAAATTTAGAATAGATCTTATAATTATATTAAATTTCAGATCTTGGTTAAATTTTATGTAACCAAAGCTTCCAGTAAAAATATTTCTACTCTCTTTTTCTTGTTTATTTAATAACTCTAATGTTCTTATTTTTGGACAACCAATTACAGAACCTCCTGGCATCATTGCTTTAATAATATCTATTAACTTTGCATTTTTATTTAATTTTCCACCAATAGAAGTAACGTAATGGTATAAGTGTTTATATTCTTCAACATATTTTTTTTTAAGTATTTTTACGCTTCCGGGTTTACAAATTTTTGATAAATCGCTTCTTTCCATATCAACAATCATATTATGCTCTTTAGTCTCTTTTTCATTATTTTTAAAATATTTAAGAGCAATCAACTTATTTGTAGAGGTATTTTTTTTTAAAGTACCAGCAATTGGTTTTGTTATTATAGTATTTTTTTCCTTATCTATAAGTGTCTCAGGAGAACAACTAACTATTGAATAATCTTTATCTTTAATCATGAAAGATTCTGGTGAAGCATTTACTTTCATAAGTTTCCAGAAGAAATTTACTGGATTAATTAAAGATTTATTCTTGTACTTTGTGCATATTTTAATTTGATAAGTTTCACCTTCTCTTATTTTTTTTGAGAACAAATCAAATATTTTTTTATATTTTTGATATGAAATACTAATTTTAAATGGAGTCAGTATCTGGGTTTTATTAAATTGTTTATTAAATTTTTGATGCTTAATATTTGATATAATTTTAATATCTTTTCTAATTTTTATTATTGTTTCTGGTTTATAAAAAATTCCTTTATAAAAATTTATTCTTTTCTTATTTTTTATATTAATACCGATTAAATTACACAAAATTTCATAACCAAAAAAACCAAGATATAAATCTGTTTCTTTTTTATATTTTTTGTTCTCAATAGATTGAAAAAAGTTTTTAATATTTTTTTTGTTTAAAATAATCTTTTTAGAAAAATCTGTGTAAATATTATATCCATCATCTATTTTGTAAATAATTAAAGGTTTATCTGATTGATAAAGTTTCTCTAAGTAAGGATTAAATTTTAGTTTATGCTGTCTGTAATCTTTCAATTGGTTTCTCATTAATTGGTAAATGTATTAATCCTGCAAAAATTGACAAAGCTATTGATCCGTACCATGCATAATCAAAATTTCCGTTCATTTCGTAAAATACTCCACCTAAATAAGCGCCTAAAAAAGATCCTATCTGGTGACTTACGAATACTATACCGTACAACATTCCCACATATTTAGTTCCAAAGATATGTGCCACAATGCCGTTTGTGGGTGGTACTGTGGAAAGCCATAAGAAACCAAAAGTAATTCCAAAAATAATTGAATTAATAACGCTTGGAGGAAAAAATATGAATATCATAATTGAAACTCCTCTTAATAGATAAATTGCACTAAGAATTTTTTTCTTACTATATCTAGTAGACAAGTATCCACTTGTTATAGTCCCAACCATATTGAATAAACCAATTAATGATAATACAGCTGTAGCACACCAATCTGGCAATCCTTTATCCATCATGTCTGTAGGAATATGCGTTGCAACTAGTGCAATATGCCAACCGCATACAAAAAAACCTAGTGTTAAATAAATAAAACTTTTATTTGCAAAAGCCTCTTTCAATGCATCTACAGCGCTTTGATCTTTATTTTGGTTATCTTCAATGGGTATTTTTGGAGTACTTACAAATAATGCTACCAGCAATCCCAAGCCTAGTAATAAACAAAAATAAAAAATAGTATTTTCCCAACCACTCTCATTCAAAGAATATTTAACCAATACTGGTGATACAAAGTATCCAAATGAACCGGCGCAGGTAACTATACCGGTTGCTATAGTTCTTTTAGAAGCAGGAAAATGTTTTGCAACTACAGATACTGGAATACCTATAGCTGTTGACCCTAGGCCTACACCAATTAAAACTCCTATTGTGTATATAAAATAGACACCTGTGTTAAATCCAGAATAAAACAGAATTACTCCAAGTAAAAAGAATAAAAAACCTAAAAAAATTGCAATATTGCCACCATACTTGTCTGTTATTACTCCAAATAGTGGACTGAAGGCTCCCCATAAAAATAATTGTAAACCCATCGCAAAACCAAATTGAGATATTGTGATATCTAAATCTGTTGAAAAATCAAAGTAGAACAGTCCAAAAGTTTGTCGAATACCTAATGCAATTATCACAACTAAGCAACACGCAACTAATGTAATAAAAGCACTTCTGCTTGGAAAAAATTTATCCATAAGTTATTTAATTTTTTTAAGCGCTTGCTTCAAGTCATTAATTATATCATTTGGATCTTCAAGGCCAATATGAAGTCTAATTATATGTTCATCTTTTTTTAAGTTAAGATAACTTCTAGCACCTAATTGTTTTTGATTCTGATAAAGAGCTAAACTTTCAAAACCGCCCCAACTAAAACCATATCCAAATAAATTTAAAGAGTTTATAAAACTTTTAACTGAATTTTTATTTTTTGATTTAATTCTCAAACCCATAAGACCAGATGCACCAGAGTAATATTTTTTCCAAAGTTTATATCTTGGAGTATTTTTTTTATAAGGATAACAAACTTTAACTACTTTTTTTTGTTTAGACAAAAATTTAGCAACTTTCAAAGCATTAATGTGATGTTTGTCCATTCTTACATCTAATGTTCTAATGCCCCTAAGGATGAAGTAAGCATCATCAGGACTTAATCTTAAACCAGTGACTCTATTTGTAGCTTCTACCAATTTAAATACTCGTTTATTAATAGCTAAACTACCGCCCATTACATCAGAGTGTCCAGAATAGTATTTTGTAGCAGAGACAATTGACATATCAAAACCTAATTTAATTGGTTTTATTAAATATGGTGTTCCCCAAGTATTATCTATCGCAGTATATAATTTATTTTTTTTTGCTAATGAAACAATCTTTTTTAAATCTTGAAATTCAAAAGTATTACTTCCTGGATTTTCCACAAGTATCAGCTTTGTTTTGTTAGTTATCTTATTTTTTAAATCATTAAAATTAGTAGGATCATAAAAAATACTTTTTATATTAAATTTTTTTAAATAGTCTTGTGTTAATAATCTTGTAGGTGAATAAACTGAGTCTGTTACTAAGATTTCGTCCCCTGGTTCTACAATACTCAAAACTCCTAAAAAAACCGCTCCAAACCCTGTAGGTGTTAGATAAACTTTATAACATTCCTCCATTTCTTGTAAAATTCTTTGAAGTGCATGAGTTGTTGATGTACCCTGTCTACCATAGTCAAAATTTCCACTCCTAGGATCTTTTAAATATTTTTTCTGGGTTTTTTCTATTTCTTGTAGATTCTTAAATATTATTGTTGAAGCTCTTACAACAGGTGGATTGACTGACTGGTTATGAAAATCTTTTGCGGTATGTTTTATAAATGTACGCAGATTTGTTTTCATAAAATATTGATATTTAAACGACAATGCTATATCCATTCGATAAGTCAATATAATTAAAGGAAAGGATTGAACAATATGGGGTACCCAAAAAAACATCGAGGTCGAAGAAAAATGGGCTCAAAGAAAAGAAGAGCTAGAAAGAAAAATAAGAAAAAATAATCATTAAATGCATGATATAAATAAAGTTAAATCCATATCATTATGGGTTTTTATAGTTCCTTTTGTTGCTGTAAACATTTGTTTAATTTTAATTACTCAATTTCATAGTTTATTCCCAAACCAACAGGATATTATTCATAATACATTTCCCTATTTTGACGGTGGGGCTTCTATTAGTAGAACGGCAAGAGTTTTTCCAACTTACTGGATTTTCAAACCGGCTATGTTCTTGACATCTTATCTGCTAATTAAATATTGGCTATGGAATAAAAATATAATTAACCACTTTCAAGGTAATTTAAATCATATTAAAAAAATGATGTTTTTTGGTATAGGCTCAGCAGTTTTATTAACGATTCATTCTATATTTTTAGGAATAAAGTTTGATTACGATCTGTATAAACTATTTAGAAGAGTTGTGATGTTATTTTTTATAATTTTTGAAATTGTAGCTCAAGCCTATCTGGTTTTTACACTATATAAAATTAGGGATAAAATTGAAAATTATATTAATTTAAAATTCCTTATTGCAAAAAGAATTTTGGTAACTTTACTAATTGTTGTTGCAATAATTTCTATACCAATAGTCAGCTTTGAAGGAAATAAAGCTATTAAACATGCCCTCGAATGGGATTATTTTTTAGGAGTTATATTTTTTTACTGCCTAACTTTTTTTATGTGGAAAAAAACTAATTAGAAATCCAACCACCGCCTAGAAGTTTATCACCATAATCATCGTTTTTATAAAATACACATGCTTGACCAGGCGATATTCCATATTCGTCCTCTAATAATTCTACATTTCCAATATTATTAGAAATAGATAATTTTGATTTAATTAGTTTTCCAGTTGATCTGATTTTTACATAAATTTCATCATTTAATTCTTTTTTATCAGTCAAAATATTAATATCTCTTAATTTGATTTTTGTTTTTATTAAATTTTGTTTTGGTCCAACAATAATTTCGTTTTTATCAGAATTAATTTCAATTACGTATAGAGGTTCTTTTTTCGCAATTTTAATTCCTCTTCTCTGTCCTATTGTAAAATTAACTATACCATCATGAACCCCAATTACTTTTCCATCTAAATTTTTAATATTTCCTTTCTGGAATGCATCGGGTCTTAATTTTTGAATTACAGAGACATAATCGCCATTTGGAACAAAACATATGTCTTGACTATCTGGTTTATCGGCAACATTTAAATCAAGTTTTTTTGCTATTTCTCTTGTTTCATTTTTCATCATTCCACCAAGTGGAAATCTTAAATAATTAAGTTGGTCACGAGTAGTATTAAATAAAAAATAACTTTGATCCCTATTTTCATCTATTGCTCTATACATATTGGTTTCATTGTTTATGGTAATACTTTTTACATAGTGACCAGTAATTAATGCATCTGCATTTAGGTTTTTGCTTTCTTCGAAAAGATCTTTGAATTTTACAGTTTGATTACACTGAACGCATGGGATTGGGGTTTCACCAGCTAAATAACTTTCTACAAAATTATCAACAACTCCTTGTTTAAATTTTGATTGGTAGTATAGAATTTTGTGGTCGATATTTAATTTATCAGCAACTCTTTTAGCATCCATAATGTCTTGTCCGGCACAACATTGTTTGGATTTTGCTGTTTGCTTTGTATCATCATAAAGTTTTAAAGTAATTCCTATTACGTTATAACCATCCTTTTTCATCATTCCAGCTACAGTTGACGAGTCAACACCTCCTGACATAGCAACTACAACTGTTGTATCTTTTGGATCTTTCTCTAAACCTATAGAATTAATTTTAGTTTTCATAAAGTTTGTATTTACACTCTTTTACTTTATAAGTGAAATACAATGATATTTGATTTTGAGCCAGGAGACAAAGTTGTAAATCCTAATAATAAAGAATGGGGTGTGGGACAGATACAATCAATAATAAAAGAAAAAATTACAGTAAACTTTGAAAATGTAGGAAAAAAAGTGATAAACGGAAATATAATTAATCTTGAAAAATTTAAAATAAATGGAAACAAATAAAATTGAAGAAGTAATAAGAAATTTAATAGATGTTTTTTTTGATGCTGGAAAATTATCTCTTGAATTAAGGAGTAAAGGACTAACTGAACACATTAAAAAAGATAAAACCCCAGTAACAAATGGAGATATTGAAGTAAACAATATTATATTAAGTAATCTAAAAAAAATTACTCCCAATGTACCCGTAGTTTCGGAAGAAACTGCAGATAATAAAAATTTAAATTTAAATACATTTTGGTTAGTCGATCCAATTGATGGAACATATGATTATATACATAATAGAGATGAATTTACTCTTAATGCTGGTTTAATAATTAACAAAGAGGCAATAGCAGGAATAATTTACGCTCCAGCAAAAAATAGAATGTTTTATTCATATGGAAATAAATTAAGTTATGAATTAAAAAATAATAAGGAAGAAATAATTAATAATAAAAAAATAGATAAAAATAATATTCAAGCTGTAAGTTACTCGAATAACCTAAAACCTGAAATTAAAGAAATACATAACAAACTCAATGTAAAAGAATATATTAAAATGAAAAGTTCACTTAAGTTTTGTGTAGTTGCTACAGGTGAATTTCAAGTATATGTTGCAGAACCTCGCGCTCATGAATGGGATATAGCCGCAGGACATGCTATATTAAAAAACTCTGGTGGTATTGTCACAGATTTTGAAGGTAATAACATTTTATACGGTAAGAATGGTTTTAAAAATCCAAGCATAATTTTAAAAGCAACAGAAAGTATATAATGAATGAAACGCTAAGAATAATTTTAATAATAATTGTTTCAGTCTCTATTTTTGGATTGTTGGTTTTTATATTTGTTAAAAATTATATCAAAAGTAGATTGGATTATTATCTCAAAGAAAAAAATAAGAATAAGAAATTATAATAAATTTATTATTTTTAAATATTCATCCTTTTCTATATCAAGTACTCTTTTTGAAGTATCAAAATCAAATCCTGAACGTGCTAAAATTCCTAAATCTTTTTTCATAAATAAAGGTCTATTATTCTCATCTCTAGCTGGACCAATTCTTTTTTTCTTACAAATTTTAATTGCTGAAAAAAAGTCTTGATCTTCATTATTCTCTTTAATTTCACTAAGGGTTTCACTTATATATTTATGCTTAATACCTTTAGAAAGTAAATAATTTCTAATTTTATTTATTGAACTTCCTTTTTGGATTAAGCTTTTAGCTTTTGAATTAGAATAAAATTTATCATTTATAAATTTAGTTTTTTCAAGATCTTCCAAAACTACATCTATTAAATCTGTTATATTCTTTTTGCTAACATTAGCTGCACCAGATTTTAAATATTTTTTCAATAAATATGTTCTGAGCTGTTGTTTTGAGGGTGCATATTTTTCAATATAAACAAAAGCAAAATTTCTCATTTCCTCAACTGTTGCCTCAAGATTTTTTTTTCTGTTTTTTATAGGAATCATTTTTTAAAGTTATATAATATATTCTTATATGCTTGAGCAAATATCAACTTACTTTACATTTGAAATAGTTTATCTGTGGTTGAATATAGGTGTTATACCATTTTGGTTAATGCTTATTTTTTTACCTAATTCAAGATTAGGAAGTATTTTTGTAAGCTCAATATTTCCAATATTTATTTTGGGTGGAGCTTATGTTTATATCGCATACAAATCTTTCTTAGGATCTTACGATTTTGATAATAACTTTAGTTTATATCTTGGAATTAATGAATTAAGTGAATTATTTTCAAATCAAGAATTTTTAATAATTTTTTGGATACACTTTTTGGCTATAAATCTTTTTTGTGGATCTTGGATGTCAAAAGATGGTTCAAGACTTTTAATATCAAAATACTTAATGTTTTTTCCACTAATATTAACTTATTTTATTGGTCCACTAGGTGTTTTTATTTATTGGATCATTCGAATGTTTTATGCAAAAAAAATAAGTCTATATGACTAAAGATATAGATTTCTATTTTGATTTCATAAGCCCTTACACATACATTGGACATAAAAGAATTGAACAGCAAGATAGTAAATTAAATTTTACCTATAAACCTATATTGTTAGGTGGACTTCATAAATTATGGAATATTACACCTCAAGCTTATATAGCACCAAAAAAACAATTCATGATTATGGATTGTGAAATGGTTTCAAAAAAATTAAATATTGATTTTAAATTTAATTCTAAATTTCCACTAGGTACAGTAAAACTAATGAGAGGATGCTTAACATTAGAGGGCGAACAGTTAAATAAGTATATAAAACTAATTTTTGATGCGTATTGGAAAGATGATATCGACATAAGTGATAATTCAAATCTTTCAAGTTTATTAGCAAAAATTGATATCAATATTGATGATTTTCATAAAAAAACTGAAGCAAAAGAAATTAAAGAAAAATTAAAAAAATTAACTAATGATGCGTTTAAAAAAAATATATTTGGTGCACCAACATTTGTTGTAAATAATAAAAATTTTTGGGGACAAGATAGAATTGAGTTTGCTATTGAAGAATAAAATTTATTTCTTAACTTTAAACTTAGAATTTTGAAGAGCTGAAAAACCACCTTGGATATGTGAAACTTTTTTACATCCTATTTGTTGTAAAGTTTTAATTGTTAAAGCAGATCTTCCACCAGCAGCACAAAATAGTACAGTTTCTTTATTTGTGTCTATAATTCCATTTTGAACAAGTGGCTCAAATTGAAATTCCAAATGGCTTCGTGGTATATTAATAGAATTTTCAATTGTACCAGTCATTTCAAGTTCAGATGGCTCTCTTATATCTATTAAATTGCAATCATTTTCCTCAAAAAGCTTGAATGCATCATCAGCTGATATTGTTTTAACTTCTTGCATAGCTTCTGAAACTAGGGTTTGCGCTGTTTTTATAGACATAGTAAATATATATAAAGTTATGCAAACGAATATATTAAAAAAAATTTTTGTAAAGCTAATTAAAGCACTTGGATTTGAAATTATTGATCAAAATCAATTTAAATCCCCTACTTTAAACAAAGAGCTGAATGAACAACTTTCAAATATAAATAAATCAATTGTACTTCCACTTGGAGAAGTTAATTTATCAAGAAAAATATCAGATTTACTTATAATTTTTCGAACAAATTCAAATATTGAAATTTGGGATCAAAATAAAAAAAGAATTTTTGAAAAGGATAAAATTGAATATGTTAAAAGATCATTAAATTCATTAATTAAATCAATAAATTTACTAAAAAATAACTATCCATCACTTAATGTAAATTTAATTATTTTAGATGATAGATCGAATGAGGAAAATCTAGCAAAAATTAAAAATATTTTAGATAAATCTAATCTGAAATATGAGATCATTAATCACAAACACTCTGATCACAAAGGTATAATCAAAGAACAAAAAACTATTGATACTTTTTCCAATTTATCAAGTCTACTAAAATGCTTTGAAATAGGTAAGAATAAAGGAAAAGATTTAATCTATTTTGTTGAAGATGACTATTTACATTTTGATTATGCTTTGGAAGAAATGATCGGTACATACGAAAGAATATCGTCACAACTTGGTAGAGATTTATTTATTTGTCCTGCAGACTATCCTTTTCTTTATATGGATAATGAGAAAACAAACCTTTTGATCGGTAACAAAAGACATTGGAGAACAATAAGTAAAACATTATGTACTTTTATGACATCAAAAGAAAATTTAGACAAATATTGGGAAAACTTTTATCAAAACTGTCTGGATAGACATGACCCATTTGAAAAACATTTAAACGAGATTTACAAAAAAGAATTTTGTATATCTCCTGTTAAATCATTATCTATCCATATAACAAATGTTAATTCTAGTTATGGTTTATCACCATTTATAGATTATAAAAAACTTTGGGATGAAAACGAATAAATGCCAAATTTAATAGGAAAAACAGCACCTAATTTTAAATTAAACTCAACCTCAGGAAAGGTAGTTGAATTAAGTAAAATCAAATCAAAATACATTGTTTTATATTTTTATCCAAAGGACGATACACCTGGTTGCACCTTAGAGACTAAGGATTTTAACTCATTACTGCCAAAATTTAAAAAAGCAAAATGCGAAGTATTTGGTATTTCAAAAGACACCTTAGATAGTCACAAAAAATTTAAAGAAAAATATAAAGTAAAATTTGAACTTTTGTCTGATGAGGATAAGAAGGCAATTAAATCTTATAAAACCTGGGGAAAAAAGAAATTTATGGGTAAAGAATTTATGGGTCAAATTAGAAGTACTTTTTTAATTAAAGATAACAAAATATTAAATGAGTGGCGTAACGTAAGAGTTAAGGATCACGCAAAAGAAGTTTTAAATTTTTTAATAGATAATTAATTAAAAAAAGGCCCGATTTAACGGGCCTTTATAATTGTTAGAGTAAAAGTGAAAATATTAACTAATCTCTTATAGCGTATGCAATCACTCCTGTTTCCGTAACATCTGTTCCTTTGCTTTCACCGTCTTTACTTAGTCTTATACCAAAAGTATTTTTCATGATACTCCAGATAATAAATGATACGATGAATACAGATATATTTATTGAAATTACTCCAAGTAATTGTGTCATAAAAGAAGTATCAGGATTTGTTAATGGAACTGCCAATGTACCCCAGATACCTGCAAATAAGTGCGCTGGTATTGCACCTACAACATCATCAATTTTTAATGATAACAAAAATTTTGTTCCATACACAACTATTACACCACCTACTGCACCAATTAAAATTGCTGACAAAGGTGATGGCATCAAGGGTTCTGCTGTAATTGCAACCAATCCTCCAATACAACCATTTAACATTTGAATAACATCTGTTTTTCCAAAATGTATTCTTGTAACCGTAGCCGCAGCCATAACTCCGCCAGCTCCAGCTAAAAATGTATTTATGAATATGGTTGATACAGCAATCGCATCATCTGCAGTACCCATTGCTAATTGTGAACCGCCATTAAATCCAAACCAACCTAACCAAAGAATAAATATTCCAATAGTTACTAAAGGAATTGAGGAAGCTGCAAAAGGTTTAATTGGAGCTGCTTCACCACTTTTAGTAAATCTTCCTAATCTCGGGCCCAATAACATAACACCTGCTAAAGCTGCTGCTCCACCAGTTGAATGTACTAAAGTTGATCCAGCAAAATCAGAGAATCCAGCAGATGCTAACCATCCACCTCCCCATTGCCATCCCATGACAATTGGATATATAATTCCTGATAAAATCGCAGCAAATAAAAAGAATGGCCATAATTTAATTCTTTCAGCCATTGTTCCTGAAACGATTGATACAGTTGTTGCACAAAATACCATCTGAAAATACCAATCTGATCCATCTGAATAACCAGTATCAACTGAACTTGCATCTGACCACGGTAAGAATTTTCCTATATAACCACCTTCTGGTATACCGTAAGCTAAGTTATAACCAAATAACCAAAACATTATCCCCGCAATTGAAAACAAGCCAATATTCTTAGCACAAATAACTGACACACTTTTTGATGTCACCATTCCTGCCTCTAACATCGCGAATCCTGCCGCCATAAACATGACTAAAAATCCGCACACTAAAAATAAAAACGTATTAAATATAAATCCTACTTCGGCTGAAACTGTAGTTTCTGCTGCAGCTGGCATTATAAACCATAATGATAAACCAACTGTAAGTATGGATAATTTTTTTATAAATTTAAACATATATCTCCTCAAAATTAATTTGAGATTTTTATATTTAAAAAAAATTTTTAAACTATTGATTATGCAGAAAAATAGGTATGCAGTTTTTGCATATAGAAACAGCCTTTATTAATTTCATCAATTAATAGAGGCTGTTTAAAAAAGAATTATCGGTTAAAGACTTCTTTAAGCGCTTTGGCTGGTAAAAATTTTACCTTTTGAGAAGCAGCGATTTGTATCTGTTCACCAGTTCTTGGGTTTCTACCAACTCTAGCTTTTCTCTTAGCTACTTTATAAGTACCAAAACCAGCAATTTTAACTGAATCATCATTTTTCAATGCGTCCAAAATAGTGTTGGTAATAGTATCAAAAGTACGCTCTGCATCAGCTTTGCTCTGATTTAGCTTATCTGATAGTTTTGCTACTAGTTGTTTCTTGTTCATTTTTAGCTCCAGTGTTAGGTTATTTACACTTTTTTATAAAATCCTTGATATTTCAAGCTTTTTTTTTGTGTTTATTAAGATTTATCACACAATATATTGTGCTCTAAAAGTGTTGATTTTATTAACTTTTAATTAAATTAATCTAAAGCCTTTAAAATAAGCCAATATCTTTAAGGTCATTAAAGGTCGCAAAAAACATTAAAGATAGCAATAAAAACATTCCGATTCGAAAGAAACCTTCTTGTGTTTTTTGACTTAATGGACGTCCTAAAACTTTTTCAAATCCATAAAACATTAAATGACCTCCATCCAGCATTGGTATTGGAAATAGGTTAATTAATCCAAGACTTATTGAGATGTAAGCCATCATACTTAAAAAAGGAATTATTCCAAATTCTGCTACCTGGCCTGATATTTTAGCTATACGAATTGGCCCTCCTAATTGCGAACTATCACCCTTTCCTACTAGCATAGATCCTAAATATTTTAATGTAGATGTGGTTACAAAATATACCTCACCAACTGACTGCATCAATGCTTGGGCAGGACCTAATTTTTTATGATTTATCTCATTTTTGTAAGGACTTAACTTAATACCGACCATTCTTTTATTAATTTTGTTTCCTAGATTATCTTCAGCAAGAACTAAATTTGGTTTTACTTTAAAAAGAATTTCTTGATCATATCTCGAGACTTTAAAATCAATATATTCAGATGTTGACATTGCAATAAGTTTTGAGACATCTAATATGCTTTCTACTTTATTATTATCAATTTCTAAAATAACATCATTTTTCATCAGTCCTGCTACTTCTGCGGGACTATCTTTCTGTACCTCATCAATTAATGCTGGGGTAAAATCTTTACCAACAAACATATAAATAGATAAGAAAATCACAATGGCTAATAAGAAATTAGCTAAAGGACCACCAAAAACAATTAAGGATCTTTGATATAATGGTTTTGTTACAAATAATTTTTCTTGGTCTTCTTTACTATACTTTTTAAGTAATTCTTCTTGGTCTGCATGCGAAAATACATTCCTATCGCCAAAAAATTTTACATACCCTCCTAAAGGTATCCAGCAAATCTTCCAACGAGTTCCTGATTTATCATTCCAACCAATTAATTCTTTTCCAAAACCTATTGAAAAATCCGTAACCCCTACACCATATCTTCTTGCAAAATAATAATGTCCGTATTCATGAATGAAAACAACAACAAGTATTAAAATGATAAATGGAATTACAAAATCAAACATTTAAAACTTTACAATATTTAAAAATCATTAACAATGCGTCATTATTTAATAAATTTATCATTTTAGAAGAGTTTTCCTTGCATACTATGCTGATACATAATTCTCATATCATCTACTGTTAGTTTTTTTGGATTTCCTCCTGTGGATGGGTCAGCTAATGCCATTTTTGATAATCTTTCAATATCAAAATCTTTTTCCTTAATAACCTCTGACAATTTATGAGGTATATTTAATTCTTTTCTTAAATCTAATACCCAGTTTAAAAATCCGTCAAACGAATTATCTTTTAAATCTAAATATTCACAAAGTTTAATTATTCTTTGTTCAATTTCTTTCTTATTAAACGATAAGACATAAGGCATAAAAATTGCATTTGATAAACCATGATGAACATTATTTAATGCATTTACTGGATGACTTAACGAATGAATTGCACCTAGTCCTTTTTGAAATGCAGTTGATCCCATGCTTGCAGCAGTAAGCATATTCATTCTTGCTTCAATATTTTTTCCATTTTTAAAAGCTTTTAAAAGCCACTTATTAATTAATCTCATTCCTTCTAGTGCTATTCCATCGGCCATTGGATGAAATCCTGGAGCACAGTATGCTTCAAGACAATGAGCTAACGCATCCATTCCTGTTGCTGCAGTAATTTCTGGAGGTAACTCTAAAGTTAAAACTGGATCGAGTATTACAATTGAAGGTAAAAATTTTGGATGAAAAATAATTTTTTTTTCGCCGGTCTTTTCATTTAATATAACTGATGCTCTTCCAGTTTCTGAACCGGTACCGGCTGTGGTAGGAACGGCAACAATTGGAGCTATGGTTTCTGAATTTGCTTTGGACCAGTTATCTCCAATATCTTCAAATTCCCAAATAGTTAAGGTTTGACCAGACATAAAAGCTATTGCTTTTCCAACATCTAAGCCACTCCCCCCACCGAAAGCTATTACCCCATCGCATCTATTATTTTTGTAAAACAAAACACCTTCTTCTACATTTGATCCTGTTGGGTTTCCAATTACATTTGAAAAAACCTCTACTCGTAAATTTTCCTTTTTAAGTAAAGCAATAGCATCTTCAATAATTTTACTTTTTGCTAAACCATTATCAGTAACTAGCAGTGGTTTATTGATATTTAATTTTTTACATGCAGAACCTAAATGTTTGATACGATTTTCT
Organism: uncultured Pelagibacteraceae bacterium; assembly: GCA_902629075.1. Classification (GTDB taxonomy): domain Bacteria; phylum Pseudomonadota; class Alphaproteobacteria; order Pelagibacterales; family Pelagibacteraceae; genus Pelagibacter. The sequence continues at coordinate 11,854 of CACOPK010000009.1, read as the reverse complement.
CCAACCCACATAGTTGTTGGATAATTCCAATTATAATTTTGCATAATGTACAATTATTAAGAATATTATTTTCTTATACCATAATCTGTAATTTTCCACACGACTAATGGAGCAAATGTAGCAACTACAAATGAAGAAAATAACAAGGATTGTGAAATAAAATCAGGTAACATATTTGTTGGAAAAATAATCCCTGCTAATATTGATATTGAAAAATCAGTACTTGGAAATAAAAGTAAGCCCATCATCAAACCAAATAAAATTGAAACGTAAGCTTTTTTTTCGTCAAATTTTTTATTATAAAAACCATAAAAAACACTCATCACTGCTGCACAACAAAGTAAGTCAGCTAATAAAAATAAATACAAAATACTTAATCCTTTTGATGCAACAATAAACGCAATAATCGATAACATGATTATTATTTGCTTAGAAAATTTAAGATAATCCTTTCTACCTTTAAATACTTTGTTTCCATCAACTATAATCAAACTTGAAACTGCATTAATTAAAGTATCGATACTGCTTACAGTTAAAGATATAGCTAATATAACTATTATAATCGATAACTGAATCCCATTTTCTTTCAATATCAGTGAAAAAAATGCAAGATCTGGTATGACTGTTTCATTTTGTGAAACTGCTATTAGACCTGAAAATCCCATTAAAAAAACAATTGGAAGAATAATTATAAAAGAAAAAATTAAACTTTTTTTTAATACATTATTATTTTTTGCAGCATATACTCTTTGCCAGTTTCCCTGATGAAATAAATTTGTTGCAGCAACAGCTATAAAAAAAGTCAATCCAGCAGTAAAATTGGGTAAGTAATTTGAGCTTAACAGATAAGGTTTATTTTGATTTATAAAATCAAAATTAAAATTTCCTGAATTTAATGAAAACAAATTTGTAAAAACAACTAACAACAATATTAAAAATATAATAAATTGAATATTGTCAGTAAATAGTGACGCACGTAATCCCCCATATAAAGTATAGATTAAAGATGATGTTACGACAATACCAGCTGTAATCCATAAACTTGTTCCTGAAATATATTTTACTAAGAGAGAAACTGCAGTTACCTCAGCTATTAAAAAAATTGTCATATAAAAAATTGATAAAAATAAAATCAATTTGAATAATTTATTTCCGTATCGTGATCTAATAACCTCAATTAAAGTTTTTCCTTTAGTATAATTTTTTCTAAATTTTTCTCCTAAATAAATTAATATGAATAAAGGAAATGCAGTTCCTAATGCATAACCTATTACAGCCCCGATTCCTCCCCATGTTGCAGCCGATGCTGGACCAAAAAGTATCCAAGCTCCAAGAGCAGAAGCTACTAAACTTGATGTTAAAGAAAAAACTCCAACTGACCTATTTGCTAATAGATAGTTGTTAAGACCTTGGTGTTTTTTTGAATAAGATATTCCAATTACAATAAATAATAAGCTAATACCTAATGTAATTATTATTGATGTTGATTGATTTATTAAATTAAGTTGATCCATGTTTTCCCTTTCTGAATTACCGGACAGGTTCTAAGGGTATATCTCAGCCTAATGGCACCCCTATTGATAGTTTGTATTTATACTAAAATTTATAATTGAACAAATTGTATAAGTAAATTTTTTTTCTTTTTTCACTATTTTCCAAAATACTTATTAATTGAGCCTGCTATATCTGGATAATCTTGAAATCCATAGTTAGGTTTTTCAGCTAAAAATCTAGTGCTACACAAATTCTCTATTCCACTTGAAAACATCTTTTTTAATTTTAATGCATTTAAAAAACCACAAGTTGGAGACAAAAAAACAGCTTTAAACATTCCTCCATCTGCTATGAAGTAATGTTGATCAAAATTCATAATGTGAGCTTCTCCACATCCACATTCAAAATTTTGTCCTTCTACGTCACCTATTCTAGGTGGGCTACTGACCTCGTGAAATGGAATATAATTTTTTATCTCATTATTAAAATCTTTAATATTAAGAAGTCTCACGCTCATATTTCACTTAGTATTTAGTTATCACCTTTAATAGCACCTATAACGCAGCCTAATGTATAAATGCCGAAAATGATTTGAAGTATTCCAGTAGTGAAGATTAAACCAAGTACTCCAATGACACCTAAGATGAAATATTTGCCTTTAAATTTATATCCATATTGGGACATACAAAAAGGTATCAAAATTTACTCTTTTGATAAAGCAATATTATCTCTCCATGTGCAAGTTTTGTGCAAGTTTACACAAATAAAATATAGGTATATTTAAATGTTTAACTCTTTATAGTATATCCCTTTTTAAGAACATATGCGACAACTGAAATACAAAGAACTAAAAAGAAAATCATTGAAGCAATACTAATCCAAATATTAAAATCTGATGCACCATAAAAAGAAAATCTCAAACCATTAATCAAATACACGACTGGATTAAAATAAGTTACCATTTGCCAAAACGGAGGCAACATATCAAGAGAATATAAACTACCTCCTAAAAATACCATAGGGGTAATAACTAATGTTGGTATGATAGACATTTGTTCAAAATTAGAGCTAAGTAAGCCAATTAAAAAACCAAATAACGCGAATGTAAATGCTACAAGTACAAGTAAAAACACCATTAATAAAGGATGAAGAATTGAAACCTCAACAAAAAAGTTTGACGTAGCCAATATTACTGCTCCAATAATTAATGTTTTGGTTGCTCCAGCGCCAACAAAAGCTAACACCATTTCAAAAGTAGATATTGGTGCTGCAAGTATTTCATAAAGCGACCCATTAAATTTTGGAAAAAAAATACCAAACGAAGTATTGCTTATTGACTGAGTTAATAATGTTAGCATGATTAAACCAGGCACAATGTAGGAGCCATAACTAATGCCATCAATATTTTGAACATAGTTTCCAATTACTGAACCAAAGACAATAAAATAAAGTGAAGTTGATAATACTGGAGATATTAAAGACTGTAAAAGTGTTCTTCTAAATCGATCCATTTCATGTAGATAAATTGCTCTAAACCCGTAATAATTAATTATCATTGTTTTCCTTTACCAAAGAGACAAATATTTTTTCAAGTGTACTCTCCTCAGTTTTTAAATCTTTAAGTTTTAATCCTTGATCTCTGAGATCTTGTAATAAGTTTGTTATTCCTGTTCTTTTTTGTTGGGTATCATAAGAATAAGTTATTGATAATTTATTATTACTTAATTCTAAATCATATTTATTTAAATTTTCGGGAATAATTTCGGTTTTTTCATGTAAATCAATTCTTAATTTTTTTTTACCCATCTTATTCAGTAAATCTTCTTTTTCATCAACTATAATAATTTCTCCATTATTAATAACAGCAACTCTATCAGCAATAGCCTCTGCTTCCTCGATATAGTGAGTTGTTAAAATAATTGTCACTCCACTTTCTCTTAGTCCTTCAACAACTTTCCACATATCTTTTCTTAACTCAACATCAACACCAGCTGTAGGTTCGTCTAAAAATAAAATTGAAGGTTCATGAGATAAAGCTTTTGCAATAAGCACTCTTCTCTTCATTCCTCCTGACAATTGTCTAAGTATATCATCTTTTTTATCCCAAAGAGATAGTCTTTTTAAAATTTTTTCTATAAGTTTTGGATTAGGAGATTTTCCATAAAGTCCTCTTGTGAAAGATACATTGTTAAATACTGTTTCAAAATTTTCTAATGTTAATTCTTGAGGCACTAATCCAATTTTTTTTCTTGTTATTCTATAATCTTTAATAATATCAAATCCGTCTACATTAACTTTTCCAGATGATGGGGTTACAATTCCACATATAATACTGATTAAGGTTGTTTTTCCGGCTCCGTTTGGTCCTAGCATTGCAAGGATTTCTCCTTTTTTGATATTTAAATTCACTTCTTTTAAAGCATTCAATCCATTGCTATAGGTTTTAGATAGTTTGTTAATTGAAATAAGATCTTGAGACATTCCGCATCTATATAGATTGTTTTGTTATTATTACAACATTATTGGTAATGATTTAATTTTTTGACATCCTCCACAATTCACCATAATCACTTAACATTAATATTTTTCCATCTTTTTCTTGTTTTACATCTCTTATACGTCCGATAGTATTTTTAAAAAGCATTTCTTCTTCTATAAAATTATTTTCTTCAAATTTTAATCTTCTTAAAGACTGATGTTTTAAAGATGCTATCAATGCATACCCTTTCCATTCAGAAAATTCGTCTCCGCTATAAATTAAGCAAGCTGATGTTGCTATTGATGGAACATAATATTTAATTGGTCTGTCATATCCAGGTAGCCATTCTGGACCTCCTGGTAAACCTGAATATTTAGTGCCACCCCAATAAAGTTTATCCCAACCATAATTTCCACCTTTATTTACTTTCCCAAACCAATCACCACCTCTTGCGCCATGATTTGTCATATAAACGTTATTATCATAAGGAGACAAGCACATACCTTGAACATTTCTTATTCCAATTTGATAAATTTCAGGAAGCCAATCTGGTTTGTCTAAAAACTTTGGATTATCTTTTGGTATCGATCCATCTGTTTTTATCCGAATAATGCTTCCTGGGTGTTTAGTTGGATCTTGAGCTATTATTCCACCACCTCTTTCTCCTGAAGAAATATAAATATCGTCTTCTTTTATCACTATTCTTGATCCAAAATGATATCCGCTTTTAATAGAAGGTGTTGATCTAAATAAGTTTGAAAAATTTAATTCATTTTCATTATATTTTGCTCTTGCTAAAGAAGTTGATGTAAATCCATTAGTAATATGTTCTGAATAAGTTACGTAGACATAATTTTTTTCAAAAAAAATATCTAACAACCCTCCTTGACCATCCTCTAATACATCTAAATTATGTTTTATAGTCTTAGATGTATTTTCAACTTCATTAAATAGAATTATATTTCCTGGTTTTTCAGTAATTAAATATTTTCCATCATTAACAATAGATAATGACCACGGACTATTAAAACCATCTTTAATTTTTGTTAAATTAATTTCAGCAAATACATTTGTGCTTAAAAATATAAATAAAATTAAAACCTTTTTCATTAATTGAAAAAAGCACCTCTTATTCTTAAAAGTTCTCTACTAAGATTTTTATTTTCTTTAAATGGTTTTCTGCCATGAAGCCAAAAGTAATTATTTGCAATTACACAAGACCCAACCGGTAATTTAGTTTCTATTTTATTTTTGCTTCCTTCAAGTGCATCCGACAGACGTTGTAAAAATAATCCTTGTTCCATATTTTTTGGTTCAGGAAACTGATCTATATAAGATATTTGCGCTAAACCATTTTCATCTTTAGTAAAAACTGGATGTTCAACTTTGTAGTCAATATTTTTACTTTTTTGGAGACCCCCATATAAAATTTTGATTCCCAACAGGATCATTTGATAATTGTTCTAAAAATTCCCAATCGTCTAAATGTAATAAAACACTTTCACCACCTTCAACATTTTTTTCCTCAAGCTTTGACATTAGTAACCAATCAGTTTTTTCTTTAACATAAGTTCCATCAGTATGTAGGTCCATATTAGTATAAGGTTTTCTCAAATAACTATCCGAGGTATCAACGTGTTTTACATGAAATCTTGCATAATATTTTCCTGCCATTGAATCATGATTTGGATTTCCAAATAAGTGAGCAATTGCAGTAGAAAGCTTTACTAAAAAAGTTTGATCAACTATTGCTGAATTATTTTTTGGACTTAAAATTATACATCCTGTTTCTCTATTTTTTAAAATCTCGGTTATAAATTTACTAAGTTTTTTGGATGTAACTTCGTCTAAGACATTTGCAATAGTAAATCTTGAAAAAGGTTTGTACTCTAAGGTTAAGATATCAAATTTTTTAAAATTGAATGCGAGTTTTTCAATTATTGTATCATCAAGTTCTATGTATATTATTCTTTTTGATTTTTGATGATAATGAATGTTTAATCCATCAATACTTATTAATTCCATAGTTTAATTATTTTAATTCTCAAGCAGTTTTGCTTTAGCTTTATTAAATTCTTCTTCGTTTAATGCACCTGATTTATATAATTCATTTAATTTTTCTAATTCAGATATCATGCCAGTATTATTTTCTGGTAAATTTTTCAATTCTTCTTCTTCAGTTAATCTTTCACTTTTAGCTTTCATACCTCTCATGGTTGATCTTGCACCTAAATAAATTACAAAAACCATTGCTGAAATTGCTAATGTAAAAAATATAATCGCTTGCATTAATTAATCCTCATCATCTTCTCTCCATCCTTTTTGGTACAAAAGGTAAGCTGCAATTGTAACAGAAATTACTCCCACAACCATGCCAATATTTAACCCTATTTCTTTACCAAAAAAATACCAACCAAGTTGTGTTGAGCCAATTGGAGGAAAGCATAGAATTGCCATTAAAATTGGAATTCTATAGTAATAAGGTGGTCTTTTCATAATTGATTAAAGACCAGAATAAATGAATAAATTTATAATTTAAGATAATTATATGTCACAGTTTTTAGCAGTTTTTGAATGAAGCAGACATATTTTTAATTAAATTAAAATATAAATCTTTACCTGGATTTAAAGTTGCTCCAAGAGGATCAATTACACCAGTTTTTATATTCATGTCTTTAGCAACTGCTTTGATAATATCTGGATTAAATTGTGGTTCCGAAAATACACAAGCGACTTTATCATGCTCAATAATTTCTCTAATTTCAGCTAATTGCTCTGCACCAGGCATTACATCTGTATTAACTGTAAATGCTCCCAAAATATTTACATTAAATCTTTCCTCAAAATATTGGTATGCATCATGAAAAACTATAGAAGCAATACTTTTGCTTAATTCAGATTTAGTGTCTTTAATTAACTTATCAATATCGTTAAGAGCTTTTGCTAAATTTTTTTTGTAAATTGCAGAATTTTTTTCGTCATTTTCAATTAAATGCTCAGCCATCTCTTTTAAAATAACTTTCGCATTAACAGGATCTAACCAAATGTGCGGGTCAAATTCACCATGAGCGTGTCCATCGTGATCATCGTGTCCGTGGTCGTCATGATCATCTTCTTTTTTACCGTGATCATCGTGTCCGTGGTCGTCATGATCGTGATCATCAAAAATATTTCTTTCTCTAAATTTTAATACCTCTAAACCTTTAATTTCCATTAACTCAATTTTTTCAGCTTTTTTTGCAATTGAACTTAACGGTTTAACTAAAAAATTCTCTAAATCTTCACCTACCCAAAATATAATATCTGCTTCTTGAAGCATTTTTGCATGTGAAGGTTTCATGGCAAATCCATGAGGGGAAGCATATCCATCCACAATAAGATTAGGTTTTCCAATACCATCCATCAAATAACTAGCTAAAGAGTGAATTGGTTTAATAGATGCTACAACTTTGAATTCTGCATTTACAGATGTAAAGAATGTTAAAAATGATATTAATGTGAAAACGAAAGGAATTTTTTTTATATAAGTCATATTTTAACTATTGTTATATTATAACGTTATGTAATAATATAACATTTAAAAGTCAAGCATTAAAATGAGATCAAATAACGATACATTAGTAAAATTGCAAAATGCAGGATATCAACTAAATAATAAGTTTCTTGTAGAGGGAGTTTCTCTTGAAGTTCAAAAAGGAAAAATTGTAACTCTTATTGGTCCTAACGGTTCAGGAAAAAGTACAACTGCCAAAATTGCATTGGGAATATATAAAAAAATTGAAGGTAAAGTAGAAAAATACACAGATAAAATTGGATATGTGCCTCAAAAAATTTCAATTGATTGGACGCTACCGATTAGAGTTAATGATTTTATGTTATTAACAGATAATATAGGAGAGCAACAAATAAATGAGTCGTTATCATTAACAGGAGTATTGCATCTTAAAAATAAAAATTTAGGTAATTTATCTGGAGGCGAGTTCCAAAGAGTTTTACTGGCTAGAGCTATTTCAAAAAAACCGGAACTATTAGTGCTAGATGAACCTGTCCAAGGAGTAGACTTTACAGGTGAGATTGCTTTGTATCAATTAATCAAAAAAATTTCAGAGGAATTAAATTGTGGTATTCTGCTTATTTCTCACGATTTACATACTGTGATGAGCGCAACTGACCACGTTGTTTGTTTAAATGGTCATGTTTGTTGCTCTGGCTCACCAACTGATGTAGCGCATAATCATGAGTATAAGGCTTTATTTGGTGAGCAAGCATCTAAAACTCTTACTATATACGAACATAAGCATGATCATGTTCATACTAATGAAGGAGATATTAAAAAAAATTAAATGTTCGATGATTTTTTTATAAGAGCTTTGTTTGCTGGAATTGGTGTTGCGCTTGTAACAGGTCCTCTTGGATGTTTCGTTGTTTGGAGAAGATTGTCTTATTTTGGTGATACACTTTCACACTCTGCTCTTCTTGGTGTGACGATAGCATACTCTTTTCAATTTAATATAGCTTTCTCAGTGTTTATTATTTCAGCTTTAATAGCGTTAATTTTAATTCAACTTCAAAATAAAACTAATTTACCTGGAGATGCTCTATTAGGTCTTTTGGCGCACTCATCGTTAGCAGTTGGACTTGTGGTGATTGGTTTTTTATCTTTTATTAGATTTGATATAATGGGATTGTTATTTGGCGATATACTAGCAGTAACTGTTGATGATTTATTAATTATTTGGATAGGCGGATTATTAATTTTAGTAGTACTAAAATTAATTTGGAAATCTTTATTTGCATCTACAGTAAATTACGAATTAGCAGAGGCTGAGGGATTAAATCCTGATAGAGCGAAAGCTATATTCACAATTTTAATGGCTGCAGTTATCGCCATATCAATAAAAATGGTTGGATTACTTTTAATAACAGGAATGCTAATAATACCTGCTGCTATGGCGAGAAATGTATCTACAAGTCCTCTTCAGATGGTATTTTACTCAATAATAGGAGGATTATTATCTGTAATTTTAGGTCTATATTCGTCATTAGAATTCAATACAGCCTCGGGACCATCAATTATAGCGGCATCTTTATTTTTATTCATATTATCTTTATTAAAAATAAAACAAACATCCGGATTGAAAAATTAAAATGAAATTGGTAAAAATATAATGGTGGAAAAACAATTAAATTTATCAAAAAATCAAAAAATTATTTTTGATCTTATTGATAAATCTCCTGAGCCAATGAAGGCTTACTCAATACTATTTAATGTCCAAAAAAAAGGGATTAAGGCACCGTTGCAGGTATATAGAGCGCTGGATAAATTGGTAGAAATTGGAAAAATACATAAAATTGAAAGTCGTAATGCTTTCATTGCTTGTCAAAATTCAAGCTGTCAAATATCTAAAACTACGGCATTTTCAATATGTGAAAGCTGTGAAAAAGTAACTGAAATAAAAGATAATAAACTTGCAAAATATTTAACGAACTTTAGTGACAACACCGGAATGAACTATAAAAAATATAATTTAGAATTTTTTGGTTTGTGTAAAAAGTGTAAAAGAAAATAGATACTAAAAAATTTTAATTTTTGATTTCCAATAATATAAATTATCACTAGGTTGTATTCAATTTAAATATTTTAATTTTTTGTTAATAAATTTATTGAATACAACCTTTTCAAAAGTTAACTTTAACTCAGGGAGGATGAGTCTATGTTAAAGTTGCCTGACACTTAGCTGGTGAGATTCCATATAAAAAACATTATGTAAATAAATCCCTTTCGTGGATTTAGCCAAAGCGGCAACATTAAGGGGGCTCTTTGGGATAACCAAAGAGTGTACCCCTTAAATTTTTTCAGTTTTTCTTAAATCTGCATTTAATATTGAAGCAATAATTAAAATTAAAAAAGGAATACAGAGTAGGTTTACCGATTTCCAACTAGTCATAGAAATTAATATTCCTGCAGATAAACTAGATATTGCAGTAAAAGAAAAAACAACCAAGTCGTTAAATCCTTGAGCTTTAAATTTTTCATCAGGAGTATATGTAGTTACTAAAAGGCTTGTTGCTGTTACAAAAAGAAAGTTCCACCCTATTCCTAAAAAAATTAATCCTAATAAATAACTAATAAAAGACGGATCTAGAAAACTTGTAATTATTGTAAAAACATAAAACAACACTCCTAAATACATCATTTTACTGAACCCATATTTTTTAATTAATGTTCCTGTTATTAAAGATGGAAGAAACATACTTAAAACATGAAATTGCATAACTATACCTAATTTATCTAAACTAAATTCGTGGATAATATGCATGCTAATTGGTGTAGCTGTCATTAGAAAGGCCATCACAACATATGCAAAAGAAGCGGCGGTTAGTGCCTGTAAAAATTTTGGTTCAGAGATAAATTGAAAATAAGTTCTGGTGCTAATTTGTTTATCTTGTTTTGAAATGGCTTCACTCTTTTCTTTAAAAAAAGATAAAAATATAGCTGGCATTATAGTCAAGAAAGCAAGGGCAAAATATGATCCTGCATATAGATAATTAGGAATAAAGTTTTTAGTATAGTTTGCTAAACTTATGCCAATAAATGCTGATACAATTCCAGCTAACAATAAAATTGAAATTGCTCTGGGAGCTTGTTCTTTCTCAACACTTTCTGCAGCTGCAAATCGATATTGATGGATAAAAGCCATTCCTGCCCCTAAAATAAAACAAGCAAAACAAAAAATAAAAAAATTACCTAAAATTATTGAATATGCTGCCATAAGACTTGCAACTGTGCTAGCTATTGATGCTAAAACAAAACCAAGCCTTCTTCCAATTATGCTCATAACTTTAGCTGCAAATATAGTAGATATCGCAATACCAACTATGTAAATAGATGGTGGTAGTGTTGATAAAGATTTAATTGAACTTAACTGGGCACCTATTATTCCACTTAGAAAAACAGTTACGTTAGCTGCTGTAAAACCAAATACTTGACTAGCAGTAAGCAAAAATAGGTTTTTATTCATTTGGCTAACTTACACTCTTGGTAATTAATAGCTAATATAAATAAGTACTATTAATAGCCAACGAATTGAGATGATGGAAAAAATTTTTAATATTTAGAACTGCTCAGACTCTGTAGATCCGTCCATTGCAGTAGTAGAACTTTTTCCTGAACTTATTGTGTTGGATACTGCATCAAAATAGGATGTTCCAACTTCTCTTTGATGTTTAACGCTTGTGTATCCATCTTTCTCTCTTGCGAATTCATGTTGCTGAATTTTAGAATAAGCAGCCATTCCCTCTTCTTTATATTTCTCTGCTAAATCAAAAATAGCAATATTCTGTGTATGGAAACCTGCCAAAGTTATAAATTGAAATTTATAGCCCATTTCAGCAATTTTTTTTTGGAATGATCCTATTTCATCATCTGATAAATGTTTTTTCCAATTAAATGATGGAGAACAATTATAGGCAAGTAATTTACCTGGAAATTTTGCATGGATTGCATCAGCAAATTTTTTTGCTTCTTCTAAATTAGGAGTAGCAGTTTCACACCAAATTAAATCAGCGTATGGAGCATATGCTAATCCTCTTGAAATTGCTTGGTCAATACCATCCTTAACATAAAAGAAACCCTCAGGTGATCTTTCACCAGTTAAAAAAGGTTTATCATTTTCATCAAAATCATTTGTGATAAGTTTTGCAGCATTAGCATCAGTTCTTGCTAAAAGAATAAGGGGAACATCAGCGATATCTGATGCTAATCTTGCTGCCTTTAAATTCCTAACCATTGTGCTAGTTGGAACTAAAACTTTACCACCCATGTGACCACATTTTTTTTCACTTGCTAATTGATCTTCAAAGTGAACACCTGCGGCACCC
>CACOPK010000008.1 GCA_902629075.1 uncultured Pelagibacteraceae bacterium | reverse complement strand
AAATACACCAAATCTTAAAGCATGATTGAAACTGTGATAAAAATTCCCATCACTTATGTCTGTCGAGTACATAACCAGTATACTAATAAAACCTAAAATAATTATTGAAAATAATAAATAAAAATCCAATGATTTTATTTTTTGAAAGAATGATATATCTCCAAATGTGCTATAACTTTTCATTATGTAATTAAGTTCTCTTTTCTAATTTTCTCTCTCTCTTCATGTCTATCAATTATTTTTTTAAATAATTTTTTTGCTATTGGTGCTGCCGCAGAACTTCCTGAGCCTCCGTGTTCAACAAGCACTGTAAGAGCATATCTTGGATCTTTATAGGGTCCAAAAGCAATATACCATGCATGATCTCTTTCCTTATAGGGTATTTGTTCTAGTTCTCTATCTAGTTCCCTTTCAGCCTCGGTAATTCTTTTTACCTGTGCAGTTCCAGTTTTGCCTGCAAACTGATATTTTGGATCTTCAATTCTTGATCGGTATGACGTTCCATAAACTTCATTCGTTGATTTAAACATTGCATCCAAAACAAATTTTATATTTTCTTTATTTCTTACTAAGGGCACATAGTTAGTTGGAAGATCGTAATCCTCATTTCCTTTCATTTCCTTTTTTATTTCATCGATGTTTTTATTATTTGGGATTAATGTTGGATAAATTTTGTTTCCTCCATTTGCAAGTTGAGCAGTCATAAGAGTTAATTGAAGTGGTGTAGTTTGTATATATCCTTGACCAATACCTGTAATTAAAGTTTCACCTAAATACCAATTTTGACCAATAGCTTCTTTCTTCCATTTCGTTGAAGGAACAAGGCCTTTTTTTTCATTATCAAAAAAATTTTTAAGAACTATATCTCCAAGACCAAATTTTCTTGCAGTTTCATTCAGTCTATCTACTCCAAGCAATCTTGCAACTTCATAAAAGTAAATATCACAAGATTGCTTTATTGCATTTTTCAAAGTCATATACCCATGACCTTTTTTTTTCCAACAGTGGAATTTTTGCCCATAAAAATCTATATTATCAATACATTTCACCGTCATACTCGGTTTAATCACATCATTTTCCAGAGCAGACAAGGCAACAAGTGGTTTTATAGTTGATCCGGGTGAATAGAGGCCCGAAATAGTTTTATTGATCAAAGGTTTAAATGGGTTTTTATTTAAATCTTTCCATCTCTTTGATCCTATTCCATATAAAAAATCATTTGGATTAAAAGAAGGAGAAGAGCTCATAGCTACCATTTCCCCAGTATAAATATCCATTACACTTATTGATCCTGCCTCACCTTGTAATAGTTCATTTGTATAATTTTGAATTTCTGTATCAATTGAAATTCTTAATGAGTTACCTTGATTACCATTTTGTACTTCAAGTTGACTTATTCTTTTTCCATAAGCGTTTACCTCAAATCTTTGAATTGTATTTGTTCCAATTAATTCATTTTCAAAGGTTTTTTCTAAACCATTCTTACCTACCCTTAGTCCTGGAACATGTCTTTCATTTATTACTTCATTCGAAGATAAATCATTTTGACTTGCATAAGCAACATAGCCAAGAACATGTGAATAGCTTTCATTAAATGGATAATTTCTTCCAACCGTAATTACAGGTTTTAAACCTGGTAAGTCATAAAGATAATAATTTATTTTTGAAAATTCATCCCATGATAAATTCTCAGATATTACAATTGTCTCCCATGGTTTTTGTTTCTTTTTTGTTTTATATATTTTACTTACGGTATTTTCTGATAAATTTAATATTTGCTTAACACGCGTTATTAAAACTCTAAAATCTTCTACTTGTTCTGGGATCACATGAAGTTCATACACATCCAAGTTTCCAGCAATAGTTTTTCCAAAGTAATCTTTGAACTCACCTCTTATTGGGGGTAGTTTATTTTCTCTTATTCTGTTTTTATCAGATAAAGTTAAGTACTTTTTATTTTGTTCTACTTGCAAGTAAAATAATCGACCAATTATACCGATAAAAACTACAGCTTTTGCTGCAGATGCTAAAAACATTCTTCTATTAATTAATTTTGATTTTCTTACGTTAGATCCAATTCCATCGCCAAGCATTTATGTACCTTTAGGTGTTAAAAAATTAAATATTCTTGCAAATAAAAAATATAATAAAAAAGTAAAAGTTATATTTGCAATAATTTCAAAAAAATTAATTTGGATACCAAAAACAAAACTCAGAATTAGTGCATTTACAGAATTTGCAAATAAAATTGCAATTAAAAATACTAAAGAATCTTTAAAAATATTTGGTCTTAAAGTTATATTCCTTAAATAAGCAGCAAAAGATATAATCGTTAGATATACAAATGAACTCACTCCTATTGGATAGCCCAAGGTAACATCATTTAAAATCCCAGAAATAAATATTAAACCATTACCTATATGGTCTGGATCTTTTAAACTCCAATAAAAAATAATTATAAATGGAAGATTAAATGATAATAAGCCAAAGCTTGTAACATCAATATCAAATTCATTTAAAACAGAAAAATATAATAAAACAAGAGGAAAATATTTAAATAATTTATTTTTAAAATTAATTTTTTTTAAAGTCATTTTATTGTTCTGCAGCCTCTAATGATTGAATTTTTACATATGATAATTGTGATAAGTCTGAAAAAAACTCTACTGCAAGATTTTCGATTTCATTATTAATCTTTCCAATAGGAAGACCTGATCTAAAATTACCACCAGATCCTGATGTATAAACAATATTATATTCATCAAAAATTAATTGATCCTTTGAATATTTAATTACCCCGTAATCTTTTCCTGTTCCACTTAGAATTGATTGAAAACTACCAGGTTCTACAACAACTGGTATATTGCTATTTAAATCAGAAATCAAAATTGCTCTTGATGTGGTATAATTAACCTCTATTATTTGTCCAACTAAGTAATTTTTTTCTAAAACAACCATTCCTAATTTGACACCGTCTTTGCTGCCCTTATTTAGAATAATTGATCTTAAAAACTTTCCTTCTTTATCAATTAAAACTCTTGATACTATACCTTCAGAAATTTGGTTGTTTTCTCCAACAATTTCTTTCAGTCTTTTATTTTCATTTTCAAGAAATATATAATTCAATTTATCATTATTTAATTCATCTATTTTGATTTTTAAATTTCGATTTTCCTCATAAGCATTAAAATATGCTGAAAAAAAATTAATTGAGTCACTTAATTTTTTTTCTGGATAACTTATTAATGCAGAGAGTCTATAGGTTGCCTCATTAATACCTATTTTTATATATTTGATACCAATAAAATTTAGATTTGATAAAAAAATTAAAAAAATTGAAAAAAAAATTAATGCAAGTAAAGAAAACTGTTGTTTATTACTTTTTTTAAGAAAGGCAGATCTAATGGCAATAATAAAGTCATCTCTGCCTGATGCCATTTATCTTAATACTCTGTAAGCATTGAAGAAAAAGTTTCTTCTTGATCTAGAGCCTTTCCAGTACCGATTGCAACACATGCTAAAGGATCTTCTGCTATATGCACAGGTAAACCAGTTTCTTTAGAAAATCTTCTATCAATATTTTTTAATAGAGCACCACCTCCAGTTAATGTTAATCCCATATCTACTAAGTCTGCAGAAAGTTCTGGTGGTGTATTTTCTAAAGCCATTTTAATACCACCAATCATTTCTTTTAAAATTGGATTTAATGCAGCGGCTGTATCTTCTTCTGTAACATTTATTTCTTTTGGTGTTCCAGATCTTATATCTCTACCTTTTACTGGGTACTTATTATTGTTAGTTGGAATAGCGGTACCAACCTCCTTTTTAATTTTTTCTGCAGTACTATCTCCAATTAAAAGATTATACTCTTCTCTCATATAATTTTGTAATGCAACATCCATTGCATCACCAGCTATCCTTAGTGATCTTGAATAAACAACTCCTCCAAGCGACATCACGGCAATTTCAGTCGTTCCACCACCGATATCAATTACCATTGAACCTGTTGCTTCAGATATTGGAAGTCCCGCACCGATTGCAGCTGCAATAGGTTCTTCTATAAGTTGAACCTTTCTTGCACCAGCAGCAAGAGCACTGTCTTGTATCGCTTTTCTTTCCACTGGAGTAGAGCCTGTAGGTACACAAATTAATATTCTTGGGTTTGCGAAAGAACTGCCTTTATGTACTTTTTTTATAAAGTGTTTGATCATTTCTTCTGTAACTATGAAGTCAGCGATAACTCCATCTCTCAAAGGTCTTATAGCTTGAATATTTCCTGGCGTTCTTCCTAACATTGTTTTTGCCTCATCACCAACTGCTAAAACAGTTTTTTTCCCTTTATTATCTGCTACGGCAACTACAGAAGGTTCATTTAAAACCACACCTTTAGTTTTTAACACAACAAGTGTGTTAGCTGTACCAAGGTCGATTGCCATATCTTGAGACCAAATTCCTGTAATTTTATCAAACATTCCCATCTTATATTCCTCTCACTTTGTTATCATACTCAGCAGAAACTTGTGGGTTATCTGGAGCAGTTTTATCTCTTTTAATTATCATTTTATTTAATGCATTTATGTAAGCATTTGCAGAAGCAACAAGTGTATCAGTATCTGCCGCTTGACCAACTGTTGTTTTTCCATTTTCCTCAATTCGGACGCTTACAGTCGCCTGTGCATCTGTTCCTTCTGTGACAGCATGTACTTGGTATAATTGTAAATTTATATGATGCGGATATAAAGTTTTTATACATTTAAATATTGCATCAACTGGACCGTCTCCAGTTTCAGTTGCTTCTTTTACTTCGCCAAAAACATCTAGTGTCATATCAGCTCTTTGTGGTTCACCTGTTCCTGCAAATACCTTTAAAGATTTTAAGTTTATTGCACTCACTTTATTATCTATAATTAAGCTGTCATCAACTAAAGCGATAATATCTTCATCATAAATGTGTTTCTTCTTATCGGCTAAAACCTTAAATTTACCAAAAGCATTTTCAACAATATCATCGGTAACATCAACATAACCAAGGCTTGTTAATTTATCTTTAAAAGCATGTCTTCCTGAATGCTTTCCCATCACTAATGATGTTTGCTTAACACCCACGCTTTCGGGTGTCATTATTTCGTATGTTTGTCTATTTTTTAGCATTCCATCTTGATGGATCCCTGACTCGTGTGCAAATGCATTTTTTCCAACAATAGCCTTATTGTATTGAACAGGAAAGCCTGTTGCATTTGAAACAATTTTTGAAGCCTTGCTTAATAACTTAGTATTAATTCCTGTCTCATATGGCATTAGGTCAGGTCTAGTTTTCATAGCCATTACAACTTCTTCAAGCGCAGCATTGCCTGCTCTTTCACCGATACCATTTATAGTACATTCAATTTGTCTAGCCCCAGCTTGAACTCCAGCTAAAGAATTTGCTACTGCCAAACCCAAATCATTATGACAATGAGTAGATAGTATGGCTTTATCTATATTTGGAACTTTGTTTAACAATGTTTGTATAATTTTTGTAAATTCTGATGGTACCGTATATCCAACTGTATCAGGAATATTAATAGTTTTTGCCCCACATTTGATGGCCAATTCAACTGTTTTGCACATATAATCCATATCTGTTCTTGTTCCATCTTCACAAGACCATTCAACATCGTCTGTAAATTTTCTTGCGTAGGTTACATGTTCCTTAATTGAATCATAAACTTGTTCTGGTGTTTTATTCAGTTTATGTTTCATGTGAAGTGGACTTGTTGAAATAAAAGTGTGAATTCTAAATCTTGGAGCATGTTTCAATGCCTCATAACATCTATCTATATCTTTTTTTGAATGTCTAGCTAGTCCTGCAGGTATAGAGTTTTTTAAAATTTTACTAACTTCAGTCACTGCTTCAAAATCCCCTGGAGAAGCTATTGGAAAACCTGCTTCGATTATGTCAATTCCAAGTTCATCAAAAACTCTGGCTATTTGGATTTTTTCTTCTAAACTCATAGATGCACCTGGAGATTGTTCTCCATCTCGCATCGTTGTATCAAATATAAATACTCTATTTTTATCGCTCATTTTTTTTTTTAAAGTTTATATATAATACAATCTATAATAGAGATTGCAAAATAAATTCCAAGTTTTAAGTAAAATTAGACTTTAATTTTACTTCTTATCGCTATCGATTAGTTTTTTCTTACCAATCCAAGGCATCATACCTCTTAATTCTGCTCCAACTTTCTCAACGGGATGATCGGCTAATTTTGCTCTAATATTTAGAAACTCTTTTTGACCATTTTTACATTCATTCATCCATTGTTTAGTAAATTTACCTGATTGAATATCCTCTAAAACTTCCTTCATTCTTTTTTTTGTTTCTTCTTTATTTACAATTCTTGGTCCGGACATATACTCACCATACTCTGCAGTATTAGATATAGAATAATTCATATTAGCAATTCCACCCTCATAAATTAAATCAACAATTAATTTAACTTCATGAACAGTCTCGAAATATGCCATTTCAGGCTCATACCCAGCTTCAACTAATGTTTCATATCCATTTTTAATTAGTTCTACCAAACCTCCACAAAGAACTGTTTGTTCTCCGAATAGATCTGTTTCTACCTCATCTTTAAATGTAGTTTCAATAATACCTGATCTGCCACCACCAATTGCAGATGCATAGGACATTGCAATATCTCTTGCATTTCCAGAACCGTTTTGATGCACTGCAAACAAGCACGGTACTCCTCCACCTTTTTCAAATTCACTTCTTACCAAATGACCTGGGCCTTTTGGTGCAACCATAAATACATCTAAATCTTTTCTTGCTTTGATTAAATCATAATGAATATTTAAACCATGGGCAAAAGCTATTGACGTGCCCTCTCTAGCTCTTTGTTCAATGTGATTTTTATATATGGTAGCTTGTAATTCATCTGGAGTTAAAATCATTATTACATCTGCCCATTCAGCTGCATCTGATAAATTCATTACTTTAAGTCCTTTTGATTCTGCTTTTGCTTTACTTGAGGATCCGTCTCTTAATGCAACTACAACTTCTTTAACTCCACTATCTTTTAAATTTAAGGCATGGGCATGACCTTGACTTCCATAACCAAAAATTGCAATTTTTTTGTCCTTAATTAAATTTGTTTTTGTATCTTTCTCATAAAAAATTTTCATCTGATCTCCTTTTTTACTTAAATATTTCTGCTCCTCTTGTCATTGCAACTGCTCCAGTTCTAGAAACACTTACTAAACCAAATTTTTTTAAATCTACAATCATTTTATCAATTTCTCTTCTTAAAGCTGTAATTTGAATTACAAAAGATTTATTTGTTTTATCCAATATTACAGGATTAAATTTTTTACAAGCTTTTAAAGCTTTATCTCTTTTTTCATTTTTTCCGACAATCTTCAAAAGCGCCATTTCCTTAAAAATAACTCTTTTATCCTCTCTTTTAAAATCTGCTACATTGTGTACAGGGACTAACTTCTTTAACTGAAGTCTTATTTGGTTTACTACTTGCGGGGTTCCTGTTGTGACAATTGTTATTCTTGAGATATTTAATTTTTTATCAACCTCTGCAACCGCTAAAGACTCGATATTATAACCTCGTCCAGAAAATAGTCCTGCAATTCTGGCTAACACACCGGCTTCATTATCCACCCAAACTACAATGATATGAGTATCAAATTTTTCCTTTTTACCTGAAATGCTATATGCCGATCTTGCTTTGCTCATTAAACTAAAGTTTTTCCTTTGCCTGTTATTTTGTTTTCTTTTTGATCCTTGGGTCCTAAAAGCATTTGATTATGAGGTTTTCCTGATGGAATCATTGGAAAACAGTTTTCAACTTTATCAACTAAACAATCAAATATAACTGGTCTGTCAGTATTGATCATTTCTATAATTTTATCATCTAATTCTTCTGGAGTTTTTGCACGTATACCAACACAACCATAAGCTTCGGCTAATTTAACAAAATCTGGAAGAGCAGCTGTATAGCTTTCTGAATAGTTTTTATCATGAAGTAGCTCTTGCCATTGTCTAACCATTCCCATGTATTCGTTATTTAAAATAAAAATTTTTATTGGAAGGCTATATTGCACTGCTGTTGACATTTCTTGCATTGTCATCAGAACCGAAGCCTCGCCAGCAATATCAATTACTAATTTATTTGGATTGGCAATTTGAACCCCAACTGCAGCTGGAAGACCGTAACCCATTGTTCCAAGTCCACCTGAAGTCATCCATCTATTAGGTTTATCAAATTTATAATGTTGTGCTGCCCACATTTGATGCTGTCCTACTTCAGTAGTAATAAATGTATCTTTATTTTTTGTAAGTTCATATAATCTTTGAACTGCATATTGTGGTTTTATACTTTCTTCGCTATTAATGTATGCAAGCGAATTAATAGATCTCCATTTTTGAATTTGTTCCCACCATTTTGAAATGTTAGATTTATTAGAATTAGAAAAGTTTGGTTTTTGTTTCTTTAATTTTTTAATAGTATTTTTTAGTACTGACGCAACATCTCCAACAATTGCTAAATCAACTTTTACATTTTTATTTATTGAAGATGGATCAATGTCTATATGTACTTTCTTTGATTTAGGTGAAAACTCATCAATCTTTCCAGTGATTCTATCATCAAATCTAGCACCTACATTTATCATTAAATCACATCCATGCATTGCATTATTAGCTTCGTAAGTACCATGCATTCCTAGCATTCCTAAAAATTGGCTATCATCACCTGGATAAGCACCAAGTCCTTGTAAAGTTGAAGTTATTGGGAAGCCAGTTGCATTAACAAATTCTCTTAAAAGCTTGCTTGCTTCTAATCCAGAGTTAATAACTCCTCCACCAGAATAAATTATTGGTTTTTTTGACTTCTTTATTAATTTTATCAATTCATCAATATTTGTTTGTGTATAAAAATTATGAGTTTTGCCATTTATTTTTTTTTGTTTTTTTAGTTTAGAATAAGAAAATTTATTAAATTGAATATCTTTTGGAATATCAACTAATACAGGCCCAGGTCTACCAGTTGTTGCTACTTCAAAAGCTTTGTGGATAGTCTTTGCTAAATCTTTAATATCTTTAACCAGCCAATTATGTTTTGTGCAAGGTCTAGTGATGCCTGTTGTATCACACTCTTGAAAAGCATCAGTACCAATTAAATGTGTTGGGACTTGTCCAGAGATACATACGAGAGGAACAGAGTCCATGTATGCATCGGTTAATGCTGTAACTACGTTAGTTGCGCCCGGACCAGAAGTAACTAATACAATTCCAGGTTTTCCTGAAGATCTAGCATAACCTTCTGCCGCATGTCCTGCGCCTTGTTCATGTCTAGCAAGAATATGTTTTATACTTTTATGATTTTTTAATTCATCATAAATCGGTAGCACAGCACCTCCTGGATAACCAAAAATGAAATCAACACCTTGATCTTCTAGGCACTTAAATACTATTTCTGCTCCTGTATATAATTTTGACATTTGGCTAATCTAGCTGAAGTTGTGCTGATTGGTCAAGGTTTAGTAATTAATTTAATAATTTTTTTAGAGAAGCTTTTGTATCTAAGCAACTAATAGTTTTCCAATTTTTCATTTGTCCTCGTGCCCATGTGGCTTGCCTTTTGGCGTATTGTCTTGTTTTTATGACTATTAGTTCTATTGTTCGGTCTTTATTCACCTTTTTATTTAAATGATTCTTGATTTCATTAAATCCAATAATTTTACTCGAACTGTTGCTTTTAGAAAAATTAATATTTTTTATTTTTTTAACCTCTTTTATCGCGCCTGAAAACATCCTTTCTGTCCGAGATTCAATTCTCTTTAAAAGTAAATTTCTTGGACAGGCTAAATATATTTTAATGAGCTGATCTTTATTAAATAGTGGCTTTGTATTCATATACCAATCAACTAGAGATGTTTTTGTATATTTTTTAACTTCATACGCTCGTATTGATCTTTGAATATCATTTGAATTTATTGTTTCTTGAATTTTTGGATCTATTTTAATTAACTTTTTATAAAAATTAGCCTGTCCCAATTTTTTTTGAAGATCTACAACTTTTTTTCTTTTTTTTATTGATATTTTTGGAATCTTTACAAATCCATCTGCTAATGCTTTAAAATATAATCCTGTACCACCAACAAGTATAGGAATTTTATTTTTATCTTTAATTTCATTAATTTTTTTTGTAGCAAGTTTTAACCACTGTCCAGTTGAGAATTTTCTTTTAATAGTTAGAAACCCATATAAATGATGTTTTATTTTTTTTTGTTCTAATCTAGTTGGGCGTGCAGTTAAGACTTTAAATTCTTTATAAACTTGCATACTATCTGCATTAATAATTTCTCCCTTGACTTTTTTAGCTAAGTTAGCTGCAAAATTTGACTTACCAGAGGCTGTAGGTCCTGAAATTAAAATTATTTTGGACTTAAGGTCCATTTTAATCTAGTTTAACACCAATATACCTCTTTTGGTTTTGGTTATTGTAGATTACTATTAAAATAGTTTTTTCAGAACTTCTTAATGATGAATTAACAACAATATTCAAATCACCTGGTGTATTGATATTTCTTTTCTTTGCTTCAATAATAATATTGCCTATTTTTAAATAATTTATAGGGCTATTCTCATCAATTTGAGTTATTACAACTCCTGAAGTAGATTTTGGTAACTCTCTTTCTATAATATCTTTTTCAGTAATAGATCTTACTTCAATTTTTAAACCTTCAATTCTTGTTTCTTTTGGTTTTTCTTCAGTTTTAAGTTTTGGTTTAAAATCTTCAGATGTTTCTAATCTGCCTAATATAATAATTTTATTAATTTCTTTTTTATTTCTCCAAACTTTTACATTTACTTTGGCACCAACTTCTGTTTCAGCTACAATTTTAGGTAATTCTTTCATTTCACCTATTTTCTTACCATCAAATTCTAAAATAATATCTCCAGATTTTATCCCTCCCTTATCTGAAGGGCTTCCATCAGCAACACTTGCAACTAAAGCACCTCTTGCTTTATCTAAATTCTCAGCTTCAGCTATTTCTTTGGTTACGGTTTGTATTCTAACTCCAAGCCAACCTCTTTTTGTTTCTCCAAATTTAATTAATTGATTAATTACTTTTTTTGCACTGTTAGACGGTATTGCAAAACCTATCCCTATTGATCCTGATTGACCGAGAATCGCAGTGTTGATACCAATTACATCTCCATTCATATTAAATAAAGGCCCACCAGAATTTCCAGAATTGATAGAGGCATCTGTTTGAATATAATCCTCATATCTTGAAAGGCCTATGCTTCTATTTCTAGCTGAAATAATACCTGAAGTTACTGTACCCCCTAAACCAAAAGGATTGCCGATTGCAATAACCCAGTCTCCAACTCTTGCAACATCTGAATCTCCAAATTTAACAGGAAAAAATTTTTCATCAGAATTTATTTTAAGAACCGCAATATCTGACAAAGGATCTGCTCCAAGAATTTCTGCTTGATATTCTTTTTCACCATTAACAGTAACAAAAATATCTTCTGCACCTTGTATTACGTGATTATTTGTTACCACAATTCCGTCTTTATCAATTATAAAACCAGATCCAAGTGCACTGGTTCTTCTTTGTTGAGGTTCACCAAACTCTTTAAACATATCTTCAAAAGGTGATCCCGGGGGAAATTCAAATGGAAAAGGATTTGATCTTGTTGTTATTACTTGTGTTGTAGAGATATTTACGACAGAAGGCATTAGCTTTTCAGCTAAATCTGCAAAAGAGCCTGGATAATCTTCTGCTTTAACACCAAAAGATAGAGCAAACAAAATTATATAAATTGAAAATTTTTTAAGCATCTCTTTTAAAATACCAAATTATCAAAAATCCTAGTATTGCAAATATCAAGCCTCCAGATCTTAGTTGTCCATCTGTAATTTGATTTAATTTAGATAGCATATTTTTCATTTTTGATGGAAATAAGGCGTATAAAATACCTTCGATGAAAAGAAACAATCCTAAAGCTAATATCAGCTCCCTCATGTTTTAGTTTACTGCTGATTTTGCTTTTGTTTGATATTCCCAAAAAATTTAAAAAACTCACTATCAGGTGAAAGTATCAAAGAAGTTTCACCACCGATTAAAGCTTTTTCATAAGCTTGCATAGCTCTGTAAAAAGCAAAGAATTCTGGATCTCTTCCAAAGGCGTCAGCAAAAATTTTATTTCTTTTTCCGTCCCCCTCTCCCTTTAAAATCTGAGAAGATTTTTCAGCATTTGCTAGAATAACTGTAACTTCTTTGTCTGCATTAGCAGTAATTTCTGCTGCCATTTCAGCACCTTTTGCTCTAAATTCTTTTGCTTCTCTTTCTCTTTCAGTTTGCATTCTTTTATAGATAGCTTCACTGTTTGCTTGAGGAAGGTCTGCTCTTTTAATTCTTACATCTACAATATTTATTCCAAAATTTTCTGCCTCATTGTTTACTCCATCTTGTATTAAACTCATTTGATTAGTTCTATCTGCAGATAATAATGTTTGTAACCTTTGTGTACCTAACACACTTCTTATTCTTGAATTTATGATTGTAGATAATCTTGATCTAGCAACTCTTTCATTTCCTACAGAAATATAAAACTTTAGTGGATCAACTATTTGAAATCTTGCAAATGCATCAACAATTAATCTCTTCTGATCAGATGCTATTACCTCTTCTGGGGGCGTGTCTAAATTTAAAATCCTTTTATCTAAGAAGACAACATTTTGAATAAATGGAATTTTAAAGTTTATTCCAGGTTTCATAATTATTCTTTTTGGATCACCAAACTGAAGAACAATTGCTTGGTTAACTTCTTTAACAATAAATACTGAAAAATAGACTGTTGCTGCTATTAAAATAACTAGTGGTATTATAAATTTTCTCATTAATTAACTGCCTTTTTTTTAAGCTCAGGGAGTGGTAAATAAGGAACAACTCCTGACCCTGAGTTTTTATCAATTATAATTTTATCAATATCAGCCAAAACTTTTTCCATTGTTTCTAAATACATTCTCTCTTGCGTAACATTTTTTGCATTTTTATATTCATTGTAAATGGCTAAAAATCTACTAGCTTCTCCTTCTGCTTTTGCTACTACCTCTTTTTTATATGCTTCAGCAGCTTGTAGAATTACAGCAGCATCTCCTCTGGCTCTTGGAATTACATCGTTTGCATAAGCTTCGGCTTCATTCTTTGCCCTTTCCATATCCGCTCTTGCAGCTTGTACGTCTCTAAATGCATCAATTACCTGATCTGGTGGGTCAGCTTTTTGAGTTTGAACTTGTGTAATTTGAATTCCCGAATTGTACTCATCTAAAATATTTTGAATAATTTTTTGTGTATCTATCTCTATTTGAGATCTACCCTCTGTTAAAATTGGTTGGATATCAGATCTTGCGATTACCTCTCTCATTGCTGTCTCTGCCGCTGCTTTTACTGTGCCCTCTGGGTCTTGAATTTTAAATAAAAATTTACCTGCATCTTTAATTACCCAAAATACTGAAAAATCTATGTTAACTATGTTTTCATCTCCGGTTAACATTAAACTCTCTTCTGGAACATCGGCAACACTTGAAGATGTAAATCCTGTGTCTCTCTCAGACCTAAAACCAATATCCATTCTGTTTACTTTTGTAACTTTTGGTGTGAGAACGCTTTCAATTGGCATTGGCAAATGATAGTTCAAACCTGGCTGTGTCGTTTTTATAAATTTACCAAACCTTAAAACTACACCTTGTTCATCTGGAAGAACTCTGTATAGGCCGCTGAGAACCCATATGATCACAACAACGATCAATGCTAAAATAATTGGTTTATTTCCAGAGCCTCCTGGAAAGAATCTGTTAATTTTACTTTGCAAATTTTTAATGATTTCTTCAACATTAGGTGGAGTTGGTCCTCTTCTAAAACCACCATCACCATTGCCATTTCCACCAGGGGGCGTTCCCCAAGGACTTTGATTTTTGAAATCGTTCATAAAGCAATCTATATAATGTCTTTCTAGTTAAAAACAAGGTAATGATACTTTAAAAATAAATGAAAATAAGGTCTAATTGACACAATGAAAGAAAATCTTGAAAAAAAACGCTTTCAAAAAAACCCTATTAAAGGAACAAAATACACTATTGCTATTTCAAGTGCAAAGGGTGGGGTGGGCAAATCAACGTTTGCAACAAATCTTGCGATTGCATTAAAAAAAATAGGATGCAAAGTTGGCTTGTTAGATGCTGATATATACGGTCCGTCGTTGCCGAAATTGTTTTCTATAAATGGGAAACCAGAAAGTGATGGTCAAAGTTTAAAACCAATTACAAAATATAACATTCAATGTATGTCGATTGGTTTTTTAACAGATGAACAGACCCCTATGATTTGGAGGGGTCCAATGGTAACTTCCGCAATTAAAACATTCACACAAAAAGTTGCTTGGAAAGATTTAGATTTTATAATTGTAGATATGCCACCAGGAACTGGGGATACACAATTAACTTTTGCACAAGAAATAAATATGGATGGAGTTATTATTGTGTCTACTCCTCAAGAAATAGCTCTTCAAGATGTAAAACGGGGTATCAGAATGTTTGATAAGCTTAAAGTAAACATTATAGGTCTTGTTGATAACATGAGTTACTTTATAGGAGACGATGGAAAAAAATATTCTATCTTTGGTGAAGGAGGTGTAAAAAAAACCGCCGAAGAGTTTAAAAAAAACTTCTTAGGTGAAATTCCAATTGATCCAAAAGTAGGCCAACAAGGAGACTTGGGAGTGCCTATAGTTGAAAAAGATCAATACCATAAAATATCAAAAGTATATTTAAATTTTGCAAAGAATATAAAAGATAAGTATTTAAAATTATAAGAAAAGCAATTTTAAATTTGTTAAATGAAAAAAAAAATAGCAATATTAATTTCAGGGCAAATAAGAATTTATAAAGAAAATCTAGATTTTCTTAAAAAAATATTTTCAGAATTTGATTATGACATTTTTGCTGCCCTCTGGGAAAATCAAAATGAAACTGAAGAGTTTTGTAATTTATACCAAATTAAAAATATAAAAAAAATTCAACAAAAAAATTGGGAGGATAAAATCGGAAAAATTCAATATGTTTTTGGTGAAGAAAATAGAAGTTATCAGTTAGTAAATATATTTCATATGTGGCATTCAATATCAGAAAATGTCAAATTTCTTGATGAACAATTTAAAATTTACAATGTTGATTACGATTATGTTTGTAGGTTTAGAACAGATTTATTTTCAAATAAAATCCCAAATAATATTCAAACGCAAATTTTAAAATTAAAAAATAATGAGATAATTTTTCCAGAAAATTTGCACTCTAGAGGACTAAACGATTTATTTTTTATATGTAACTTTAGAACATTTCTAGAATTCAAAAATGTAATGTATTATTTAGATAAGTTTATAGAAGAAAAAAGACCTTTGAGTTCTGAGTACTTTCTATATCATTTTGTTAAAAATAATTCTTTAAAAATAAAAATAATTAATAATCTTCTCATTGATATATTTGACGTTAAAAACAAAAGTCATAAAAACTATGAATTAAAACCAACAAAAAAAGCATACATACCGTTTAAAGATAAAGTAAGCTTAAAATATATAAAGTATAAAATTCGCTTTTTAAAAAAATTAAATAATTAATCTTTAGCTGAACAAAACTGTTCAATACTATTCTTGTTTTGATTTAATTCTTCAGGAGTATTAATCGAAAGAATTTCAACTATTGGATAATGAATAATTTTTTTGTTGTCTAAAATAAATTCATTATAAATTTGACTGACGTAGAATTCATTTTTTACTCGTATATTTTTTTTAATCATTGCATTTGCATAATATTCAAAATCAGATGATTTTTTAAAATAATAGCAGCCAGTATTTCCAAATGAGCTGACTACTTCTTTCTCCTTTGTTCTTGTAACTACTGACATGTCATCAGAAAGCTCAACATAGGAAAAACCTGGGTTATTAGTTGGCACAGTAATCAATACACCATCGTGTTCTTTTCGATTTATATATTCTAAAAAATTATCTTTTGACCAGTTCATTATTTGATCACAATCTTTAACAATTAAAGGCAGTTTTTTATCTATTTTATCAAAGCATAATAAAACCGTACAAGCGGCACCTTCTGTATCCTCAGTAACAGGAATTATTTGATAATTAATTTTTTTCTTTTTAAAGATTTTATCAAAATCATTGTTTTTTAAATGCTCGTCTCTTATCAAAAAATAAAATTTTGCATTTTTGAATGTTACACTATCAACTACATGTGAAATAAATGGCTCAGAATTAATCTCAATTAAAGGCTTGGGGGTAAGAATACCTTTATCCAAAAAACGTTTTCCCTTCCCTGCCATTGGAATTACAATATTAATCATTGATGTATCCCCATTTTTTAACTGCTTCCTTATATTCAACAAATTTTCCAGAATCCAAATTTCTATCTTGATTTAATTCAAAAGCTTGTCTCATAGCCTTTGCTCCTGAAACTGTTCCTCCAGGATGTCCATGCAACGAACCTCCTAAACTCATCATAATATCATGACCAAAATTTTTTATAGTAGTATCTACTAATCCTGGATGACTTCCACATGAAAATGCTGGAACGGTTTTTTTAAATAAATCACTTTTTGAAGTTAAAATTGACATCCATTCTGATAAATCTGTTTTTGTATCAGATAAATAACCTCCCCACATACCAGCATGTATAAAGTCAGCACCAGAAATTCTTGCTAATTTTAAAATTACATTCCAAGATATCGAATAATTATTATTTTTATCAGTTAATACTCTATCTCCACTTTTTTGATAATGCATTGCAATATCAAAATCAAAACTCCTTAAGTATTTATACATTTGTAAACCAGACCATATATTCAAATGATACGCTTTAATATTATTTTTAACTAAAAACTCTATTCGTTTTAATAAATAAGGTAAGTCAGAATTTACACAAGGAGCATAGAAAACTTCTTTATTTAACTTTGACGCTTCGTTTTGGACAACATCATTTACAATTTTAACTCTTTCTTCAAAAGGACAACAAGATGGATTCCCTAAAATTTCATCTTCTTTAATAAAATCAACGCCTCCTTTTACCATATTTGCACAAACTTCTTTTAATGTATTTATATCTAATCCTGTTTTGGGTTTAACTATTCCTCCAAGCAAAGGTCTATTTTGACAATTAGTTCTTCTTTTTATTTCCTCCATGCCAATTTTTGGGCCTTTAAAATTCTTTAGAAAAACTTCTGGTAGCTCAACATCAATTAATCTACATCCTAAAATGACCTCAATATCCATTTGTCCACCCATAAGAGCGCATGTTAATTGAGTTATACCATCTTGTTCTAGATCAAAATTTTGTATTGGAAAAGCAATTTTTACAATTGCTTCTTTTTTATTTTTTAAATTTTCTGGATGATCCAATATGACTGATAAATGATTTTCTAGAAGTTCTGCCGACTCACTATCTAGTCTTACATTTGGATTGCCTATGGATTGACCAATCGCAATACCGCTAGCAGCTTTAATCATATCATTGCTTTTTACAAAATACTTAGCAATAAAATAATTTTTTTTATCTACACTTGCATTAAATAAGTAACTTTCAAAATTTTTTTTCATAAAATTAATATTTTATTAATCTGCAATTTTCATAAAAAGATTTGATACTATTTACTGTTCCCAAGGAAGCAATAAAATCACAATCATATCCCCGGATTTCATATTTTTTTTTAATCATTTCATTATATACTAAGCTAATTAAGTATTTTCCATTTGAAGATTTATTTTTATTTTTAATCATTAACTCGCAGAAATCGAAGAAATACTGGGCTCTTTTAAAGTAACTAATGCACCCTGTTGAATTAGTTGAAATAGGTTTTTTATCTTTTTCAGAAATTTTTCTTATTTTATTATTTTTGTCTAAAATTGCATAGCCTCTATCAAAATACAAAGACTGAAAAATAGGTATACATCCATCAAATTTTTTAGAAAAACAAAAATTAACAAAATTTTTAAGGTCCAAATACTGATCTAATAAATCAATAAATAAAGGCTGTTGAAGATTAATATTATTTTTCACTTTCATTACTGTTTGAGGCGATCCCTCTGTATAACTATTTAATAGAACGTATTTAATTTTTTTCCCTAATATTTTTGAAATATTGCTAACTAAATTATATTTTTTTTCCTGGTTTTTATTAAGAATAAAAATACCTTTAGATAAATCATATGGTCTAGATATCTGCACCCATTCTAATAAAGTTTTTTTATTAATTTTAATTAAAAGCTTATGGTTACCAAGCTTATCAAAAATGTTATTTGGTCCTGCAACAGGTATTATTAATTGGAATTTTTTTTTCACTTTTTAAGTATAGCTTCTATTTTATTTTTATATTTAATAATATAATCAGAACATATACCAGTATAATTAAGTGAAGTGTCAAATTCTTTTGATAGTTCAGGAAGTACATAAATACTTTTTTTCTTATTTAATTTAGTGCCAGGAAAATTCCAAAAAAAACCTCTGCTGGTTAAAATAACTTTATCTTGCTCATGCCAGAAATAATTAAAGTTATAATTACTTAATTGATAAAAACAGTCTAAATTTTTTGCATGAATCCAAAAATTTTTATTTTCTAAAAAATTAGTACTTACTTCATATAAAGGTTCGTCATGACCCAAATAAAATTTGTTTTTATCAAACCAAAGATCAATCTCAACATTGAAGTTTTGTTTAAGAGCTTCATTAATATAATCAATTTTATTTTCATCTTTTTTGTTTGGACCAATTAAATTTCCTCTATGAGATATGAAATACATTAAATAATTTTATCCTTAATATTAAAAGCTTCCATTAACTCGTTCCATTCACGTTTTGAAAGTCCAGATTTTTCAATATCAGTTTTTTCTCCTTTGATTAGTTTTTTAATTATCTCTTTTCCTTTTGCAGACACTTCAGTCCCCCCAACTCTATAATCCATAAAAGCTTCATATGTAATTGGTACCCATTTTTTTAGTGTATCTAGCATAACATCTGCATATGCTCTTATTTCATATTGAGCATGGTGGTCAGAACGAAGTCTTAAAAAGTTCATCAAATTTAGTAAATCCGTTTTCCAATACCATTGTGTATATGTATTTAAAGTCAAATTCATTCTAGCGAGTTCTCTTGCCAGGCCTATTGAATTATCATCAATAACTGATCCATCATATTTCTCATTCAACATTTTTTCATAATTTTTGTAAGTCTGTTCGGCATCACCTTTTAAAAGATTTAATACTTCTTTTGCTTTCTCACCTTCAAGAATATTACCTCTTCCTTGTCTATTGCTTTGAGATTGTGCTGCCAGATGTTCTGGAGCTGGTAAATAGAATTCTTTATCTAAAATAGAATATCTAGCTGAATATTCATTCACATTTGCTGTTCGATGTCTAATCCATTGTCTTGCTATGAATATTGGAAGTTTGACATGGTATTTAATTTCACACATCTCAAATGGAGTACTATGCCAATGTCTCATTAAATATTTTATTAGTCCTGCGTCAGTAGAGACTTTTTTAGTTCCCTTGCCATATGAAACCCTAGCGGCCTGAACGATTGAGGTATCATCACCCATATAGTCTACTACTCTTATAAAGCCATGATCTAATATAGGAATTGCTTCATATAGAACTTTTTCAAGTTCTGGGGCTGTAACTCTTTTGGTTTTATTTGCCTGTAATTGCTGCTCTTTTATTTCCTGTGATTGCTCTTTAGTTAATTTCATGAATAAAATATTGAATCTCTCAAATTTGGTTTTATATTATTAATGTTGGTTTTCCAACTATGACGATAAACGAATTTCGTAATAACCATTGCGGACGTGGGGGCAGTACCCACCACCTCCACCATATTCAACTTATGGGGGTGAACTAGGATCGACGGGTGTCTAAAAGTTATTTTTTCGTCAGGTATTGTTCCGCCTTAATGGGCAATTTTATAAATGCTAACGAAAGTTACGCACTTGCAGCTTAATTAATTTATTAATTAAGTTACGGGGTTTGGGGCACCTGGCAACAGAACGCCCCTCAATTATCATATAAAATTTTTGGTGCGGTCAGAGAGACTCGAACTCTCATGGGCTAAGCCCACACGGCCCTCAACCGTGCCTGTCTACCAATTTCAGCATGACCGCAATTAATGCGTCAGATTAAATGAATGACAATTCTATTTCAAGTTGATAAGTTTTGATATGGAGATATCCGCAGAGATCAAAAAAGCAACAGACCCTATTTATAAGAAGATTTCTAGTACAGTCCCTGAAATCGAGTGGTTAACTCATGCACCATATATTTATAAAATAAATAAATTAAAAAAGGAAAAGAACGCAATTATACTTGCTCATAATTATCAAACACCAGAGATTTATCATGGCATTTCAGATTTTTCAGCCGACTCTTTGGCGCTAGCTGTGGAGGCTGCAAAAACAAAAGCAGAAATAATTATTATGTGTGGTGTTCACTTCATGGCTGAAACAGCAAAGTTAATGAGTCCTAATAAAAAAGTATTGTTACCTGATATGGGTGCTGGTTGTTCTTTATCATCTTCAATAACAGGCGAAGATGTAAGAAAATTGAAAAAACAATATCCAGGTGTCCCTGTTGTTTCATACGTAAATACTTCTGCAGATGTTAAAGCTGAAACAGATGTTTGCTGTACATCAGCAAATGCTGTTAAAATTGTTAATTCTTTAGGAGTTAGAAAGGTTATTTTTTTGCCTGATGATTATCTTGCCAAATACGTGGCATCACAAACAAATGTAGAAATTATATCTTGGAAAGGAACTTGCGAGGTTCATGAGCAATTTAATGATGAAGAAATTAATGAAATAAGAAAAAATAATCCAGGAATTAAAATTATCGCTCATCCAGAATGCCCACCTGATGTGATAAAAGCAAGCGACTTTACAGGTTCGACTAGTGGAATGATAAAATATGTAAATGATAAACAGCCTGAAAAAGTTATGATGGTTACAGAATGTTCAATGAGTGACAACGTCCAAATAGATAACCCAAATGTAAAGTTTATTAGACCATGTAATCTTTGTCCACATATGAAAAAAATTACACTACCAAAAATTCTTGATTGTTTAGAAAATGAATCTAATGAAATCATTATGGATAATATTACAATAGAAAAAGCTAGAAAATCTGTGGAGAGAATGGTTAAAATTGGTCGTTAGATCAATGCAAAAAATAAATAATAAATATATAAAATCGGTAGTTCAAAAAGCTTTATCTGAAGATTTATCACCTATAGGTGATTTAACAACTAGTCTAATAGAATCGAAAAATAAAATTATTACAGCTAGAATTATTGCAAAACAAAACGGTGTTATTTCAGGTTTAGATTTTTGCAAAGCTGCTTTTAAATTAATCGGTAAAGAGACATTGTTTAAGAAAAAAATTAAAGATGGAGAGAAAATTAGAAAAAATAAAGTCATTGCTGAAATAATAGCGAAAACTAAAACAATTCTAACTGCAGAAAGAACAGCTTTAAATTTTCTAAATCACTCTTCAGGTATCTCAACACTTACAAATAAATTTGTAAATAAGGTTAAAAAAAAAACTAAAATTTGTTGCACTAGAAAAACAACACCTAATCTCAGATTGCTTGAGAAATATGCTGTAAAAAAAGGTGGTGGCTCTAATCATAGATTTAATTTAAGTGATGAAATATTAATTAAAGAAAATCATATTACTTCAGAAATAAATTTAAAAAAATTAATTACTAAAGCCAGTAAAACAAATAAAGTAATTACAGTTGAAGTTGAAAATTTAAATCAACTTAAAGAAATTTTAGGATTTAAATTTAAAAGAATCTTATTTGACAATATGAACCCAAAATTATTAAGTAAATGTTTAAAGCTTTGTAAAAATAGATATGAAACTGAATATTCAGGAAATGCCAATTTAAAAAATGTAAATAAAATTTCAAGAACAGGAGTTGACAGAATTTCTGTTGGATCTATTACACATAGTGCTAAAAGTTTTGACTCTAGTTTGCTTATTGACTAATTATTTTAGTAATTCTGCTTGAGCGGCTGCAAGTCTTGCTATTGGTACTCTATATGGAGAGCAAGAAACATAGTTAAGGCCAATTTTAGAACATAAATATATACTCTTTGGATCTCCACCATGTTCTCCGCATATTCCAAGCTTTATTTTTTTATTTTGTTTTTTTCCTTTTTCTGACGCAATTTTTATTAGATCACCTACGCCATCGTCAATTGATACAAATGGATCAATATCAAATATTTTATTTTCAATATAATCATTTAAAAATTTACCACTATCGTCTCTGCTAATACCAAATGTAGTCTGGGTTAAATCATTAGTGCCAAAGCTAAAAAATTCCGCATGTTTTGCAATATCATCAGCTTTTATAGCTGCTCTTGGTAGCTCAATCATTGTGCCTACCAAAAAATTTATTTTTGTTTTGTGTTCATTTTGAACTTTTCTAGCAGTAGATATAACTAGATCTTTCATAATTTTAATTTCTGTCTCTGTTGAAACCAAAGGTATCATTATCTCTGGAAAGGCAGATTTTATTTTTTTTCTTTTAAGCTCAATTAATGCCTCAAATATAGCACGACATTGCATTTCATAAATTTCTGGAAATGATATTCCAAGTCTGCATCCTCTATGTCCAAGCATTGGGTTTTGTTCGTGAAGCTCTGTTATTCTTGATTCTATCTCATTTTTTGTCAGTTTTATTGAATTAGCAACATCTTCTATTTCTTTTAAACTTTTGGGTAAAAATTCATGCAAAGGAGGATCTAACAACCTTACTGTAACTGGTAGTCCTTGCATGATTTTAAATATTTCAAGAAAATCTTGTTTCTGATGAGGTAGCAGTTTATTTAAAGCGTTTGCTCTATCTTCTTTTGATTTGGATAGGATCATCTCTCTTACTGATAAAATTCTTTCTTCATCAAAAAACATGTGCTCAGTTCTGCATAATCCAATTCCCTCTGCTCCAAAGTCTCTTGCAACTTTACTATCTAATGGCGTTTCAGAATTGGTTCTAACGTTCAATTTTCTAAATATGTCTGCCCAGTTCATTATTTTTGAAAAATCACCTGATATTTCCGGCTTAACTGTTTTTACTTCACCTGACATTACTCTTCCTGTGGAGCCATCAATTGTGATTAAGTCGCCTTCTTTGATAATATTATTTTTTGTTTTAAAAATTCTATTTTCATAGTCTATTTCGATTTCGCTAGAACCTGAAACACACGGTCTACCCATTCCTCGTGCTACAACTGCTGCGTGGCTCGTCATTCCGCCTCTTGCTGTAAGAATACCCTTGGCAGCATGCATGCCATGTATATCTTCAGGAGATGTTTCTACTCTTACCAATATGGTATTTTGCATCATATCATTTAATCTTTCCGCCTCATTAGAAGTAAAAACTACTTTGCCACTTGCTGCACCAGGAGATGCTGGCAATCCATTAGCAATTACGTTGATTTTTTCATTTTCATCTAAAGTTGGGTGTAATAGAGTATCTAAAGAATTTGGATCTAATCCTAAAACTGCTTGTTTTTTTGATATTAATTTTTCCTTAACCATATCTACTGCAATTTTAACAGCTGATTTTGCTGTTCTTTTTCCTGATCTTGTTTGCAACATCCACAAAACTTTGTTTTCAACTGTAAATTCAACATCTTGCATATCTTTATAATGTTTCTCTAACTTAAATAATATTTCTTTGAGTTTTTTGTAAACTGAAGGCATCGCTTCCTCCATTGATAATTTTTTTTGTTTTGAGTTAATTCTAGCTTTTTTTGTAATATGTTGTGGAGTACGAGTACCTGCCACAACATCTTCTCCTTGGGCATTAATTAAATACTCACCGTAAATATCCTTTGTGCCATCAGATGGATTTCTAGTAAACACTACTCCTGTTGCACAATCATCGCCCATATTTCCAAAAACCATTGATTGAACATTGACTGCTGTTCCCCAATCTGAAGGAATTTGGTTTAATTTTCTGTAAACCTTAGCTCTATGACTCTCCCAGGATAGAAAGACAGCGCTTATTGCTCCAACTAATTGATCTTTGACATTTTGAGGAAAATCTTTTTTAGTTTTATCTTTTACTAAATTTTTAAAATCCTTAATTAAATTATCCCAATCATTATCGTCTAGTTCTGTATCAAGAAGAACACCTTTAGTTAATTTATAATTTTCAATTAATTCTTCAAATTTATAACCTTCTACTCCCAAAACTACACTAGAATACATTTGAATAAATCTTCTATAACTGTCTTTTGCAAATCTTGAATTTGAGGTTTTTTTTGCTAATGCGATAACCGTTTGATCATTAAGGCCTAAATTTAAAATCGTGTCCATCATACCTGGCATTGAAACTCTAGCTCCAGATCTGACTGACACTAATAATGGGTTTTTTAAATCTCCAAATTGCTTTTTTGCATCTATTTCTATTAAATTAAGTTCTTTGTTTATTTCTTTAATTAATTTTGTGGTTAATTTTTTTTTATTTTTATAAAATAAATGGCATACATCTGTAGAAATCGTAAATCCAGGAGGTACTGGCAAACCTAATCGTCCCATTTCAGCAAGATTTGCACCTTTGCCGCCAAGTATATTTTTAGGTTTTTTTATTTTTTTTACATCTTTAGATTTAAAGTTAAAAATAAGTTTTTTCATTTATCCCTCAATTTTTGAAAAATTAAAAAAATTATCAAAGCTTTTACACAACAAATTTAAAAGTTCCAGTCTGTTTTTTTTAATTAACTCATTATCGTCATTAACTTTTACATTATCAAAAAAGGAATTAACGTCTTGCTTGAATTTAAAAAGCTCTTTTAAACTGTCTTCAAAATTATCATTTTTATCAACATTAAAAAAATATTTTTTTGTATCTTGTATTTTTTTATAAAGGTTTTTTTCAAAGTCATTTTTAAATAAGCCTGTATCCACAGAATTAGATAATTCTAATTTATTTTTAGTTACCTCGTTATTTAAAATATTTGATGAACGTTTATATATTCCAACAACATCTTGTCCAATTTCTTTATTTATATTTCGATTTAATATTTCAGCTTTTTTATATCCATTATATAATTTATCTATATCATTTGATAAAATAGAACTTTCAATTATATCTGATCTTATATCTTTTTCTTTAGAATAGTTTTTTAAACGATCTAATATAAAATTATTTAATTCTTTAAGGACTTTTGTAATATCAAATTCATAACCTTGTTCTTTATATAAAGTTAAAGAATAATTAATAATACTCCTTAATTTAATTCTAATTTTATTTTCAACAATTAATCTGACCAGAGCAATTGCATTCCTTCTTAAAGCATATGGATCTCTAGATCCTGTTGGTATTAAATCAAGTCCAAAAAAACCAACTAAAGTATCAAGTTTGTCACTTAATGACAGTGTAATGCTGTATAGATTTTTTGGAACTTTACTATCTAGACCACTCGGCAAGTAATGTTCTGAAATTGATTGACAAACTTCTTTTTCAAAACCTTGGGCTTCTGCAAAATAACCACCCATTATTCCTTGTAATTCAGGAAATTCTCCGACTAGGTCTGATTTAAGGTCCACTTTACAAATAGATGCAGCAATTTCAATTTTTTCTTTACTGATCATAAGTTCATCCGAAATCAATGAACTTAATTTTTTAATTCTTTGAGTTTTATCAAAATATGAACCTAGCCCCTTGAAAAAATTTATTTTTTTTAAATCAGATAATTGTTTAATTAAATTTTGAGATTTATTTCTTTTCCAAAAAAATTCTGCATCGTTTAATCTTGCTTCAATAACTCTTTCATTTCCTTGTTTAACATATCCTTTAAGATCGTTTGAATCAGAAACTACTAGAAAAAAATTAGTTAAGATTTTTTTTTTGTCAAATGTTGGAATATATTTTTGATGATTCTGCATTGTGATTATTAATATTTCTTTAGGAATATTCAAAAATTTTTTATCAAATTCACATAAAATTATTTTAGGTTTTTCTACAATATTATTTATTTCATCCAATAAATTTTCTTTAAAATCAATTATCAAATTATTTTTTTTTGATATTTTAATTAATTCATTGATGATAAATTCTTTTCTTTTATCATGATCAAGAATAATTTTTATTGATTTAAAATATTTCTGATAAGATTTAAAATTATCAAAATTCCTTGTTTTTTCTTCAAAGTCTTTATCAACAAAAGTATAATTAGATGCTTTTAAATGATGAAAGTTAAATTCTATTTTTTTCTTCTCAAAAACTGCTAAAATCGATTTAAGGGGTCTGCCCCAAAACATTTGATTATTTCCCCATTTCATAGATTTATTCCAATTAATTTTGTCTAGGATTAATGGCAGATTTTGTTTTAACAAATCTTGTGTCTTAAATTTTTGTTCGGGTTTTTTATAAAAATAGAATTCACCTTTATCAGTTGATTTTAAATTTAATTGTGATTTTGTAATATTTTGAGATTTTAAAAAACCTTCTAAAGCCTCTGGTTTTGAATTAACTGATGGTCCTTTTATTTCCTGGGCTTTTTTAATAACTTCTTTGGAAATATTTGAAAAGTTTATTATAATTCTATTAGGCGTAGAAAAAGAGACTTTGGAGCCTATAATATTAATATTATTATCTTCAAAAAAATTATTAATTTCTAAAAACAATTTTTTCCTTGCATTAATTTGAAGCTTTGGAGGAATCTCTTCACTAAAAAGTTCTAAAAAAAATTCTGACATATTAAATTTGCGACTCTACCCAAACTTTACCAATAATTTTCGTAAGTTCTCTAATTCTAGCAATGTACTCAGCTCTTTGAGCCACACTTATAACTCCTCTCGAGTCCAATATATTAAAAACATGGCTTGCTTTTAAACATTGATCATATGCTGGTAAAGAAAGTTTTTTTTCAGTT
This sequence comes from uncultured Pelagibacteraceae bacterium, assembly GCA_902629075.1. Taxonomy (GTDB): domain Bacteria; phylum Pseudomonadota; class Alphaproteobacteria; order Pelagibacterales; family Pelagibacteraceae; genus Pelagibacter. The sequence goes on along the minus strand of CACOPK010000008.1, from coordinate 15,822 downwards.
AAAGTTTTTGCTTCATCCTCCAGCATGTCAAAAATTTTAAATAAATTATCTGTGTTTGCGTATTCAAAATTATAAGCTGAAAATTCCTTTTCTGACTGATAGAAAACATCTCTATAGAGTATGCCTTGATCGTTCCAATTTAAATCAAATACATTTTTTTTATTTTGTATGAACATACATAATCTTTCTAAACCATAAGTGATTTCTACAGAAACTGGTTTACACTCTATACCTGCCATTTGTTGAAAATATGTAAATTGAGTTATTTCCATTCCATCACACCAAACTTCCCATCCTAATCCAGCCGCACCAAGAGTAGGACTCTCCCAATCATCTTCAACAAATCTTATGTCATGCTCATCATGCTTTATACCCAATGATGACAAGCTATTAAGATATAATTTTTTTATATTGTCTGGCGATGGTTTAATTAAAACTTGAAATTGATAATAGTGTTGTAATCTATTTGGATTATCTCCATATCTTCCATCGCTAGGTCGTCTAGATGGCTGAACATAAGCAGTACGCCAAGGTTTAGTACCAAGAGACCTTAAAGTTGTAGCAGGATGAAAAGTTCCCGCCCCAACTTCTAAATCGTAAGGTTGCAAAATAATACATCCGTGTTTACTCCAGTATTTTTGTAAATTTAATATTGCATCTTGGAATGATAAAAGTTTTTTTTTTGGAGTTTTTTTTTTAGAAACCATATCTTTGCCAAATACTTCTTTCTTCTAAAATACTTGCAATTTTTTCTATACTCTCTTCTGAAGATGAAAGTTTTTTAGATATCCAACTTTTTGGTTTTTCAAATTTTTTAATTACAACATCTTTGCCAAATTTTTCTCTTAAAACTTGATTAATATTTCCTATCTCATCTACAAGTCCAAGCTCTTTTGCTTTTTTACCAGACCAAAATTCTCCTGAAAATAATTCAACACCAGAGCCTTTATTAAGTTTATTTTTTCTGCTTTCTTCAACGACTTCGATAAAATCTTGATGTATTTCTAATTGTATTTTTTTTAATCTTTCAATATCCTCTGGTTTCTCTTCCATAAAAGGATCAAGAGTGCTTTTATTTTTGCCGGCTGTATATACTCTTCTTTCAACCCCTACTTTTTTAATTAATTCTTTAAAACCAAACGAGGAAAATATAACTCCTATTGATCCAATAATAGAACTTTGATTTGCATAAATTTCATCTCCAGCACAAGAAATAAGATATCCTCCTGAAGCTGCTACGTCTTCAGCAAATACAATTACTTTTTTTTTATTTTCATTTGCTTGTTCTCTAATAAATTTATAAATAAGATGAGATTGTACAGGAGATCCTCCTGGTGAATTAACAGTTATTGCGACTGCAGGACTTTTTTTGATTGAAAATGCTTTTCTAATTATTTCTTCTTGCCCTGAAAAATCCAAACCCTGTCTAAATTTTCCAGCATTTCCTATTATTCCACTTAATCTAATATGAGGAATTATTTTTTTTTTTTTGAAAAAAGAAAACATAATAATGCTTATTAGATTTTATTAATAATATAAAGCTTACTTTTAGTTGAAGAAAATGGTGCGTCAATTGATAGGTGTATTAAATTTGATTATATATTAACTTTATTCTATGGGCTCAGTAATCAAATTAAGTAAGAAAATAAATAATTCTTATCTGGAACTAAAAAAGTCAGTTGAAAATAAGCTTGTAATGGTTGACGAAAGAATTGAACAAAAACTTCAAAGTAATGTCGATTTGGTAAAAAAAATGTCCTCATATCACCTTAGTACAGGAGGAAAAAAATTAAGAGCTTTAATTACTTTAGGTTCATCAAAATTATGTGGCTATTATAAAGGATCTAGAGATGTAAACTTTGCGGCATGTGTTGAACTAATCCATTCTGCAACTTTAATGCACGACGATGTTATTGATAATGGTGAAATTAGAAGAGGAAAAAAAACATTGAATAAAATTTGGGGAAATCAATCATCTATTTTAGTAGGTGACTATCTGCTTAGCCGTTGTTTTGAAATGATGGTAGAAGATGGCAATTTAGAAATATTAAAACTTCTATCTTCTACTTCCGCCTTGATATCCCAAGGTGAAATTTTGCAATTACAACACAAAGGTGATGTTGATATGCTTGAAGAAACATATTTGAAAATTATTTCAAACAAAACAGCAGCTTTGTTTTTGGCAGCAGCTAAAATTGGCTCAATTATAACAGAAAAAGAAAATAAGTATAAAGATGCATTGGAGTCTTATGGCAAGAACTTGGGACTTACTTTTCAAATTGCTGATGACACTCTAGACTACAATTCTGATCTTAAGATTTTTGGAAAAAATATAGGAAATGATTTTTTTGAAGGTAAAGTTACACTGCCAATAATTTTACTTTTTCAAAAAATAAATGATAATGAAAAAAAAATACTTAAAGATTTTTTTATAAAAGAAACAAGAACTGAAGACGATCTTAAAAAAGTTTTAGAGCTAATAAAAAATAATAATATAATTAATGAATGTTATAATAAGGCTGAGCATTATATAAGCTTAGCATCAAATTCTTTAAATATTTTTGAGAATAGCAATGAAAAAGATATACTTAAAAACTTAACTTCTTTCTCTTTAGAGCGTAATTTTTAAGGATATAAAATTTGTTTTTTCCAAGAATTTGAGACTTTCAAGTACTCCAATCTCTGGTGAAGTCTTCCCTCAACATCTTTCCAAAACTCTATTCTGTTAGGTGAAAGTAAAAAACCAGACCAATGCTTTGGCCTTGGAACATTATTTTGATCTTTAAATTTATTTTTAAACTCCTCAATTTTATTTAAAAAAGCATCTCTTGTTTCCATTGGTTTTGACTGATTAGACGACCAAGCACCTATTCTACTTAGATAAGGTCTGGAATTAAAATATTTATCAGCTTCACTATCAGATATAATAGAAATATTTCCAGAAATTCTTACTTGTCTTAATAAAGATTTCCAATGAAAGCACATTGACGCTTTAGGTATTTTATTTAAATCAGTTCCCTTCTTACTATTTAAGTTAGTAAAAAAAACAAAACCATTGTTATTAAACTCTTTTAGCAAAACCATTCTAACGTCTGGATAATTAGATTCGTTTACTGTGGCTAATGCAACTGCATTTGGATCATTAATTTCATTTTTTTCAGCTTCTGACATCCATTGTTTAAAAACAGCAAATGGATCGTCTTCATTCATGAAACAAATATCCAGCCCTAAATTGTTTTTTTTATTCATAATTTCGACAAATTAAACTATATAACAGATATAATGTCATTTAATACTTTTGGAAAGTTTTTTAGATTTACTACATGGGGAGAGTCTCATGGACCGGCTATAGGGTGTATCATTGATGGATGTCCTCCAAATATAGAAATAAGAGCTGAAGATATTCAAAAAGAATTAAACAAAAGAAGACCGGGTCAAAGCAAATTTGTCACGCAAAGAAAAGAGAAAGATTTAGTACATATAATGTCTGGTGTTTTTGAAGGGAAAACAACTGGCACACCAATATCTTTACTTATTTATAACGAAGATCAGAAATCTAGAGACTACGAAACAATAAAATCGAAGTTTAGACCAGGACATGCTGACTATACTTACTTTATGAAATATGGAATACGAGACTTTAGAGGTGGTGGAAGACAGTCAGCGAGAGAAACTGCTGCGAGAGTTGCAGCAGGCGCTGTTGCAAAAAAAGTTTTGGAAAAAAAAATTGGTAAAAAATATAAAGTTATTGGGGCAGTTACACAAATTGGAATTTTGGGAATTAATCCAAATAATTGGAATGAGAAATTTATTGGAAAAAATTCTTTTTTTTGTCCTGATAAAAAAATTCTAAAAATTTGGGAAAAATATCTATTAGCAGTTAGAAAGGCAGGTTCATCTTGTGGAGCAGTAATAGAACTTAGAGCTCAAGGGGTGCCTGTAGGCTTGGGTGCTCCAATTTATTCAAAATTGGATATGGATATTGCTTCAGCAATGATGAGCATAAATGCTGTAAAGGGGGTTAATATTGGTTCAGGCATGAATTCTGCTAAATTGACTGGTGAAGAAAATTCAGATGAAATTTTTAAAAAAGGTAATAAAACAATTTTTAAAACAAATAATGCTGGTGGAATTTTAGGTGGTATTTCAACAGGACAAGATTTGATTATTTCATTTGCAGTTAAACCCACATCATCGATTCTTAAAGAGAGAAAAACGATTGACAAAAAAGGCAAAAATACATCTATCTCTGTTAAAGGAAGACATGATCCATGTGTTGGGATTCGAGCGGTTCCGATTGGAGAAGCAATGATGCACTGTGTATTACTAGATCACTACCTAATGAATAAAGCTCAATGTGGAGATTAATTGGTTTTTTTCAAAACTATTTTTGAGTTTAACGTGTTTATAACTTTATTTTCTATAGATATTGCATCTAATCCTGCGGCTTGATACATTTTTTCTGGCGAGTCATGATCTAAAAATAAATCTGGTAAAATCATTGATCTAAATTTAGTGTCTTTATCTAGTAAATTTTTTTCGTTTAAATAATGATTAATATGAGAGCCAAAACCACCAATGGATCCTTCTTCTAGCGTAATTATCACTTCATGATTTGTTGCAATTTGCCAAAGTGAATTTTCATCAAGAGGTTTGGCAAATCTTGCATCAAATATAGTTGGGAAAATTCCTTTTTTCGTTAAGTTGTTTTCTGCAATTAAACATTCTTGTAATCTTGCTCCAAAGTTTACTAAAGCAACTTTTTTTCCTTCTTTAATAAACCTTCCTTTGCCAATTATTAACTTTTCTTCTTCTTTAGGTAATTCTACTCCTATACCGCTTCCTCTCGGATATCTGAATGCAGATGGTCTATCATTTATTTGAACTGAAGTATTAATCATTTTAACAAGTTCAGACTCATCGCTGGCCGCCATTACTACAAAATTTGGCAATGTTGATAAATAAGTTATATCAAATGATCCGGCATGTGTTGGTCCATCTGCTCCAACTAGTCCTGCTCTATCAATTGCAAACCTTACTGGAAGCGATTGTATCGCAATATCATGCACAACCTGGTCATAAGCTCTTTGTAAAAAAGTTGAGTAAATTGCTGCAAATGGTTTGTATCCTTGTGTTGCTAAACCTCCTGAAAATGTTACTGCATGTTGTTCAGCAATTCCTACATCATACATTCTGTCAGGAAATTTTTCAGCGAACAAGTCCATGCCAGTCCCGCCAGGCATTGCAGCTGTAATACCAACAATCTTACTATCTTTTTCAGCATGCTTAATTAATGCATTGGCAAAAACCTTTGTATAAGAAGGGGCTAAATTTTTTCCTTTTTCCTGTTTGCCTGTCAAAACATTAAATTTTGTAACTCCATGATATTTATCTAAAGATTTTTCAGCAAATTCATATCCTTTACCTTTTTCAGTTTTGATGTGAATTAGAATAGGACCATCATATTTCATTTTTTTTGCATTATCTAAAACTGAAGTGAGCACATCAATATCATGACCATCAATTGGCCCGACATAATAAAATCCAAGGGAATTAAATAACGTACCCCCCGTGACCGCAGATCTGAAAAAATCTTCAGCCTTTCCTGCTTTTTTCATAAATCGTTTTGAAAATGAGGAAATAATTAATTTGATCGTTTCTCTCAAACTAAAATAAATTTTACCGGATAATATTTTAGCTAGATAGGTTCTTAAAGCTCCAACTGGTTTAGCTATAGACATATCATTATCGTTTAAAACAACAATCAATTTTGTTTTAGATGATCCAGCATTATTCATTGCTTCATAAGCCATTCCAGCACTTAACGCGCCGTCTCCAATCACAGCTACTACGTCTTCAGACTTATTTGAAAGTTTATTTGCTGTTGCAATTCCTAATGCTGCAGAAATTGAAGTAGAGCTATGTGCTGCACCAAATGGATCGTATTCACTCTCATCTCTCTTGGTAAAACCAGATAGTCCACCTCCTGTTCTTAAAGTTTCAATTTTATCTTTTCTTCCTGTTAATATTTTATGAGGATACGATTGATGACCAACATCCCAGATAATTTTATCTTTTGGTGTATCAAAAATATAATGGAGTGCTACTGTTAACTCGACAACTCCAAGACCTGCACCTAAATGACCACCAGTTTTTGATACAGCCTGTATCATTTTTTCTCTAATTTCCCTTGAAAGAATTTTTAGATCTGAGTTAGATAATTTCTTAATATCAGAGGGAAAATTAATATTATTTAAAAAATTGTGATTTAACATTTAGTTATTTCTTTCCATAATAAAATTTATTGTCTCTCTTAAATCGTTAGCTTTATTGTTATGCAATCTCAATTTATTATAAATATTTTGTTTAAGCTTATTAGCGTATTTAACTGCATTTTTGTATCCAAGTAAACTAATTATAGTAGCTTTACCTTTTTTAATATCTTTTTTTGTTTTTTTTCCTGCTGATTTTGTTTTTCCTTTAAAATCAATTAAATCATCAACAATTTGAAATAGTAATCCTATATCATTTCCAATTTTTGAAAAAGAATTTAAATTTTTTCTATTTTTTTTTAATAATAATGGTGCAACACAACAAAACTCAAATAATTTACCTGTTTTTTTAAGTTCCATATTTAAAATTTTTTTCAAAGAAACTTTCTTTTTCTCATAACTTAAATCTAAATATTGGCCACCTGCAATGCCTGTTTGGCCTGAACACCTTGAAAGACGGTTAATTAGACCAGACTTAATTTTATCCTCGACTTTAAAATTCTTATCACTCAATATTTCAAATGCTGTCGTTAACAAAGAATTTCCTGCCAATATAGCAGTGGACTCACCAAACTTTATATGAGTTGAAGGTTTTCCTCTCCTCAACTTATCATCGTCCATACAAGGTAAATCATCATGAATAAGTGAGTATGCATGAATAGCCTCTACTGATGCTGCTAGTATAAATAAATCTTTATTTTTAACATTAAATATCTTGCCTACATCAAAAATTATTTTTGATCTTATTTTTTTTCCACCTGGAAACAAGCCATATTTCATCGGTACAATTAACTCAGAAGAGTTAGATTTTGATAAATAAATATTTAAATAAGAATTAACTTTTTTGGACAGTTTTTTTAGTTTTTTTTCCATTGCTAATTATCTCATTGATTTTATCTTTTGTTTTTTTTGATATTGATCTCGTTTCTTGGTGAAATTTTTTATCTATATAATTATTTAATTTTAAGAGCTGCTGATAATCTTGTATAAAATCATCCTTTGTTTTTTTTTGTAAATTATCAATTATTTTATTCGCTAAATTATTAAGCTCCTCTAAGGATTTATTTTCAATATCATCTAGAAAATTTTTATCTTTCATATATTAGTTGGTATTATTATATGAAAAACAATCTTTCAAATATTAAAAAAGCAGTAAAATATCTAAATAAAAATCAATGTATAGGAATACCAACAGAAACTGTTTATGGTTTAGCTGCAAATGCTTATTCTGGTGTCGCAACTGATAAAATTTATAAGTTAAAAAAAAGACCTAAAAACAATCCTCTGATTGTTCACTATTCTGATCTGAAAATGTTAAAACAAGATTGTGAGATTAATGATCTTTTTCTTAAATTATATAAGAAGTACTCCCCAGGTCCCATTTCTTATATTTTAAGGTTGAAAAAAAATAGTGCTATTTCAAAAAATATTACAAATAAAAAAAATTCTTTAGCTGTTAGATTCCCGAGTCATCCTATAGCTAGGCGTTTGCTTAAAATGTTAAATTATCCCTTAGCTGCACCCAGCGCGAATATTTCAACAAAAATAAGTCCAGTTTCAAAAAAGGATGTTAAAGATGAATTTGGGAAGAAACTAAGTTTTGTATTAGATGGTGGTCAAAGTAAAATTGGTGTTGAGTCAACAATAATTGATTTAATAAATAAACCACAAGTTTTGAGGTTAGGTGGAATTCCAAAAGAACAAATTAAAAAATATTTAAATCAAAATCTCGTATACAATAAAAAATCAAAAATTAAAACTCCTGGACAGGGGAAAGTACACTATTCTCCATATATTAAATTAAGATTAAACGTTAAAAACCCAAAAAATAAAGAAGCATTTATTTTAATAAAAAAAAGAAAAAGAGTAGCAGCTAACTACTTTTATTTATCAAAAGGTAATAACCTAGAGCAAGCAGCAAAAAATTTATACAAAACTCTAAGATTAATTAAGAAAAGTAAATTTAATAGTATCGCTGTTGAAAAAATTCCAAATAAAGGATTTGGTGAGGTGATTAATGATAGGTTAAAAAGAGCATCTTATTTTAAATGACAAATTTAGTTGAAGTTAAAAATTTAAAAAAAAATTACTCCTCTAAAGAGGCAGTAAAAAATATATCTTTTAATATAAAGGAAAATGAAATTTTAGGATTATTAGGCCCGAATGGATCTGGTAAAACTACTACAATAGGAATGCTTTTGGGACTTCTGAAGCCATCCGCAGGAGAAATAAAAATAGATAACATGAATTTTGAAAAAAATAGAATAGATATATTGAGTAAAATAAATTTTATATCTCCTTATATAGAGTTACCAAAAAAACTAACTGTAAAACAAAATTTAACTGTTTACGGAAAATTATATAATATTAAAAACTTAAATGAGAGAATTGATTACTTAACAGAAAAGTTAAGACTTGAAGAGCTTTTAAGTAGAATTACAGGTGAGCTTTCATCTGGACAAAAAAATAGAGCAAGTTTAGCAAAAGCACTGATAAACAAACCAAAGGTACTATTTCTAGATGAACCAACTGCATCTCTAGATCCAGAAATAGGAGACTTTGTAAGAAGCTTTTTAGAAACCTACAAACAAGAAAATAAAATATCAATATTGTTAGCTTCTCATAACATGAATGAAGTTAACAGATTATGTAAATCAGTTTTAATGATGAAAAATGGTATTATTATAGACGAGGGAACTCCTGAGTCTTTGATAGATAAACATGGACGTAAAAATTTAGAAGAAGTTTTTCTCAAACTATCAAGGAATGAAAATGAATTTAATTAGAATCTATGGTCTTTTCTTGAGACATTTTTATTTGATAACTAAATCATTTCCTAGGATTCTAGATTTAATTTATTGGCCTACAATACAAATAACTTTATGGGGTTTTATATCGAATTTTTTTGCTACATATAGCACTTACTATAATAACGCTGTTGGAATAATATTAACATGTGCAATACTTTATGATTTTTTGTTTAGAACAAGTATTGGATTTAACATGCTATTTTTAGAGGAAATTTGGAGCAGAAATTTTACTAATTTATTCATTTCTCCAATGAGAATAAGTGAGATAATTGCTTCACTTGTTGGCACAGCTTTAATTAGAGCTTTAATTGGATTGGTGCCTGCAATATTATTAACTTCTCCGTTATTCGGGATTTCTATACTTAATTTGGGTATAAATTTATTTTTTCTTTTTTTGAGTTTATATCTTTTTGGAATCACTTTAGGGATACTGGTATCTGCTGGATTATTAAGGTTTGGACCATCTTTTGAAAATATAGCCTGGTCTACAATGTTTCTTATAGCCCCTTTTGGTTGTATTTATTATCCTATAGATATTTTGCCAGATTTTTTTCAACAAATTGCATATAGTATGCCTTTAGTTTATGTATTCGAGGAGGCAAGACGAATACTAATTGATCAAACAGTCATTACAGAAAATATATATAAAGCATTTATTATTAATATAGTTTATTTAACAGCTGCTATAAGCTTATTTTATTACTCCTTTCATCAAGCAAGAAAAAAAGGGACATTAATAAATATTGGAGAATAATGGCGCGCCCGCAAGGAGTCGAACCCTGAACCTCCAGAGCCGAAATCTGGCGCTCTATCCAGTTGAGCTACGAGCGCATAATGTATTAATATTATAATATATGAAAAATATCATTAATTTAATTGTCGAGGAAAATGCGGACAAACAAAGGGTTGATTCATTTGTTTTCAAGAAATGTATTGAATTAAGTAGAACAAGAATCAAAAATTTAATCTTAAATAAAAAACTGAAAATTAATGAAAAAATCAATCATATACCTTCAAAAAAAATAAGAATTGGAGATAAAATATCTTTAGAAGTTACTGAGCCGAAAAAAACTTCCTTGAAACCCTATAAAATGAAGCTAGATATTTTTTATCAAGATGAAGATATCATTGTGATTAATAAACCATCTGGAATATCTATGCATCCTGGCCCTGGTAATTATGATAATACAATTGTAAATGCGTTAATGAGTTATGAAAAAGTAAAACTATCAAGTATAGGTGATGAACTTAGGCCCGGAATTATTCATAGAATAGATAAAGATACTTCAGGACTAGTTGTAATAGCAAAAAATAATTTTAGTCATGAAAATATTTCAAAGCAATTCAGCAAGCATTCAATTGATAGAGTATACAATGCGTTAGTTTGGGGTAAATTGAGACCGCAGTCAGGAATAATTAAGACATTCATAACGAGAAGTTCAAAAAATAGACAATTGATGGATGTTAGTTTTACAAAAGGTAAAAGAGCTATAACAAATTATAAAACACTCAAGGTTTTTGAAGGCAATAATATACCTACACTCAGTCTGGTTGAATGTAAATTAGAAACTGGGAGAACACATCAAATTAGAGTGCACATGAGCTATAAAGGAAATCAAATTGTTGGGGATAAAAAATATAAAAAAAAATATAAAAAACTAAAGAATGTGGGTGAAAGAATTAATCAAGTAATATTAAAATTAGATAGACAATTTTTACATGCTAAAATTTTGGGTTTTAATCACCCAAGAACTGAAAAAAGGCTAATTTTTGAATCAAATTTACCCAATGATTTGAGAAATATTATCAATGAGCTTGAAAAATCTAACTAATTAGATGTTGTAAAAAATAAATTGTTTATTAAATAATCCTTAATATTTATGAGTAGTTCAAAAACATATAACTTACCGATCCTTTCAAATGAAGGTGGCTTGAGTGCTTATCTTGCTCAAATAAAAAAATTTCCAATGCTAGATGCAGAAGAGGAATATATGTTAGCAAAAAATTGGAAAAACACTGGTAATGTTAAGTCCGCAGAAAAACTTGTTACCAGTCACTTAAGATTAGTCGCTAAAATTGCTATGGGTTACAAAGGTTATGGACTGCCTTTAAACGAAATGATCTCTGAAGGTAATGTCGGTTTAATGCAAGCGGTAAAAAAGTTTGAACCCGATAAAGGATTTAGATTAGCAACATATGCAATGTGGTGGATTAAAGCTGCAATACAAGAATATATATTGCGTTCTTGGAGTTTAGTTAAGATTGGTACTACTACAGCTCAAAAAAAATTATTTTTCAACTTAAAAAAAATTAAAAGTCAAATCGCACCAGATACCGAAGGTGATTTAAAAAATGAACATGTGAAGGATATTGCTGAGAGATTACACGTTAGTGAAGATGAAGTAGTGTCAATGAATAGAAGGTTAGCTGGTAAAGAACATTCACTGAATGCACCAATAGGTGAGGATGGAGACGAATGGCAAGATTGGGTTGTAGATCAAAGCATGGATCAAGAGTTAAAAATTGCTCAACAAGAGGAGATGGAGCAAAGGAAAGATCTTTTGTCAGACTCAATTAAAATCTTAAATGATCGTGAAAAAAAAATTTTATATTCTAGAAGATTATGTGATGACCCAAGCACCCTAGAGGAGTTGAGTAAAAAATTTAAGATAAGCAGGGAAAGAATTAGACAAATTGAAAATAAAGCTTTTGAAAAGTTGCAAAAGCATATGTTAAATTCAGCAAAATCAAAAAATTTATTGCCCGCTAATTAGGCCTTGAAAGGGTCTTCAATTAATATTGTATCTTTTCTTTCAGGACTTGTGGAAACCGATGATACTTTTGCCTCTACAAATTCTTCAATAAAGCTTATATAATTTTGAGCATTCTTAGGTAAATCATTAAAATTTTTAACCCCACTTGTTGAAGTTTTCCACCCTTTAAAAGTTTTATAAATTGGTTTAACTTCAAATTGCTGTTCAGATGATGCGGGTAAGTAATCAATTTGTTTTCCATTTAAATCATAAGCTATACAAACTTTTATTTCATCAAATTCATCAAGTACGTCTAATTTGGTTAATGCTATCCCATTAATTCCTGAGGTTTTTATTGTTTGTTTTACAAGAACACCATCAAACCAACCGCACCTTCTTTTTCTGCTTGTTACTGTTCCAAATTCTTTTCCTCTTTGCCCAAGTTCTTCTCCAATTTGATTTTTGAGTTCTGTTGGAAAAGGACCTTCTCCAACTCTTGTTGTGTATGCTTTAGTAATTCCCAATATATAATTTATTGTATCCACTCCACATCCAGTTCCAGTTGCTGCCGATGAAGCAACGGTGTTAGACGAAGTTACAAAAGGGTAGGTTCCATGATCTACATCAAGTAAAATTCCTTGTGCACCTTCAAACAAAATTTTTTTGTTTGATTTTTTAAATTCTTCAATTTTTTTCCATATTGGTTTACTATATTTTAATATCTTTGGAGCAATCTTCAAAAGATCCTCTTTAAGTTTGTTCTTATCGTATTTGTCCTTGCCCATTCCTTTTCTAAGAGAGTTATGATGATCAAGAAGAATTTTTAATCTGGAATCTAGATTTTTCTCTGACAATAAATCTATAACTCTGATTGATCTCCTGCCCACTTTATCCTCGTATGCTGGTCCAATACCTCTTCTAGTTGTTCCTATTTTTGGATTTTTTGCGTTATCTTCTCTAAGTGCATCAAGCTCGCTATGTATTGGCAATATTAATGTTGCGGATTCTGATAAAAATAAATTTTGTTCAGATATTTCCACTCCTTTTTTTTTTATTTCTTCAATTTCATCTATTAAAGCCCATGGATCAACCACTACACCATTGCCAATAATTGAAATTTTATTTTTTCTAACTATGCCTGAAGGCAAAAGTCTTAATTTATATATTTTGCCGTCTATTACTAAAGTATGTCCGGCATTATGGCCTCCCTGAAATCTAATGACTACGTCAGCTTCGCTGGAAAGCCAATCTACTATTTTTCCCTTTCCTTCATCACCCCACTGCGATCCTACAACTACTACATTTTTCATCTAAATTTTTTCTTTATTTCAATTGAGTTAAGATGGTTTATTGGTCCATGTCCTTTTCCAAATTTTGGGGCATTGTTAATAGCTTGGTTTACATATTTAATTCCAATTTCACAAGATCTCTTTAGCGATTTTCCACATGAATAATATGTGGCAATTGCTGAGGATAACGTACATCCTGTTCCATGAGTATATTTTGATTTTATTTTTTCATTTTTAAATATGTAAATTTTATTTTTTTCTAAGAGTATATCGTATACCACTTTAGATTTTAAATGGCCTCCTTTTATAAGAACATTTTTTGCACCAAATTTAAGTAATTTTTTTCCTGCATTTATCATATCTTCTTTTGAAGTTATTTTTTGATTTGTTAAAATCTCGGCCTCGGGAATATTAGGCGTTATCAATGTTACTTTTTTAATGAACTTTTCTCTCAAAATCTTTACAGATTTTTTATCAATGAGTCTCGTTCCACCTTTAGCAACCATTACAGGATCTAAAATTATTTTTTTAACTTTAATTTTTGATAGTGATTTTATAACTGTCTTAATAACATTTGTATTACTTAACATTCCAACTTTGACAACATCAGGCTTAATATCTTTTGATGTAAATTCAATTTGTTTAGAAATTTCAGCTGGAGATACGTTAAAAATTGAGTGAACACCATTTGTATTTTGTGAAGTTATTGCTGTAATTGCAGTCATAGCATAAGAACCTAGAGAACTTACAGTTTTTATATCTGCTTGAATTCCCGCTCCTCCTGAAGAGTCTGAACCGGCAATAATCAATACTTTAGATTTTATTTTCAATTTAATTTATTGATCGTTTAACGAGATTAATACACTTAATCATTAATTTATTATTATTTGTTTCACACATTATTCTTATTTTAGGCTCTGTACCAGAGGCTCTTACTAAAATTCTTCCTTTATTTTCTAAAAGGTGTTTTGCATTTGAAATTGATTTTTTGCACTTTTTTGAGTTTATAATAGATTTATCTTTCACAAAAACATTAACCAATTTTTGTGGTATTTTTTGAAAGTTATTAAACAATTCACTAGCTTTCTTTCCTTTTCTCATTGAATAAAGCACTTCTAATGCAACAAGCAATCCATCTCCAGTGGTTGCAAAATTTCCAAGAATGATATGGCCTGACTGTTCTCCACCTAAATTACATTTATTTTTTTTCATTGATTCTTTAACGTACCTGTCGCCAACTTTAGCCCTAATAAATTTGATTTTTTTTTTTTTAAATAGTTTTTCAAGTCCATAATTTGACATTAACGTTCCTACAACTCCACCTTTTAATATCTTTTTCTTTTTCCATCTTAGCGCAATCATTGCAATAATTTGGTCACCATCAACAATTTTCCCTTTTTCATCACAAATTATAATTCTGTCAGCATCTCCATCTAAAGAGATTCCCAAGTCAACTTTCTTTTTATTTGAAAAAGATTTAATACGATTTGGAAAAGTTGATCCACAGTTTAAATTTATATTTAAACCGTTTGGTGAAGTTCCTATATTATAAACTTTTGCTCCTAATTTTTTAAGTATTTTAGGTCCAGATTTATAACCTGCTCCATTGGCGCAATCTATAGCTATATTGAGTCCCTTTAATGAAAAATTATTTGGAAAATTACTCTTTAATATATTTATATAATTATCATTAGCATCCTCTAATCTTTTTACTCTACCCAATACACTAGGTTTTGTTAAATTTTTTGAAATTTTTGTATCTATAAGTTTTTCTATCCTTTTTTCTATTTTGTCTGAAAGTTTTAAGCCATCAGGACCAAATAATTTTAGACCGTTATCATAAAATGGGTTGTGTGACGCTGTTATCATAATTCCTAAATTTGCATTCATTTTTTTGGTTAACATTGCTAAACCGTTCGTGGGTAAAGGTCCAAGTGTGAAAACATGCATACCTGCAGATGTTAGTCCAGATACGAGAGCTGGTTCTAAAGTATAGCCAGATAATCTTGTGTCTTTTGCAATAATTGCTGTCTGTTTTTTTTTCTTCAGGTTTCTAAAATATGTCCCTGCGGCGAGACCAAACTTAAAAAACATATCACCATTAATTTTATTTTGGTTTACCGTTCCTCTAATACCATCTGTGCCAAAGTATCTTTTGCTCATATATTGAAAATAAGTCTGTTAAAAACTTTCATCGCCTGTTTAACTTCATTTACATCATGAACCCTTAGAATTTGCACTCCATTTAAAGCTGCATGAATGCTTGATGAAATTGTTCCTCCAATTCTTTCGATTGAATCATTCTTCCCAACTATGTCTTTAATAAATCTTTTTTTTGATATACCTAACATTACTGGAAATCCAAGTGAGTGATAAAGAGATAAGAAAACTGGTGGATGAGGGATATAATCATGCAAAACAAATTTTAACAGATAAAATTGATGATTTACACAAAATAGCAAAAGCATTGTTAACATATGAAACTTTAACAGGAGAAGAGATAGAAGATATTATCATTAAGAATAAATATCCAGAAAATAAAGAAGATCTCGAGAATGATGATGAAAATAAGGATTCTGCTCTTGGTTCAATCGGATTAAAACCAAAAATAGTTCATTAACAAAATGATAAAATATTACACACGAGCGTGTAATTTTTACTATGGAGAAATTTCCAAACAAAAAGTAAATAAAAATAA
>CACOPK010000007.1 GCA_902629075.1 uncultured Pelagibacteraceae bacterium | reverse complement strand
ATTTGGCGTGTACCTCAAAATATTATGAAGATGCGGGTTATTTTGGACATGCAAATTGCTCTGATAATTTAAGTAATGCAATGGAGCAATATGGGGTTCAAAGAAAAAAAGGTTGGCACGCAATAAACTTATTTTTTAATACTTCAGCAGGTGGATTAAACTCGGTGCTATCTGATGAATCTTTTGCGAGACCTGGTGATTATGTTTTGTTTAGAGCTTTAAAAGATATAACGGTTGGAACTTCGGCATGTCCGAGTGATATTGATGCGTGTAATTCATGGAATCCTACAGATATTTTTGTTAGAACATATGATGGAAAAAAAGAATTTAAAAAATCTTTTGCTTTTAGAATGAAAACTGACTCAGAAAAAAAACTTACCAAACATTCAGGTTTCTATGAGAGAACATCAAAACTTACTAGAAATTTTGTAGACGCAAGAGGTTTTTGGTTACCAAATGATTATACGAAAAGTGGTTTGGTTAATGAATATAATGCTTGTAGAGAAAAAGCAGTTTTAATTGATCTTTCGGCATTAAGAAAATTTGAAATCTTAGGTCCCGATGCTGAGGAACTAATGAACTATACTTTAACAAGAAATATAAAAAAACTTTCAATAGGACAGGTTGTTTACTCTGCAATGTGCTACGAAAATGGAATGATGTTTGATGACGGAACTTTATTAAAACTTAGTGATACTGGATACAGATGGATTTGTGGCGATGAGTATGGTGGAGAATGGCTTAAAGAGGTTGCAAAGAAAAAAAATTATAAAGTAATAATTAAAAATTCTACAGATCAAATAAGCAATGTTTCAATTCAAGGTCCTAATAGCAGAAAAATATTAAATAAAATAATATTTACTCCCCCAACACAGCCAACTATAGATGAGCTCCAATGGTTTAGATTTACAATATGTCGAATGGATGATTTAAATGGAATCCCTTTAGTAATATCAAGAACAGGCTATACCGGAGAACTAGGATATGAAGTTTGGTGCCATCCTAAAGATGCTCCTAAGGTTTGGGATAAATTAATGGATGCTGGAAAAAACGATGGATTAATTCCGGCTGGCTTTGCTGCACTTGATAAACTAAGAATAGAAGCTGGTTTAATTTTATTTGGAAATGAATTTGATGGACAACAAGATCCTTTTGAAGCAGGAATAGGTTTTGCTATCCCATTGAAGACAAAGGAAGATGATTTTATTGGGAAAAAAGTTTTAGTAGAAAGAAAAGCCAATCCACAAAAAAAATTAGTCGGTCTTGAGCTTATTGCAAAAGAACCTGCTGCACATGGTGATTGTGTTCATGTAGGTAGAGCTCAAATCGGAATAATTACGAGCGCATGTTTTTCAACAATTTTAAATAAAAATATAGCGCTATGTAGAATTGATCCTCAGTATGCAGAAATAGGAACAGACGTGGAAGTAGGTAAAATTGATGGACATCAAAAAAGAATTTCGGCAAAAATAGTTAGATTTCCTTTCTACGATCCAGACAAAACTAAAGTAAGGTCTTAAATTAATGCCTAAATTAACAAAGAAGGATCTATTAGAATTCTGGGAAGATCAAATGAGACTATCTCATACGTCAAGTAATTATTTTTTTAGAAAATCCCCTTCCCATTATCATATGATGCTAATAGTTATGCATGCTTACAAATATGAACAGAGCTTATCTGTTGAGGAATTAAAAACGAAGCTATTTAAAACATCTAGACCAAAATCCGCACTTATGATCAAAGAGGCTTGTGATAAAAATTTCTTTCTTTTAGAAAAAAAAGGCAAAGATAATAGAAAAAAGTACGTAATTCCTACTCCTGACTTTATTAATGAGTTTAACGAATATCTTAAGACCCTTAATAATTTGAGCTTTTAAAACAACAATCGAAAGTTGAACTTTAACACTTATATTAATTATATATAAAAAATAATATATTCTTTCTTGACATAAATAATAATGTTTCATTATGTCATTACCGACAAAAGCTAAAGTAGTAATTATAGGTGGAGGAATTCACGGTTTAAGTACTGCTTGGAAGCTTTCAGAAAAATATAAAAATCCAAACGATATTGTTGTATTAGAAAAAAAAGATACAGCCGCAGGTGCAAGTGGAATTGCATGTGGGGTAGTAAGAAATAATTATTTCCAGCCAGCAATGAGACAGTTAATGGCTCACTCAGTAGAAGTTTGGGAAAGTGATAAAGAAAATTTTAAATACAATCCAGTAGGATATATGCAAATTTCACCTGAAGTTATGCATGCAGATGTGGCTAGCATTTATAATCAACAAAAAGATATTGGCTATGAGTCAGTTTTTATTGAAGGTGAAAAAGACTGTATGAAATATATGCAAAACATGTTTGATGATTGGCAAGCGAAGAATATAACATCTGTTCTTCATGAAAAAAAAGGCGGGTATGCTTTCAATAAAGACTCTATCAAAGCATTAGAAAAAAAAGCAAATCATGGAGGGGTCAATGTTCACAAAGGTGTTACGGTAACAGGTTTTAAAAGAGGAAGTAACAGCAATGCTGTAAATGGTGTAATAACAAATCAAGGAACAATAGATTGTGATCAAGTAGTTATTGGTGCTGGTCCATGGGCTAGAGATTTTTGGAACATGTTAGACTTACCAAAAACTGTAGACATAAAAGGCAAAGATGGAAAACTGCATACAACAGACATGTGGACTTATTGGTTCTTACAAGAAGGTGTTTTAGGTGTTCCTGCTGATTTTTTAAAAACTAATGATGGGAAACAACCTCCAGTAATTCACGTAGATACAGATGCTCCACTTTATTCTGATAAAAGTGGAAAACTTTTAACTGATAAACTTTGGGGAATTTATTATAAACCAGATATTGATGGATTAGGTGTTCAAGGTGGAACATCTCCGTACATCGTTAAAAAACATTTTGACGAAGTAAATGTTGATCCTTATGGAATTGAGTCACCTGAATTTCAAACTACCGATGAATTTTCAGAAATGTGGTCTTCTGCTTTAGCTCATTGTCAAAAAAGATTTGAAGGAAAATCAAATTTGTATAGAAAAGGACCGTCAGGAGGTCTTGGGTGTTTAACTCCTGACTCATTCCCAATTTTTGATAGGTTTTGTGAAAACGTTTATATGATTGCCGATGCAAATCATGGTTATAAAATGATAGGTGTTGGTCAGTTAGTGGCTCAAGAAATTTTAGGTACTGAAAGTGAACTGTTGAAACCATTTAGATTCAATCGATACGCGAAAGGTGAGCTTCACCCTACTTCGAACAGTCCTTTCCCGTGGAGCTAGATTTATCTCGTAGACAGATAAATATTTTTCAGCTAACTTTTTGTATCTAAAAAGTTAAGGGGGAAAATGACAGATCTAGAAAAACACGTTAACCAACCAGGTAGAGCAAAATTAGTAAAAAATGTAAGAGAGAAAATTAAAGAGTTAGGAATAACATATATATATTTTCAATTTATTTCAGTAACTGGAAGAGTAGTCGGTAAAGGTATACCAGCAGATCATTGGGAGAGAACTGCTGAAAAAGGATTTCAATTAGTTTATGGTTCTACTGCAAATTTATTCTTAGATCGTCATAACAATTACATAGGATACGGTCCTGAAGCAATGGAGCTAGTCGGGATACCAGATCCAGAAACATTTGTTCAGCTCCCTTGGGATAAAAGAATAGGAAGAGTATTTTGTACTTGTTTCAGAAATAGAGAAGAAAGAAATAATCCAGGCGGTCATTTAACGTCTGACTGTAGAGGAAATTTAAGAATTTTTATGGATGAGTTTCAAGATAAGCATGGTCTTGAACTGAGAGTTGGAACTGAACCAGAAATGATGTGGTTAACTAGAAATCAGGATGGAACACCAACAGGAAAGGGTTTTTCTAAACCATTTTGCTATCATATAGATCAATTTGAATCTTTAAGACCTGTGTTCATGAAAGTAATTGAATATGCAAATGCAATGGGATTAGATATGATACAAGGTGACCATGAAGATGCACCTGGTCAATTAGAATTAAATTGGACTTTTGATAATGTATTACGAAATGCTGATAGATTATCAACTTACAGACAGATATGTGCACAAGTTGCAAGAGAAAATAACTTAATTGCATGTTTCATGACTAAACCATTTATGGGTGTGTCTGCAAGCGGATGTCACACAAACATGTCTTTGTGGAAGGGTGGAAAAATATCAGTAAATAAACTTGGTCATAAAAATCTGCCAGGAGTAGATGAAGTATTTAGTTATGTTTCTGGTGGAACAAATACATTTATGCCAGATACAAAAGATCCTCAGTTACCTGGAAAAATTGGATTGCAATCAATAGCAGGTATAATGAAACATCTACCAGCTCTAACTGCATTAGGTTCTTCAACTGTTAATTCTTATAGAAGACTATGGGATCAAGGTTTTTGGGCTCCTGTTTATGCTGACTGGGGTTATCAAAATAGAACCTGTGGTTTAAGAGTATCCGCGCCAGGAAGATTTGAATATAGATCTGTGGATTCAATGCACAATCCATACTTGTTAGGTGCTGCTTTATTAAAAGCTTGCGACGAAGGAATTAGTAATAAAATGAAACCAGCCGCTCCTGAATCTAGAAATATTTATGAAGCCCAGAAGGCAGGTAAAGATGTTAAAAAACTTCCATTAAGTCTCGGTGAAGCTCTAGACAGATTAGCTGAGGATGATGTTATTAAATCAGCTATGCCTGACGAAATGTATAAAGTATTTCATTGGTACAAGAATGATGAGTGGGAAAGATTTTTAGGGGCTACGACACAGTGGGACCTAGATACTTATCTTGATTGTTTACCATAATAAGATAAAAGGAAAAAGTTATGTGCGGAATAGCGGGACTAATTCATAGAGGAAACATTTCAAATGTTGGTAGCGAGCTTCAAGGTATGCTTCAAGCACTGAAGCATAGAGGTGAAGATTCTACAGGATATGCACTATACGGTAAGACTGATGGCAAAAACTTCATTATGCGTTTTAAAGTTGGGGAAAATGTTGCTGAAGGTAGTTCCTCAATTAAAGAAGATGTTTCAGTTTATGATGAGAGAAAAAAAATAGTTGATAGTTATCTCTTAGATTTAGGCGCAAAAATTGTAAAAGAAGAAAGAATTTTACCTTACTCTTTAAGATATGAAATCGAATATGATAAAGATCTCATGGAGTTTTCAAAAAAGATTGAGAGTGTTCCGGGAGTAGAGATTTTATCATTAGGAAAATCACTTGAGGTTATAAAAGACTTGGGTAATGCTAAAGCAGTATGTGAAAGGTATAGTTTAGACAAAGTAATGGGTACACATGCTATTGGTCACGCGAGAATGGCAACCGAGTCTGGTGTTGATATAAAATCTGCGCATCCTTTTTGGGGCTATCCTTTTAGTGACGTATCTGTTGTACATAATGGTCAACTTACGAATTACTGGAACAACAGGAGAGGACTTGAAAATAAAGGTATGAGATTTATGTCTGAATGTGACTCAGAATTAATTGCAGTTTATTTAGCAGAAAAAATGAGAAGTGGCGCTACTTTAGAAGAGGGAATGAAAGAGTCATTAACTGGTTTAGACGGAGTATTTACATATTTTGTTGCAACTAAAGACTCTCTTGGAATGGCAAAAGATACAATGGCAGCAAAGCCTCTTGTATTGTATGAGTCTGATGATCTCGTTGCTATGGGATCTGAAGAGATTGCCATTAGATCAGTATTGCCTCAAGAAATTGATACATATGATCCTTTTGATGGAATGGTAAAGGTATGGCAAATTTAAAAACTAACGAAAAGAAAACAAAAGCTCAATCAATGGGACTTCATACTGAAGTTCTTACTGGTAAAACACAACAAAAATTTTTTAACCCCGATGAAGCTGAAAACTTCTTTTATTGGGGTACATATGATGTTGACTTTAATAAAAGAACAGATCTAGATGTTCATGAAATGGATTGTAAAGACGCCAACAGAAAAATTGATGAACTAATGAGTCAAGGATATGGAACTATTGTAATTAAAAACCCACAAGGAAAACATAGTTTAGGGGTAGGTATTTTAAATAAATTAAATTTAATATTTGAAGGTAGTTTAGGCTATTTTGGTGTTGGGTCCATTGATGGTCCTACTGTAAGAATCAATGGAAGAGTTGGATGGTCTTGCGCTGAAAATATGATGGCTGGAAAAGTAGTAATTGAAAAGAATGCTGGATCATGCTTTGGAGCCGCAATAAGAGGGGGTGATTTAATTTGCAAAGGTAGTGTAGGAGCAAGAACAGGTATCGACCAAAAAGGTGGAACTATAATAATAGGTGGAGACGCTGGCGCTTTTACAGGTTTTATGATGCAGAGAGGGCGGATAATTATATTGGGTGATGTAGGAATAAACCTAGGAGATTCCATGTATGATGGAACGATATATGTTGGAGGTAAAATAGGTTCATTTGGAAGTGATGCGGTCGAGTCACCTATGACAAAAAGTGATATAGATTGGCTAAAGAGAAAACTTAGAGTGGCCGAAATTGGTGAAAATTTTGATTTTAGTAAGATGACAAAAGTAGTTGCAGGAAAAAAACTTTGGAACTACGATGCATTAGAACCAACAGAGAAAAAAGGAGCTATATAATAAAATGGCAAGAAAAAAGAAAAATGGTAATGGTAATGGTAATGGTAACGGCCATTCAAATGGAAAAACTGAATTTTCTAAAAGAAACAAAAGTTTATTAGGTTACAACGCAATTTTTACACCTGAGGTTATTGATGATATTCATATAAAAGCTCAGTTAGGAAGATACAGAATGAGAGGAATGGCTTTAATGAAAAAAATTCCTACATTCGATGACTTAGTTTTTTTACCAGGTACGTTAACAAGATTTGTTATTGAAGGTTACAGAGAAAAATGCGAAACCAAAACTGTTATAGGTCCAAGATGTGAAAATCCAATTGAGTTAGATATTCCAGTTTATATTACAGGTATGAGTTTTGGAGCATTATCTTATGAAGCAAAAACAGCGCTAGCAAGAGGAGCAACGATGGCAGGTAGCGCAACATGTTCTGGTGAAGGTGGAATGATACCAGATGAAAGAAGATATTCTGAAAAATGGTACTATCAATGTATTCAATCAAGATACGGATTTAATCCGCATCATGCTCAACTTGCTGATGGAATAGAGGTATTTATCGGTCAAGGTCAAAAAGTTGGAATGGGAGGTCACCTTATGGGTCAGAAAGTAACTGATCAGGTTGCAGAAATGAGATCATTACCTGCTGGTATTGACCAAAGATCACCTGCTAGACACCCTGACTGGTTAGGACCTGACGATCTAGCATTAAAAGTTCAAGAACTTAGAGAATTAACAAAAAATAAAGTACCAATACAATTGAAACTCGGTGCTGCAAAAGTTTATGATGATGTTCGAATGGCTGCAAAATGTGACCCTGACTCAATATATTTAGATGGTATGGAAGGTTCAACAGGAGCCGGTCCGCACATAGCAGCTGCAAACACAGGTATCCCAGGTATAGCAGCAATTAGAGAGGCAAGAAGAGCAATTGATGATGTTGGCAAAACTGGAAAAGTAACTTTAATTTATGCTGGCGGTGTAAGAGATGGAGCAGATATGGCTAAAGCGTTAGCTTTAGGAGCAGACGCGATAGCAATAGGAACTGGTGCAATGGTGGCTTTGAATTGCAACAAAGAAATACCAGAATCAGATTTTGAAAAAGAGATGGGAGTTCCAGCTGGTCATTGTTATCACTGTCATACAGGAAGATGTCCTGTTGGTGTCGCAACACAGGATCCTAAGTTAAGAAAAAGATTAAATCCTGATGAAGCTGCATTAAGAGTTTATAATTATTTACACGCAATGACTTTAGAGGCGCAACTACTTGCAAGAGCTTGTGGTAAAACCAATATACATTCCTTGGAACCAGAAGATATGGCTGCTTTGACAATGGAAGCTTCTGCATTAGCAAAAGTGCCGTTATCTGGAACAAATCATACAGTTGGAGTTGATGACTTTCATAAAATATAGATGATAGGTAATTGATGGCTAAGAAAAAAAATAAAAAAAAGAAAAAGGAAAAAGAAATAAAGGGCCAACTAGGTAAGAAAAAAGAAACTGCAAGAGAAAAAATGATTGGCCAAACAATTGGTTATCGTTATGATGTCAATCTTCTTCCTGATTATAGTCGAATAACTCCTTTTTTAAAAAAATACATAGAAGCAATGGGATGGGATGATCTAAACTGGTTAGAAGATGTTCATATGGGTTATGAGGAAGATAGACCTGCAGTATTCGATAGAAATGCTAATGGATGGGTTACAATTCCAAACAAAATTAAATTACCAAATAATCAACAAGATAGAGATATGATAGCTAGAGAACTTTTAGTTAAATTTCAAATGTCTCCCAATCATCCTTTAGTCGATCTAAAAAAAGCTTACAGAAAATTTTAGAATCAAGGAAATTTGTTCTAGTATTAGTTGATTATAGTTTAAATTTATCAACTATATATAGGCTTTTAAGTGTTGTTATTACTTTTCCAATCAAATAAATTTAATGAAAACAGTTAAAGTTCACAAAGTAGACTTGTTAGAAAATACTTTTGCTTGACTGTTTGTAAATAAAGGGAGGATAGCACGATGACTGATCAACTTAGTGCATTGACGACCATATTTACGGAGTTCTACTATTGGGTAACGGTAGTTTTAATGTTCCTAATTCACGTAGGTTTCTGTATGTATGAGGTTGGAGCCTCTAGATATAAACATCACCAACATACATTGATGAAGAATACAATGTTAATACCATTGGTTACAATAACATGGTTCTTTTTTGGTTGGTGGATATATTGGGCGTTTCCAACAGGACCGGGTTTAGCACCTTCTATTATGAACGAAAGTGCAGCATTAATTACGGACGAGTCCGCATTTAGTGCAACTTGGTATACTGCTACAAGTGATTTAATGGCAATAAACCTAAACGACCACATCAGTGGTGTGTTCTGGGCAGCATTTCTATTATTTTCATGGACAGCAGCTTCAATCGTTTCAGGTGCTGTAATTGAAAGAATTACAACATTCGCATTTGGAATTTTAGCAATAGCAATTGGCTCATGTTTTTGGGTAATTGACGCTGCATGGGGATGGCATTTCGACGGTTGGATGTTAAAATTATTAGGTTACCACGATGCGTATGCATCGGGAGTAATTCACGCAATAGCAGGAGGATTTGCTCTTGGAATTCTAGTTGTACTAGGGCCAAGGATAGGAAAATTCTCATCTAGTGGCGAACCTAGAAATATAGGACCAAGAAATCCTTGGTTAGTAACAGTTGGATTATTTTTAATTTATACTGGTTTCTGGGGCTTCTATGCTGCGTGTAATATTCCAATCTATGATTTAGGACCTGAATATGGAATGGAAGGAGTAACATTTTGGACAGCTACAAACATTTATGTAACACCAACTACTTTAAGTGGTATTACATTTAACTTCTTGATGTCACTATCGGGAGGATTGTTGGCTGGATATGTTATATCAAAAGGTGATCCTTTCTGGACATATTCAAGTGGATTAGCAGGAATAATTTGTGCGTCAGCAGGTAATGACTTATATCATCCAATACAATCGATGATCATTGCTATGGTTGGTGTATGGATTGCTTACAAACTACATTATTGGGTTGAGCGAAAGTTCAAAATCGATGATGCTGTTGGAGCAGTTGCTGTTCACGGTTATGCTGGATTCGCGGGACTGGTTATATGTGGTTTTGTTCTAAATGGTTATCCATCATCTGGTTACAGTGTTGGAGCTATGTGGGATGGTTCGACTTATGCTGCAATAAATCCATTGGGAATGTTTATTGGAGCAATAATTATGTTCTTCGTTCTAGGGTTTTTACCTGGCTATATTATATCTAAAGTACTTCATGGAATGGGTAAATTAAGAATTCCAAGGGAAGTAGAATTAGCTGGTTTAGACTATAAAATAATGGAAGATGCGAGTAGTGATGAAAAAGCTGTTGCATCATCTTCAAGGTAAAGGAGTAAACTATGGCTACAGTATCTAACTGGATAGATCACTTAAGTGCCGCTGAAGTACAAGGAGCTGTGTACCCGGGTGTTGGGTCGGAAGGTATTCTTGTTATCATCGGTGTGGTTCTATGGATTGGCTGGCATGTGATTTCAAACATGCAAGAAACAGGCAAAATGAACGAGATCGCAAGAAGAAGACCAGGTAAAGATGATTGGAAGAGTAATACTCCAGACTGGTAAAGAGTGATACGTATTGGGGGCGCATCCATTGCGCCCTCATTTTATATGGAAGACAATAATAAAAATAATCAAGAGAATAAAATGCCAAGCAAGATGGCTAGATTAGCTTGGCCAAAAGCTAAATATGGAGTTATTGTCGCAATTCTGATTATTGTAATAGTTAACCTGCTTTACTATAAAGACAAAATTGTTTCTTTTTTTAATTAATTAAGAAAAATTATGTGTGGTATTGTTGGAATATATCTAAAGAATAAAAAACTAAAAAATAAACTTGGTTTATACATGTCCAAGATGATCGATAACATGTCATCTAGAGGACCTGATAGTGCGGGCTTTGCAATTTATAATGAGGAAAATTCAACGTGTTATAAGTACTCAATTTGTTTTGGAAGTCTGAATTTTGAAAATTTGAAAAAAGATATAAACAGAAAATTTAAGAACTCTAAGATTAAAAAATATTCAGATCATGCGGTCGTATCAACAAAAATAAAACCAAAAAATTTTAAAGAATTTTTAAGAAAGTATAAAGATGTTACTTTAGTAGGATATGGTAAAGCTATTGAAATTTTTAAACAAGTAGGTAACCCTAGCGAGGTTGTGAAGAGATTTAAATTGAATTCATTATCTGGAACTCATGCTATTGGTCATACAAGAATGGCAACTGAAAGTGCTATTACCACAGATGGCTCTCACCCCTACTCAACTGGGGAGGATGAGTGCTTAGTTCATAATGGATCACTTTCAAATCATAATAATTTAAGAAGAATTTTAAAGAAAGATGGTATTGATTTCAAATCAGAAAACGATACTGAGGTTGCGGCAGGTTACATTTCAAAAAGTTTATCAAACAAAATTGATTTAAAAGATACATTAAAAAAAGGATTAAGTGATTTAGATGGTTTTTATACTTTCATAACAGGTACTCGAAAAGGCTTTGCAATAGTAAGAGATGAAATTGCATGTAAGCCTGCAGTTATTGCTGAGACTAAAGATTATGTAGCTATAGCATCTGAATTTCAAGCTATGGCTCATTTACCTAAAGTAAGTTCAGCAAAAATTTTTGAGCCAGAGCCTGGTATAGTTTATTCTTGGGGCAGATCATGATTTTTGATTTAAAAAAGATAAATCTAAGAAAGGTTAATAGTGAACTTCAAAATATAGATAAAAAAAAAAATTATAAAAATTATAAAATTTTAAATCCAGAGGGAAATCATGCAATATGTGCTGGATTACAAGATGATATAAATGTTAATATCGAAGGACATGTGGGTTACTACTGCGCTGGTATGAATCAAAATGCTAAGATAACGATTAACGGCAACGTTGGGACTGGTGTAGCAGAAAATATGATGTCTGGTTTCGTCCATGTAAAAGGCAACGCATCACAGTCTGCTGGCGCTACTGGGCACGGAGGTTTATTATTGATTGATGGTGATGCGAGTTCGAGATGTGGAATTTCTATGAAAGGTTTAGATATTGTTGTAAAAGGATCTGTAGGTCACATGTCTGGCTTTATGTCTCAAGCGGGAACAATTTTGGTATGTGGTAATGCAGGTGAGGCTCTCGGGGATAGTCTTTATGAAACAGAAATATATGTTAAAGGGAAAGTCAAATCACTTGGTGCTGATTGTGTTGAAAAGCAAATGGAAACAAAACATTTGAATAAAATTAAAGATTTATTGAATAAGTGTGGAATTAAAAATTTACAACCTAGCCAATTTAAAAGATTTGGTTCAGCCAGAAAATTATATAACTTTAGGGTTGATAATGCATAAAGTAACTGACTATGAGCAAGAATAAAACAAAGCCGAGAAAGTCCTGGACTTTTGATGATTACACTACATCTGAAATAAGGAGAGCTGCCGAAACTGGTATTTATGATATACGTGGAGGTGGTTCAAAGAGGAAACTTCCACATTTTGACGATTTGCTTTTTTTAGGTGCATCTATGTCTAGATATCCATTAGAAGGTTATAGAGAAAATTGTAACACTAAAGTAACTTTAGGAACAAGATATGCAAAAAAACCATTAGAATTAGATATTCCTATAACAATCGCTGGTATGAGTTTTGGTGCACTATCTGGGCCAGCTAAAGAAGCTCTTGGAAGAGGTGCGAGCGCTGCTGGAACTTCAACAACTACTGGCGATGGAGGAATGACACCAGAAGAAAGAGGACAGTCAAAAACTTTGGTTTACCAGCTTTTACCCTCAAGATATGGAATGAACCCAAATGATTTGAGAAAAGCTGATGCTATTGAAGTTGTAATTGGGCAAGGTGCTAAACCTGGTGGAGGTGGAATGTTAATGGGTCAAAAGATAAATGATCGGGTTGCAGAGATGAGAACTTTGCCAAAAGGTGTTGATCAAAGATCTGCTTGTAGACATCCAGATTGGACAGGACCGGATGACTTAAAAATTAAAATTCTAGAACTTAGAGAAATAACAAATTGGCAGGTTCCAATATTTATAAAAATTGCTGGCGCAAGACCCTATTACGATACCGCATTAGCTGTAAAAGCTGGAGCAGATGTAGTGGTTCTCGATGGTATGCAAGGTGGGACTGCTGCTACTCAAGAGGTATTTATAGAAAATGTTGGTCAACCTACTCTAGCATGTATAAGGCCTGCTGTTGATGCACTACAAGATTTAAATATGCATAGAAAAGTTCAGCTTATTTTATCTGGGGGAATTAGAAATGGTGCAGATGTTGCAAAATCTTTAGCATTGGGTGCAGACGCAGTTTCAATTGGTTCGGCTGCAATGATAGCTATTGGAGATAATGATCCAAAATGGGAAAAAGAGTATAACGAATTAGGTACTACTGCTGGAGCATTTGATGATTGGCATGAAGGACAGGATCCTGCTGGTATTTCAACTCAAGACAAAGAACTTATGAAAAGATTAGATCCAGTTAAAGCAGGAAGAAAACTCAAAAACTATTTAAATGTTATGACTTTGGAGGCACAAACGATTGCTAGAGCATGTGGTAAAAATGATTTACGTAACTTAGAACCAGAGGATCTTGTGGCTTTAACAGTTGAATCTGCAGCTATGGCGAGAGTACCTCTTGCAGGCACAAACTGGATACCAGGATTAAACAATAAATAATTATTGCCTGTCTGCTAATTAGAAAGTATCATTTGGAATGACAAAAAATCTCTCAAAAATTGCTAAACAAAAAAAAATAAAATATTTTCTTATTAGTTTTGTTGATTTATTTGGAGTATTGAGATCAAAACTTGTACCAGCTAGAGCAATAGGTGAGATGCAAAAAAATGGTGCAGGATTTGCTGGATTTGCAACTTGGTTGGATATGACACCGGCAGACTCTGATATGTTTGCAATTCCTGATCCTGATAGTCTAATAGTTTTACCTTGGAACAGAGAAGTTGGCTGGCTAGCATCTGACTTATGGATGGACGGAAAACCAGTTGAGGCATCTCCAAGAGTGATGCTTAAAAAGCAAATAGAAAAGTTATCTAAAAGAAATTTAAAAATGAAGTCAGGTGTTGAGTGTGAATATTTTTTAATAAGTGAGGGTGGTGAAACTATTTCTGATCCAAGAGATATTCAATCAAAACCATGTTACGACCAATCTGCATTGATGAGAAGATATGAATTAATTAAAGAAATTTGTGATTGTATGATTGAACTTGGATGGAACCCTTACCAAAATGATCATGAAGATGCTAACGGACAATTTGAAATGAATTGGGATTATTCAGATAGTCTAATCACTGCTGATAGACATACATTCTTTAAATTTATGGTTAAATCAATAGCTGAAAAACATGGACTTAGAGCAACTTTTATGCCTAAACCCTTTGAAAATTTAACAGGAAATGGTTGTCATGCTCATATTTCTTTATGGGATGGAAAGTCAAACAAATTTTTAGAAACAGGAGATAAATTAGGTTTAAGCAAGTTGGCGTATAATTTTTTAGGTGGAATTATAAAAAGTGCAACCTCCTTAGCTGCTTTCTTTAACCCAACGATTAACAGTTATAGAAGAATAAATGCACCACCAACAAAATCTGGTGCAACGTGGTCCCCTAGTAGTATTTCTTATACTGGAAATAACAGAACTCATATGATTAGAGTTCCAGATCCAGGAAGGTTTGAACTTAGATTGATGGATGGATCATCAAATCCATATTTACTACAAGCAGGAGTCATGGCTGCGGGTCTAGATGGAATAAATAATAAAACTGATCCAGGAGAACCTTTATTTTGTAATATGTATACAGATCATAAAAATTATCCAAACTTAGAAAGGCTTCCAAATGAACTAGAAGAATCTTTAGAAAATTTAGGAAATAGTAAAATTTTAAATGAGGCATTTGGTGAAAAAGTAATTTCAAGTTACATTAAACTAAAGAAAAAAGAATTAGATTCTTTTGACGAGGAAGAAAGATTTGATAAAAGATCTCCAATAACTTCCTGGGAAAGAAAAAATACTTTAGATTGCTAATAATAAATGAGTAATACTGAAGTATTTGGATGGAAATTTTCTAAATTTATTGATAACAAAAATTATAATTTTAAAAGAGATAAAATTCTTGATGTATGTGGTGAAGAAAATGTTGCAGATGCCTACAACACTATATCTAGTTGGCAGAATTATGACGTAACACCACTAGTAAAATTAAATAAACTATCAAAAAAATTAAACTTTAAAAATATTTTTTACAAGGATGAATCAAAAAGATTTCATCTAAAATCATTTAAGGCTTTAGGGGGTGCGTACGCTGTACAAAAAATTACAAAAGGAAATAAATCTATCACTGTTGCAACTGCCACAGCAGGTAATCATGGTAGATCGGTATCTTGGGGAGCACAGAGACTTGGATTAAATTGTAAAATATTTATTAGTGAATTTGTAAGTGAAGCACGGGCTGATGTAATGAAAAATCTTGGCGCTGACGTTATAAGAGTGGAAGGTAATTATGAGGCGTCACTTAAAGAATGTATCAAACAATCAAAAATTAATGGTTGGGAAATAATTCAAGATGTTGCATGGGAAGGATATGAAGAAGTTCCGAAACTAACGATGGCAGGATATTCTGTCATGATAAAAGAAATTTCAAATCAAACAGACCAATATATAACTCATGTTTTTTTACAAGCAGGTGTGGGTGGAATGGCATCAGGTGCAATTGCGGGTATTGCTAAATATTTTAAAAGAATTCCAAAAATTATAATTATCGAGCCCGAAACAGCTGATTGTGTTTTACAAAGTGTGGAAGCGGGCCAAATGAAAAAAGTTGATATCAAAAAAGAGAGTATTATGGGTGGTATGTCATGTGGAGAAGTTTCATTAGTTCCTTGGAGAATATTAAAGTATTCAGTAAATAACTGTATAAGTATAAAAGATGAAAATATAGCTCAAACAATTGCAATGCTTGAAAAAAAATATTTTAGCAAAGAAAAAATCACTGCAGGTGAATGTGCGACCCCTGGCATAATTAGTTTAATAGCGGCTTCTGAGAACAAATATATTAAAAATAAATTAGAGTTAAACGAAAAATCAAATGTTCTTTTAATGGGTTGTGAAGGTGATGCAGATGAAAACCTTTACAAAAAATTATTAGATAAAGGTCTTAAACAATTAATTTAAATTTATGAAAAAATTAGAAGAAGAGAATTTATATAAAATATTTAAACCAGAATTAACTCCAAAAAGAATGCTAGAGTTGGGTGTTTTTGGTGGATCTTATTTTGGAAATAATATTAAAGAATATCCAAAAAATTGGTTTACAAATGCTAAAATAAGTAAAAATTTTGATGTAAGTTTAAATAGATTTAAAATAAGAGCAGGACTTTCCAGAGAACATTGGATAGAAAAAGGATGGATATTTAAAGAAGATCCACTGGGTTGGTTTCAATGGTATTGTAGATATACAATGGGAAGACGTTTGCCTAATGTTGATGTAACTCAAATAAAAAGATGGAAAAACTTTAAAAGACATGTCATTGCAATTGAAAAAAATTGTGAAAAGGGAAATTTAGATTGCAGGAAAAGGCAGAGACAGGCAATTCTACAATGGGCTTATAATCCTTATAGATAAGTTATTTTATTTTAGTTTTGAAATCTATTCCATATTCTGATCTTGGTCCATTTCTTAATCCAAAAGGTCCAGAAAAAAAAATTGTCATTGGTCTAGTGCCTGGTTTTAAATCGACTCTATGAAATGTATTCGCCGACCTAAATCCTATATAACCAGGTGGTCTCCAATATTTTCCATCTTTTAGAGTTTCATAGTAGCCACCTTTCAATATAATTGTCATGAAAGGACATAAATGGTTATGCACACCATCACCATGATCATCATCTAACATTTCGTGAATTAAAATATTAAAGGGGAACCATTTAGGCCTATTTCTAAACAAAACATAATATCTATTCATCCATGGTTTTGCTTCATTGAATTTTGGGTGGGACGGACCTCTATCTAAAACTATTTTTTTTCTTCCAATTTTTTCCAAAAATTTAAGCAACATTATTCTATTTTTACAATTGCATTATTTTTTAATATATACATTTTTTTATTAAGAATATACGGCCTAGATATTTTATCACTAGCCACTTTAATTATTTCTTTAGTTTTTCCATCTTCGATATTTACTTTTAATAGTTTGCCATTACTTAAAGTTACATAAAGATAATTTTTAGCTGCTATAAAACCAGTGGGATATATTTTTTTATTGTTAATAGATTCTAAAATATTAGTTGATCTAAGTATATTTCCATTTGTTTTATCTATTATAAAAAAATAACCTTCTTGTGAAATAGTCAAAATAATATTTTCTATTACTATTGGCTCAAGATAAGAATTAATTGTTTGTTCCCATTTTATGAATCCATTTCTCATATCTATGGCAAAAAATTTATTTTGATTATTTGAAATAAATAATGTTTCTTTATCAGATACTAATCTCGAACTTTTTAATAAAAATGCACTTTCAAATATATCTTGATTTATAGTTTGTGACTGCCAAATCAAATTTCCAGAATTAATGTCTAAAGCATTTATATCACCAAAAGTATCAATAAAAATAACTAGCCCATCATGTATTATTAATGAGAGTTTTCTTTGAGATTTAATATATGATTTTTCTGTACCAAATCTCCAGACCTCTTGTCCATCATTAATTGATATGCATCTAATTACGTTTTCAAAATCTATAACAAAAAATTTATCTTTAAATATTTTAATTTCAGAGTTGAAGGATGCTGAATTAAAGTTTTTCCACAATAAATCTCCATTCGAGTAATTCATTGCATAAAGATTGGCAATACTATCTGCTGCAATAATAATATTATTACTTGATGCAAAGTATATTGCAGGTTTTTGTTTTACTTCTTTTTTATTATAATGATTTTTTTTCCAAATTAATTTGGAATTTTGATCAAACTTTAAAATTGCACCTTTCTCATCAAAAAAAACAATTGAATTGTCATTTCCAATTAATAGATCTGGGTTTATGTAATCAAAATTTTTAATTTTTTTGAACTTAAAATTAGAGATTTCTTTAAAATTACTTTCAAAATTTAAATAACCATGATTATTAGTCAAATTATTTACAAATGAATTTTTAATAAAAGGACTCTTTATTTTTATTTTTAAATTTGAATTAAATTCTTTTTCTAAAACTGCATCTGATTTAAATATTTCCTCTAGAACCTCTTTTTCACTCTCAACTATTTTAGATTGTGTCCAGAGGCCAGTTTTAGTATCTAAAGAACAATGGCTTAATAAAAGAAAAACAGTAATTATTGAAAAATACTTATACACCTAGGTCTCTTCGAAGTCTTTTTTGTGCTTCAATTTTAATCTGTGGATTAGATTCTTCCATTTCTAGTATCTTTTCAAAAAATTCCTTTGATTTTTGCTTTTCGTTCTTAGAAAAAAAATACTCAGCCATTAAATACAAA
The DNA here is from genome assembly GCA_902629075.1 of uncultured Pelagibacteraceae bacterium. GTDB lineage: Bacteria > Pseudomonadota > Alphaproteobacteria > Pelagibacterales > Pelagibacteraceae > Pelagibacter. Next base: position 44,248 of record CACOPK010000007.1, on the reverse strand, counting down.
GAATGAGACTTCCAAATACTTTCACTATTAATTAAAGGATTTAGAATATTTAACAATTCTTCTTCAGTTGCACTATTTGAATTATATAAGCCTTTTTTATAAATTATCAGATTTTTTATTTCTTTATCTAGTTTTATTTCATTAATTATTATGTTGAAATATTGATTAATTTCCTCTTTACTTTTTAATAAATTATTATCCAATAAAAAATACAAGGCTAAAGGTGAATAAGTGGAGTCTTTGCTATTAATTATATCTTTCATTTCTAATACTGACTGACTTGGATTTTCTTTGTCATAAGAAATTAAAGCAGAATTATACTTTTCAGAAATTTCGAATTTTAGATTTTTTTTATAATCAGAATAAAAAAAATATGTAAACAAAGTTATTAAAATTATGGATGTAAATATTATAAGGGATTTTTTATTATTTGAAAAAAAACTCCTTAAATCTCTACTTTTTTCTTCGCTTACAATTGTTTGAGGTTCTTCATTCATTTAAATCATATTCCTTAATACGTATTGTAAAATTCCACCATTTTTATAATACTCTAACTCATTCTTAGTGTCTATTCTTGACAATACTCTAATTTTTTTAATTTCCCCATCATTATATTTAATTTCAACCTCCACCTCGTCAGATGGTTTTATTCCATTTTCCAATTTTGTTACTGTAAATAATTCAGATCCATCTAAATTAAGATTTTTTCTATTTATTCCGTTAATAAATTGTAATGGTAAAACTCCCATACCAATTAAATTCGATCTGTGTATTCTTTCAAAGCTTTCTGCTATTACAGCTTTTATTCCCAACAATTTAGTTCCTTTAGCTGCCCAATCCCGTGATGATCCTGTTCCATACTCTTTTCCACCAATAACTACAAGATCAGTTCCTCTTTTTTTATACTCAACTACAGCATCAAAGATAGGCATAATTTTATTTTCAGGAAATAATTTTGTAAGACCTCCTTCTGTGCCTGGTGCTACTTCATTTCTTATTCTAATATTGGCAAAGGTACCCCTCATCATTACTTCGTGATTGCCTCTTCTAGAACCATACGAATTATAATCCTTTGGAAGTATTTGATGTTTCATAAAATATTCTCCAGTGGGACTTTCTTTTTGGATTGTTCCAGCAGGAGAAATATGATCTGTTGTTACGCTATCTCCTAATATTAATAAAGGTCTTGCATCTTTTATAGGTTTAAATCCCTCAGGATTTTGAGAGAGATTTTCAAAGAAAGGTGGTTTTTTTACATAAGTAGAATTATCATCCCAATCATAAATACTACTTTCTTTAGTTTTTATTTGTTGCCACTGCTCAGGTCCTTTTGAAATATTTGAATATCTTTCTCTAAACATTGTAGGATTCAGGGACGCTAATAAAACCTCTTCAATTTCTTTGTTGCTCGGCCAAATATCTCTTAAAAAAATTTCTTTACCCTCTTTATCTTTGCCAAGAGGATCGTTATAGAGATCGAAATGCATATACCCTACTAAAGAATATGCAACAACAAGTGGAGGTGATGCTAGATAATTTGCTTTTACTAAAGGAGAAATTCTACCCTCAAAATTTCTATTTCCAGATAAAATAGACACTGCATAAATATCATTTTTCTTTATTGTATTTGAAATATTTTCAGGCAACGGGCCAGAGTTTCCAATACATGTGGTGCATCCATAACCAACTAAATTAAAACCAAGTTCATCTAAATATTTATTTAATCCTGATTTATTTAAATAATCTGTGACTACTTGAGATCCAGGTGCTAAAGAAGTTTTAACCCATGGTTTTGCCTTTAAACCTTTGTCAATTGCTTTTTTTGCAAGAAGTCCTGCACCTATAAGAACATTTGGATTAGATGTATTTGTACAAGAGGTTATTGCTGCTATTACAATAGATCCATCTGTTAATTTAAAGTTTGCACCATTTACTTCAGATATTTTCTTAGTTGATCTTTTTGTTATTTCTTTAAAATTTTCTTCAAACGAATCTTTAGCATTTGTTAATAATACTTTATCTTGTGGTCTTTTTGGTCCAGATATAGTTGGAACTACAGTTGACATATCTAATTTTACAACATCTGTAAATTCAATGTTTTCACTTGCCCACAATCCTTGTTCTTTTGCATAACTTTCTACAATTTTGACTGTTTGATTGTCTCTTCCAGAAAATTTTAAATAATTTAGTGTTTCATCATCTATTGGAAAAAAACCACAGGTAGCACCGTATTCTGGAGCCATGTTAGCTATTGTTGCTCTATCTGCTAAACTAAGATTTTTTAATCCAGGTCCATAAAATTCTACAAATTTTCCAACAACTCCCTTATCTCTTAATATTTTTACTACAGTTAAAACTAAATCTGTTGCAGTAGTTCCCTCTGGCAATTTATTTTTTAATTCAAACCCAATTACTTCAGGAATTAACATTGAGATAGGTTGACCAAGCATTCCTGCTTCCGCTTCTATTCCACCTACACCCCAACCTAAAACTGATAAACCATTTACCATAGTAGTATGACTGTCTGTTCCTACAAGAGTATCTGGAAATAAATATTTTTCACCTTCTGTTTCTGAGCTCCAAACTACTTTTGATAAATACTCTAAGTTCACTTGGTGACAAATGCCAGTTCCTGGTGGCACAATTCTAAAATTATCAAATGCCTTTTGTCCCCATTTTAAAAAAGAATATCTCTCGCTATTTCTATTAAATTCAATATCAACATTTTTTTTTAAGGAAGATATGTTTGCAAAATCATCTACTTGAACAGAGTGGTCAATAACTAAATCTACTGGTGATAGAGGATTTATTTTTTTTGGATCTTTATTTTTTTCCTTTACTGCCTCTCTCATAGCTGCAAGATCTGCAACAGCAGGTATGCCTGTATAATCCTGCAATAAAACTCTTGTAGGTCTATAAGCAATTTCAGTATTAGATTTTTTGTTTTTAACCAATTTTTAATAGCATCAATTTGATTTCTAGTGACAGATACATCATCCTCAAATCTTAATAAATTTTCTAATAAAACTAATAAAGATTTTGGAAGTTTTGATATTTCATGTAATCCATTTTTCTCAGCTTCTATTAAAGAAAAATACTTATAACTCTTCCCCTCTATCTCTAAAGTTTTTAAACAGTTATATGAATTTTTTTTTCCGGGTTTCATGCTTTTATATATAAAATGTAATTATGCTCAAAAGAAGAAGGATCGACATAGCATAATTGAAGTATTTAATAAATTTCTCATTTGTCGCAAATTTTCTTAGAAATTTACCTATAAATGTCCATAATGTAATACTCGTAGAGGAGAATAATAGAGCAAGCATCACTACTTGAGTCGCATAATTAATATAATTTTCTCCCAGTTCAACATAAGTGGAAACGACGATTATTGCTACTGTTACACCTTTTGGATTTAAATATTGAAAGAGAAAAGTTTCAAAAAATTTAACAGGATTTTCCTTTTTTGTGTCATCTGATGTGGTTGAAGTTGCAATCTTATAAGCCAAGTATATTAAAAAAATTGTTCCAAGATATTTCATTACTAGTTGAATAATTGGAAATAATTTAAACACATTTATCAGACCAATTGTTAAGAATAAAACTAAAGAAGTAAATCCGAGAGTAACACCAAGAATATGTGGAATTGTTTTAATTATGCCAAAATTAAAACCAGAATATGAGGCTACAACATTGTTTGGACCTGGGGTATATGCTGTTACAAACCAAAATAAAGCAATTGAAACTATTTCAGGGTGCATGTTTTAAGCGATTGGAAGCCCATTTTCAGCTTCTTGTGAGGGATGAAGTAAAGTAACTCTTCCTTCTTTATCTATTGATCCTAAAATAAGAACTTGAGATTTTACTCCTGCAATATTTTTTTCAGCAAAATTACATACTCCGATTACTTGTTTCCCTATTAAATTTTCTGCATTATAAAAATGTGTTATTTGAGCTGAAGATTGTTTAATTCCTATTTCTTTACCAAAGTCAATTTCTACCACTAAAGATGGTTTTCTAGCTTTTTCATTTTTTTTTACGCTTAAAATTGTACCTAATCTAATATCGACTTTATCAAAAATGTCGTAGGTTATTTGTTCTTTCATAATAATAATATATAATTAAATTTATGAGTTTAGACAGTAATTTATATGAAAAATCAATCAAGATTTTAAGTGATCTTATAAGTTTTAAAACAATATCGGGGAATGACAACAGTTCTTTGATTGATTATTGCGATAACATTTTAAAAAAAAATGGAGCGTCTACCTTTAGAGTATTTGATGATAATAAAGAGAGAGTAAATCTTTTTGGAACCATTAATGCCAAAACAACCAATGTAAAAAAACCAATAATCCTGTCAGGACATACTGATGTAGTTCCAGTTTCAAGGGGGTGGTCTACAGATCCATTTATTGCAACAACTAAGGGAGATAAACTTTTCGGGAGAGGTTCTTGTGATATGAAAGGTTTTATAGCGTGTGTGTTGGCGTATGTTCCTATATTATCTAAAAGTAATTTAGATCGAAATATTCATTTTTCATTTACATTTGATGAGGAGACAGCTTGCATTGGAGCGCCATTATTAATTAAAGAATTAAAAAAAAGAAATATAAAAGATGGTATTTGTATAATTGGTGAACCAACAAAAATGAAAATTATAGATGCCCATAAAGGTATGAATGAATATACAATTCATTTTGAAGGTTTGGCAGGACATAGCTCACAACCTGATAAAGGAGTTAATGCAATAGAGTATGCAACGATGTATATAAATAAACTTTTAGAATTAAGAAAGGAATTAATAAAAAGAGCTCCCAAAGATTGTATATTTAATCCACCTCATTCTACTCTTTCAGTTGGTGGAATTTCTGGAGGAATAGCTCATAATGTAATAGCTGATAAGTGTAAAGTAGAATGGGAAACAAGACCAGTAATAAAAGAAGATGGAATTTTTGTTACAGAACAAATAGATAAGTTTGTAAATAATGAACTTCTTCCAAAAATGAGAAAAATATTTCCTAGTTCGAATATTCGAAAAGAAACTATTGGTGAAGTAATTGGATTTAACAGAATTAATGACTCAGAAGCATGTGAATTTGTATCCAGTATTACAGGAGATAATTCAAGAGAAGTTGTTTCTTTTGGCACCGAAGCAGGTCTTTTTCAGGAAATAGGAATTAGTACTGTTGTTTGTGGGCCAGGTTCAATTGAACAGGCTCATAAAATTGATGAATTTATAGAATTAAATGAAATCAAAAAATGCTTATCTTTTCTTGAAGGTATAAAAAATAAATCAATAAATTGAAAAAAATCCTGCCACGTCTAAAACGTGACAGGATGAATTTAACCTCTTAGAGAGTTTTCTTTACTTACCTCTATTAGATATAGCTAAGTGAATGATAGCACCCAAAGCAGCACCGATCATCCATGCATATCCTCCGCCACCGCCAAGGTTAGCAAAGAAATCATCTAGACCAAATACTAAAATATTTGGCCAAACTGTTCCAACAGCTATATATCCTGATAGCACCCATGCTAACATTCCTTTACCATTGAAACCATCATTGTAGTGATATTTTCCTAACTTGCTGTCTGAGAAAAGATCATCAACATCGATTTTTTGTTTTTTAATGATGTAATAGTCAGTAATCATTATTCCAAACACTGGAGCTAATATTGCACCTAATGTATTTACAAATGGGAATAGTCCCATTTTTGTAATAGTTGATACCCACAAACCACCAATTATAAAACCAAATATTGCTGTAATTAATCCACCAACTCTGAAATTAATTTTGCTTGGTATTAAATTAGCTAAGTCATATGCAGGTGGTACAAAGTTTGCAACCATGTTTATTCCAACAGTTGCAGCAAAGAATGCAAACGCTGCGATGATTGTAAGTAGTAAATTGTCTACTTTTGCAACCATATCAGTTGGTGATGCAATATATTCACCAAATATAGCAATCGTTCCACCAGTAATCATTAATGTAATGAATGAGAAGAAAACAACGTTACCTACAAGGCCCCATAAATTTCCTTTTTTCATTTCATCTTCATTTTTAACAAATCTTGCGAAGTCACCAAAGTTAATCACAACTGCCGCAAAGTATCCAACCATAATTGAAAATACTGCTAGGAATGCACCAAATGAACCTAATCCTTCAAAGCCACCTGATCTTTCACCACCAGAAAATATATTTCCAACCTCTGTTAGTAAGCCTCCTCCAGCTTTTGCCCATATTGCAATCATTAAAACGACCATCACAACATAAACTGCTGGACCAGCAAAGTTTAAAAACTTTCTAACTAAATCTATCCCTTGCCAGAACAGATAAACTTGGAAAACTGAAACAAATATAAATGAAATCCACATTACTCCTGACATTCCAAGAAGCATTGGTTCACCTTCTATTCCAGTTAAACCTGTTATTAATAGTGCAACTGCAGTTGAGGCTGCATAAGTTTGCGCTCCGTACCAAAACATTGCAACAATACCCCTTGCCATAGCTGGGAAGTTTGCTCCAAATACACCCATACTTACTCGAGCAAATACAGGGTATGGAATACCATGTTTAACACTTGGTTTTCCTGAAAGGTTTACGAGCCACATTATAAAAAATCCTGCAAGAACTAACGCAAGCATAACTGCCCAACCATTTAAGCCTGAAGCCAAGAATAGTGATGCAGCTAAAGTATATCCAAATAAACTTTGAACATCGTTAGCCCAAACGTTAAAGATTTCAAACCATCCCCATTTTTTATCGCTACTCGGGGTAGGAGCTAAATCTTTATTGTATAATTTAGAAGATCTTGACATATCTCCCTCCTTTTTTGATAAACAATAAGTTTTTGAATACTTATTAAAATGAAAAAAATTATAAGTATTTATAAACGTTGTATAAGAACGAATATTAAACCCATAATGTGCATAAAAATAAAAAACCCATTATGTTCATACAGATATAAAACCCAAAATGAGATTTAGTTTTATTAATTAATTTTAAAATTATTAACTCCAACCGCCAACAGATTTAACTTCGAGAAATTCTATCAAACCTTCTTTGCCTGCTTCTCTTCCTATTCCAGAATGTTTATAACCACCAAATGGTGCATCAACAGCAATACCTGCTCCATTAACATCAACCATTCCAGATCTTAACTTTCTGGCTACTCTTTGAACTTTTTCCCCGTCCTGAGTTTGTATATAATTTGTTAAACCATAATCAGTGTCATTTGCTATTTCGATCGCTTCTTCCTCTGTATCAAAAGGTATAACTGATAAAACTGGACCAAAAATTTCTGTTCTAGCAATATTCATACTGTTATTAACATCTGCAAATACTGTTGGTTTTACATAGTAACCATCTTTTAAACCATCAGGTTTTCCTGGGCCTCCAGAAACTAGTTTTGCACCTTCGTCAATCCCTTTTTGAATTAGTCCCTGTATTTTATTAAATTGGTTTTCAGAAATGACTGGTCCTATGTGCTCGCCTTCTTTATTTGGATCATCAACCTTAAAATCATCAGCATATTTTTTTAATCTTTGAACAGCTTCATCATACATAGATTTTTCGACCAACATTCTAGTTGGAGCGTTACATGATTGCCCTGAATTTCTAAAACATCTCAAAGCACCTCTTTCAATAGCCTCTGGATCTGCATCTTTAAATATTATGTTGGCCCCTTTTCCACCCAGCTCTAAGCTCACACGCTTAAAGTCCTTTGCAGCATTTTGAGATATTAAAGCTCCTGCTCTTGTTGATCCAGTAAATGAAATCATATTTACATCAGGATGACTAGTCAGAGCATCACCAGTAATAGCTCCATCTCCATTTACCAAATTAAAAACGCCCTTTGGAAATCCCGCCTCATCAATTAATTCTGCAATAATAATTGCTGATAGTGGTGCAAGTTCTGAAGGCTTTAAAACCATTGTGCATCCAGCTGCAAGTGCTGGGATAACTTTTAAACAAACTTGATTTATAGGCCAATTCCATGGAGTTATTAATGCACAAACACCTTTAGGCTCATATAAAATTCTTTGATTTTTAGCGTGATCTCCCAATCCTCTTTCAAATTGAAAATCTTTTAGATATCTAATAAAGGATTTAATGTGACTTGCGCCAGTTCCAGTTTGGAGTTTGGTTGAAAAGTCCTTTGGCGCTCCCATTTCTAAAGTTATAGCCTCAGAAATATCATTCCATCTTTTTTTATATAAAACATAAAGTTTTTCTAATAATTCAATTCTCTCTTCTTTGGTTGAAAATCCCCAGCTTTTAAATGCTTCTTTCGCAGCAACAACAGCATCGTGGATATCTTCTTTTCCACCTAAAGAAATTACAGCACATGCTTTTTCAGTAGCTGGATTAATAACTTCAATATTTTGTTTATTCTTTGGTGCTGTCCAAGTACCGTTAATATAAAAATTTTTCTTTTCTAACATATTTAAAAATTATCCTTTCTTTATTTTTTTGCAAATAAATTTGTTAATTCATATACTATAGTTGCTGCTGCTAATGAAGTAACTTCAGCATGATCATAAGCTGGAGCTACCTCAACTACATCTGCTGAAATTAAATTCATACCCGAAAGACCTCTTATAACATTCACAATTTCTCTTGTGGTCATTCCAGCAATTTCAGGGGTACCGGTTCCAGGTGCAAAAGCTGGGTCTAAAACATCTATGTCTATTGATAAATATAAAGCATTATTGCCTACTCTTTTCTTAATTCTATCAACTATTTTATCTATACCTTCGGTTTGAAAGTCATCACAATGAATAATTTTAAATCCAAAACTTTCATCGTTTTTAATATCATCCCTACTATAAAGAGGGCCTCTTATCCCAACATGCATTGAGGCATCGTCTAAAAATAATCTTTCCTCTCTTGCTCTTCTAAATGGTGTTCCATGTGTATATGGTGCTCCGAAATAAGTATCCCAAGTATCTAAATGTGCATCGAAATGAACTAACGCTACAGGCCCTTTATTAATTTTATTAATTGCTCTTAAAAGTGGAAATGCAATCGTATGATCTCCACCCATACTGATTATTCCTCCAGTTTTCTGTAAAAGATCATAAGCGCCATCCTCAATTTGTTTGATTGCTTCGTCAATACTGAATGGATTGCATGTAATATCACCTGCATCTGCAACTTGTTGAACTTTAAAAGGTTCAACATCATAGTTTGGATGATAGTTAGTCCTTAAATGTCTTGACGCCTGTCTAATACTTTGAGGTCCAAATCTGGCACCTGGTCTATAACTTGTGCCAGCATCAAATGGTATGCCTACAATAGCTACATCGCAACTTTCTACATCTCTTAGCTCTGGTAATCTTGCAAAAGTTGATGGACCTGCGAATCTTGGAACTTTAGTTCCACTTACTGGTTGGATTGGATTTTTATTTTTTTCTTTTTTCATTTATAAAAATGTAAGTTAATATAATCTTATACAATTCGTCTATAACTATTTAATGAGAATACTATTAATTTTAATTTCTATTGCCTTTATTACAGCTGTTAAAGCAGATGAAATATATAATTTAATTAAAATACCTAATTTGGATATATATAAAATCGATACAAATAATAAAATTAGATATTTAAATACAATTAATGATTTTAGAATTGGTTTAGAGAAAAATATAACTTGTGCCAGAACTGAACCTAATAACCTTAATAATAAATTTTTGATAATAGAAAAAAACTTGAATATTTATAGCTCTATTTTTTTAAAAAAAAATAATATTAAATACTTAGTGATGTGTGAAAATTTATTTATTTCTAATATCAATACTGGTGGAATACCTGATACTAAGAAAAGAACACTTATAATTGATATTAATTTTAATCCAAAATATTTTGAAAGAATGATACATCATGAAATTTTTCATATGATACAAAAGAGTAATTCTAAATATTTTGACGAGGAAAAATGGGTTTCATTAAATACAGAAGACTTTGAATATGCGAAATGTTCTACTTGTTCAGATCGTTTAAATTTAGATCTTTACAAAAATACAGAAGGTTTTTTGACAGAGTACTCTAAATCAATACCATCAGAGGATATGGCTGAAGTATTTTCATTTTTAATGACTGATAAAGCTAAGGTTGAGGATAAATCGGACAATGATATAATTTTAAAAAATAAGATAAATTTTATTAAATCTAGCTTATCAAAAATAGATATTTCATTTAAATTTTAATGATTAACAAAGTTAAGTCCTCACTTTCTGAAAAAATATTATTTATTTTTCTTATTTTGCTATTTCTGATCACTTTTGGTTCATATTTTTTATTGAAAGATAAATGTTTATTTGTAAAAAAAATTAATCTGAATGAAGTCAATTTTACAAATAAAGAAAACATTGCTGTTATGAATGTAGAATGTGGAAATGTTATAATAGAGTTAGATCCTGCTATCTCTCCAAACTCAGTGGAACGTTTTAAATCATTGATAAAAAATGGATCCTATGATGGCTCAACATTTTATAGAGTTATTAAAGATACTTTGATTCAAGCAGGTGATTTAGAGTACGGTAATATTGATGATATTAACTATACAAAAATAGGAACAGGTAAATCAGGTCTGGGATTATTGAAATCTGAACTTAGCGATGAATATGAATTTAAAAAAGGCAGCGTGGCGTTAGCAAGAAAAGATAATTTTGATACAGAAGACAGTGAATTTTTTATTACTTTGAAAGATATTCCAATTTATCAGGGAGAATATACACCGTTAGGCAAAGTTATTTATGGATTGGACGCTTTGGAAAAGATTAAAACAGGCAATAAGTCAACATATGTTTTAAGGCCTGACTATATAAATTATTTTAGACTATTAGACTAATTTACTAATGGTTTTCCAGTAGCTAAGGTATGTTTAATTCGTTCTTGGGTTTTTTTATTTTCAATTAATCTCATAAAGGCATCTAATTCTAATTTAAAAAATTCATCCTCTGATATTGTTTTATCTAAAGTCGTATCCCCACCACTTAAAACATTCGCTAGCTCCATTCCAACAACCATACCATGATCTAAAATTACTTTTTCGTTGTATAATTTTTCTAATACTTTAACCATTTTTTCCTTCAAAGGTTTTCCTGAAAGTTTAAACTTACATTCAGTTGGAGGTGTAAAATTTTTATTTTCATCTATCAATTTTTTTGATGCTGAAAATAAACTATTTCTATTCATAATTTTTTTATCTTCAGGCTTTAAATATTTTAAAGGTTCTGCTTCAACTGGTGAAGTTGCTGTCTTGGCATAACCAATTATATCGAACACTTTTAATGGTGCAAAATCTGGATCTTTCTTTGCCTCATCTGTTTGTGACCATCTCCATAACATTTCTTTACAGCCTCCTCCTGCAGGAATTAAACCTACGATGGTTTCAACTAAACCAATTACTATATTTGTATGTGATGCAACAAAATTACTTTGAACCAATACCTCAAAACCTCCACCCAAAGTTAAACCTGATGGGGCAGAAACAACAGGATATTTTGAATATTTTAATTCTTTACATGTGTCTTGAAAATATTTAATAAATTTTTCTACAGATTTTAAATCGCTTTTATCTACAAAATTCATTGTATAAGTTAAATTTACACCCGCAGAAAATTGCATACTTTCATTCATAATTATTAAAGGTTTATCTGTTGCTGCTTTTAAAGCATCCATCGAATCATAATCAAGAGCATTAGCTTTAGTTGTAAATTCAACAATATTAAAATCTTTAAACCTGTGTGTTGTAGCTGATTTATTTTTTTCTAATTTCAAAGCCTGGGGTCGAATTTTACCAAGTGTTTCAATATTTGTATAAAGCTGTCTTTCACCATAAAAATTTTCATTTTTAGATTTTGATAAATCTTCAAGAAATTTATTGCCTTTAAATTCATCTACTCTCTCAAAAAAATTTTTTACACCTATTTCTTTTAACATTTCAAACGGACCCATTGCCCAATTGAAACCAAGTCTCATTGCTTCATCTATATCATTAAATTTATCTGTTATTCCCGGTACTAATGAAGATGCATATTTTATAATTTTAGAGATCACTGACCATGCATAATCTCCATACTTATCTTTTCGATTAATCAAGTTATTGATGTCAGTAATTTCGATTTTAAGGTCAATTTTTTTTGATGGAGCGTACTTGCCAGAGTCTAAATTTATTGCCTCTAAAATCTTTTGATTATTTTCTTTATTCATTCGATAAAATCCACCTTTACCTTTTCTTCCTGTATAGCCATTCTCAATTAATTGATTTATTAATGGAATATTTTTTGCAATTGGTTGGAATGGGTCGTTTTCAGGAAGTTCTTTAATAAAACTTTTTAAAACATCTGCCATTAGATCAATTCCAATCAAATCATAGAGACCAAAAACTCCAGTTTTTGGAACACCCATGGGTCTTCCAAATACTGCATCTGCTTCTTCAACAGATAATTTCATTTTAAATGCCTCAGTCATCGCAACTTGCATAGCGTATACGCCAATTCTATTTCCTAAAAATCCTGGTGTATCATTACAAACTATAGCTCCCTTACCAAGCTCTTCCTCGCAAAAATTTTTAAGTGAATTAATTTTATTAAGATCGTTATTTTCATTTTTTACAATTTCCAATAAGCCCATGTATCTAACTGGGTTAAAGAAATGAGTAATACAAAAATCTTTCTTTTCATCATTTGTTAATTTTTCAGATAAAACTTTTATAGGAATAGAGGAAGTATTAGATGAAACTATCGCACCATCCTTTCTGTTTTTGAATATTTTTTCGTAAATATTATGTTTAATATCTATTCTTTCGACGACTGCCTCGACTATCCAGTCGGCTTCTTTAACAACATCAAAGTTATCATTAATATTACCAACTTTGATATTTTCTATTTTTGATTTATCTATTAAAAGTGGTGGTCTTGATTTATAAATCCTGTCTCTAGCTTTTTCACTTATTTCAGTTTTAAGATCTAAAAGCGTAACTGGTACATTTGCGTTACATAAATGAGCGGCTATACCACTTCCCATTGTTCCCGATCCAATGATTACTACTTTTTTTATATCCATTTTAAGATTATATATATCAATAGACTATTAAGGTAAATTATCTATTTATTCCTCTTAACCTCTCGGATCTTCTTCTAAGAAGCTCAGCGCTTACAAGAATTAAAACTGATAAAACTATTAAACAAGTCGCAACTGCTAAGATGGTTGGACTTAGCTGTTCTCTTAAACCTGTCCACATTTGAATTGGAATTGTTGTATTATCTAATCCTGCTAAAAATAGGACAACTACAACTTCATCAAAAGATGTAACAAAAGCAAATAATCCACCCGATATAACGCCAGGTAAAATTAATGGCAAAGTAATTTTCATGAAAGTGTTGACTGGATTGCTGCCTAGGCTTGCTGCGGCTCTGGTTACGCTATGATCAAATCCAGAAAGTGTTGCTGTTACTGTTATTACAACAAAAGGTGTCCCTAAAATAATATGAGCAATTACAATTCCAAGATGTGTTGCTGCCAATCCAACTTTTGCTATAAAGAAAAAAATTGCAACACCTGAGATAATTAATGGAACTATCATTGGTGAAATCAATGTTGCCATAATCAAACCCTTGTAAGGCATATGTCTACTACTTAAACCTAATGCAGCAACTGTTCCTAAAATTACAGATCCCAGTGTTGCAAAAATTGCAATTATAAAACTATTTTTGGCCGCAAGCCCCCAAGGATTTTTTGTTCCATAAATCATATCCTGATACCATCTTAATGAAAAAGCATCTGGATCAAGTCTCTTCATACCATCTGAAAATACTAAAAATTCTTCAGCATTGAATGATAAAGGAAAAATTACAAACAATGGCGCAATTAAAAAGAAAAATACAAAAGTACAAATTCCTATATAGAAATAATGCCAAACTCTATATCGTGTCTCTGTATACTTCGGTAATGCCATACTTATCCTAATTTAATATTATCAACTCCAACTAATTTGTTATAAATCCAATAAACAACTAAAACTCCAGTTAATAACATTAATCCCATCGCTGATGCAAAGCTCCAGTCTAATGTTGTTTTCATGTGATATGCTATTTGGTTACTAATCAAGGTTCCTGAAGCACCGCCAACTAATGCCGGTGTAATGTAATATCCAATTGCTAATATAAATACTAACAAACAACCCGCTCCTATTCCTGGAATTGTAAGAGGGAAATAAACTTTCCAAAATGCTACAAACGGTGTTCCTCCTAAAGATTTTCCTGCTCTCATCAGGCTAGGAGATATTGTTTTCATAACACTATAAAGAGGCAACACCATAAATGGTAATAAAATCTGGGTCATTGCAACATATGTGCCTACTTTGTTATACATCATCTCAGGTCTATTATCGTCTGATACCAAACCAATCATGACAAAAAAGTCATTCACAATTCCCTGTTGTTGTAGCAAAATCATCCAACTGGCGGTTCTTACAAGTAATGAAGTCCAAAAAGGAAGAAGCACACAAATCATTAATAAGTTACTATATTTCATCGGTAGCGTTGCCAATAAATGTGCAATTGGATAACCCATTAAAAAACAAAACACAGTCACAAAAAATGCAATTTCTAAAGTTCTCAACCATAATATTCTATGGATACGTCTATCTTCCTCTACTTGTGCAATACTACCGTTTTCATCAATAAATAAATCCATTCCTTTTAAATACTTTGCCATTGTATATGGTGGTGCAGTTCTTTTTATTGCACGCCAATATTCAACATTATTAAATCTTTTATGTAGCGATGTGATTTGTTCTTTAAAACTTCCATTCTCATCAATTTTATTTCTTTGAATTTGTCTAAATAATTTTTTTAAAATTGTGGTGAAACCGTTTTTTTCCTTATTTAATCTTTGTCCTAATTTACCGTGTTCTTTTTTTTCTACTAGAGTTTTGAAGTCAATATAAAAACTTTTGAACACCTCTTCTTCAGGCATGTCTTGACCATCCCAGCTTTCCATCGATTTAAATGTATTTGGAAGCATATTTGTAATCATTTTATCGTCTATACTTCGTGTAAACATTTCCCCTATTGGAAAAACATAAGTGATGATTAAAAATAATAATAGCGGGCAAACAAGTAAAAAGGCTTTAATTTTATTTTTTCTTTCAGCCTTCTTTAAACTTTCCTCTAAAGGTATACCGTCAGTTGTTAATATTTTATTAGTTTCGCTGGTCATAAAAAAAGGGCGGTTAAATAACCGCCCTTTAAATATAGTATATAATTAAAGTCTTTGAAACTTTAAATTATAGTCCTGCTTTCATTGCTTCCCATTTTTCACCAAGTTCTGTGCCATTGTCTGCCCAGAAGAATGGATCTACTAAGAAGTAATTTTTAGTGTTATTTGGAGCTGTTGGCATTTCCGGCATCATTTCTGTTTTACCGTCTTTATACCAAGGCTCATTCTTTTTGATAACATCTAGAGATGATATTCTGTATGGTGCGTAAGCAATATACTTAGCACTACCAGCTAACATTTCTGTATTTGTCATCATAGCAAGAGCTTTCTTAGCATCAGCTTCGTTTGGTCCACCTTTTACAAGTGCAAAATATTCGTAGTCAAGACCTTGACCATCCCATACTTGTACAAGCGGCGCACCTTCGCCAACGATTGCATTAAAGAATCTTCCGTTCCAACCAGTTGCCATTACAACTTCACCACTCATTAAAAGTTCTGGTGGTTGAGCACCTGCTGACCAGAATACACATCCGCCTTTTGGATCTGTACATAATGCTTTGATTTTATCCAAAGCTCTTTGAACACCTTTTTCAGTTTCTAAAGCTTTGTAGATTTTCTCTCCACCTTTTCCTGGTTTAATACCGTCTGCTGCTAAAGCAATCTCTAGGTTTGTAAGAGCACTTTTGTAAATCGCTCTTTTTCCTGGAAATTTTTTAGTGTTGAAAAAATCTTTAATAGTCTTTGGAGTGCCTTTAACATTATTTTTGTTATAAGCGTAGTTCCAAGAATATAAGATATTTCCTACAGCACATTTACTTGGCATTGGAGCAAAGAAATCTTTGCTTGCAGGAGTTCCATCTGGAGCTGCTGGAAAGTCTTTGTCGAAATCAAATTCCACAAATATTCCTTCGTCACATCCATTAATGGTATCGAATGCAAATACGTCAATAATATCCCACGTAATTGCACCTGCTTCTTTTTGAGCTTTAATCTCTGATAAACCACCTGAGTAGTCAACCCAATTAATCTCAATACCCAATTTTGCTGCTGTCGGGTCTCCATAACCTAACTTTTGCGACTCTGTATATGCCCCACCCCATGACGCAACTGTAACTGCGAATGCTGAAGTAGTGATAGACAATGCAAAAGATAAAGCTAGGAATAGCTTTGTTAATTTTTTCATTTATCCTCCGTTTAAACGTTTTTTTAAAAGAGGAATTACAACAATTTACAAATCATAAGTCAACAGCGCAAAAATACGGTATGTGGATAGTTTTGTATTACTTTGGGTCTAAAGCTCTTGCATCTGCACTATTCCAGCCAATATTTATTTCATTACCTAATTTGATATCAAGATTTGCAGAACTATTTGGAACTTTTAGTATAAATTCATTATTTCCAAGAAGATTTAGTCTTACTCTAGTATGATCCCCATGGTAAATTACTTCTTCAATTTTACCTTTGTGGTTATTATCCATTTTCTCATCAGGATTAATTAGTGCCCTTTCAGGTCTTAGAGAAACGGTTGTTTTTTCACCTTTAGAATTTACTGATATTGGGTTTGCAAATATCTCTCCTCCAGTATCAAGTTTAACCTTACACTTATCTTTGGATACATCTAAAACTTCACCTTTAAATGTATTATTTTCTCCAATAAATTTTGCAACAAATGAATTTACCGGTGATTCATACAATTGATCTGGTGAAGAAAGCTGTTGAACTTTACCATCATTAAATACTGCGATTCTATTTGACATTGTTAAAGCTTCACCTTGGTCGTGTGTAACATAAACAACTGTAACGCCTATACTTTCATGTATATGTTTAATTTCATACTGCATGCTTTCTCTTAAATTTTTATCTAAAGCACCGAGAGGCTCATCCATCAAAACTACTGCTGGATCAAAAACTAAAGCTCTAGCAACTGCCACTCTTTGTTGTTGACCACCAGAAAGTTGTCCTGGCATTCTAGACTCATATCCTGCTAATGAAACCATAGACAAAGCTTTATCAACTTTTTTATCTATTTCATCTTTAGAAATTTTTCTTACTCTTAAAGGAAAAGCTAAATTTTCGTATACAGTCATGTGAGGAAATAGAGCATAATTTTGAAATACCATTCCAATTCCTCTTTTATGTGGAGGTATATTTGAGATTGGATTTCCATCTAAATAAATTTCACCATTTGTTGGTGTTTCAAATCCTGCTAACATCATCAAGCAAGTTGTTTTACCTGAACCAGAGGGCCCAAGCATTGTAATGAACTCACCTTCGGCTATGTCTAAGTTTAAATCTTTTACAACAAGAATTTTACCATCGTAACTTTTATCAACTTTTGCAAATTTAACGAATTCTTTGTTATTAGACATTGGCTGAATTTAAAACATTTGTGACAGAAATATTCAATAGTTAATTTTAGCTTTTTATATGTAGTTCTTTGGGAAAATTACAAAATAATTCTGACCCAGTCTCAGTTACCCTAACGGACTCTGAAGCTTCTACTCCCCAATCACCAAACTGCATCACAGCAATCATGTGAAAGCAAATATTTTTTTCTAAAATAGTTTTATCTCCTTTATATATATTTAAAGTATGCTCACCCCAATCTGGTGGGTAACCAATTCCAATTGAATAGCCAGTTCTAGATTTTTTTTCTATACCATATTTATCAAGTACCGCCCAAAAAGCTTGTGCAACATCATCTGCAGTATTTCCTGGCTTTGTAACATCACTTCCAGCATGAAGTGCCTCGATTGTTTTTTTCATTGTATCTATTTTTTTTTGATCTGGTTTTCCCAAAAGAACGGTTCTTGCCATAGGACAATGATATCTTCTATAAACTCCAGATAATTCAATAATTGTAGCCTCTCCTTCAACAAACTTACTATCACTCCAGGTTAAATGAGATGCAGATGTACCTTTTCCAGTTGGTAAAAGTGGAACTATTGCAGAATAATCTCCACCATACTCATTTGTTCCTTTTATTAATTTACCTGCAATCTCAGCTACCAAATCGTTTTGTCTAACACCAGGTTTAATAAATTCGAAAGCTTTTTTCATTCCAAGCTCTGTAATCTTACTTGCTTTTTTCATTAAATCTATTTCTGCATCTGATTTAACTACTCTTACCCAGTTAACTAATCTCTCACTGTCAATTAGTTTTGCATTAGGTAATCCATCTAATAATTTTTTATATGAGTAAGCTGTAAAATAATGAGCGTCCATTTCTAATCCAACATTCAAACTTTCCCATTTTCTTTTTTTAATTAATTCTACAATTGCATCGTAAGGATGGTTTGGCCAGGTATGGATATATTTTTCATCATAAACAATTATATTCTCATGTTTTAAATAACAGTTAATATATGCTCCTCCTGCATCTTGAGCTCGAACAAATAATAATGGTTCATCAGCATCTACATGAACTATTGCACATTGAGCATAATAAAATGACCAAGCATCATAACCTGTAAGATAATTTATATTTGGAGTATCTTGTGAGATTAAAAGATCAATACCTTTTTCTTGCATTGATTTTTTAACTTTTTGCAATCTTTGTTTATATTCTTCTTTTGAAAATAACATTTTAATTAGAAAATAATTTTCCAAATCCAGTAACAGACTTATTCATTCCTATTTTTTCTAAAGTTTCCCAAATCAAAGCTTGGTTACTAGATAAAACCATTTTTCCATGTTTTTTTTCTAACCTGTCTATTATCGCCAACGCTGGAAGGGCTGTACATGAAATAAATAATGCATCAGCATCATTTAGGTTAATATCAGATAACACTTCATACAAATATTCCGGATCAACTTTTCCGATATCTATATCTGATTCTATATCAAAATAGGAATTAGATGTTATTTCAAATCCTTCTTTCTTAAAAAATTCAATTACTTCATCATTTAATTTTTTTGGGTACGGAGTAAATAAATAAATTTTTTTTATATCTAATTTTTTTAATGCCTTTACAGCTGCTGTGCTCGGAGTTGTTACACTTGTGTTTGGTTTCGCTTTTTTAATTTTTTCTTCAATTGAATTATATCCAGCTGCTATTGTTCCTGAAGTACATCCATACGCAACACAGTCTATTTTTTCATCAGGCAATATATCTTTTGTAACTTCGGTAATTTTCTCAGACATTTTAATTAGATTTTCTGACGTCAGAGGATTAAAGGTTTCTATTCTATTTACAAAAAAATCAATATCCTTATCTTTAATAACGCTAATGAAATCTTTTTCGATCATATAATCGCTGGATAGCGCAATTAAACCTATTTTTGGATTTAATTCCTTTAAAAATTTAGGTGGTATTTTTTTTGTATCCATATTTTTTTAAATATATCCTAAAGTTATATTTTGTGATATAAATAACTCAAGCGATACATAACTCGTCGTTTTAACTTCATGAGCTAAACGAAAGTGGGATCGGTCGTCTTTAAATATTATTTAAAGGAGGCTTAATGAACTTTGGCTATTTTTGTAATACCACTAATTGGAATAAAAAATCTTATACGCAATTATTAGAAGAAGCTAGAGAGATAGCAATTTATTGCGATCTCAATAATTGGAATTCAATTTGGTTCACTGAACATCATTTTAATCATGAAGGAATGGAAGTTTGTACAAATCCATTAATGATGTGTACCGATGCTGCTGCAAGAACAAATCAAATTAGATTAGGACAAGCTTGTAATGTTATTACTTTTCATAATCCAATTAGACTAGCTGAAGATATTGCAACTTTAGATCAAATGTCAAAAGGTAGGGTAGAAGTTGGAATTGGAAGAGGAGTTTATGGAAGAGAAGCGGTTCACATGAATAAGGAAGCCGATCTAAAAGATCAAGCTAAAAACTTTAGATTATTTTCAGAAACGCTCGAAATAATGAAAAAGGCTTGGACAGAAGATTTTTTTTCTCACAAAGGGGAATTTTATAACTACCCGTCAGATAATTTTGTATGGCAACATGATATGAGCCCACCAATTGATGGTGTTGTTGAAGAGACTACAAATGTATTAAAGAAAATAAGTGTTCTTCCAAAACCTTATCAACAACCTCATCCACCTATTTCTCAAGTAGTTGATGGTGAAAGATCAATTCAATGGGCTGCAGAAAATGGAATTAAAACAATAATGTGGATCCCTACAGTTAAAGCTCTTAAGAAAAGATTTGAAATTTATAGAGATGCAAAATCAAAAACTGAAAATAGAGATGTTCCATTAGGTGAAGGAATTTCTTTAGTAAGAGATATGTTTGTAGCTGAAACAATGGAAGAAGCAAAAAAGATGGCTGGAGAACACATTGTAAATTATATGAGATGGGTTTGTCATTGGAGAGGTTTGGGCAATCATATGGATCCAGATGAAAAGTTACCAGAAACAAAAAATAAATTAGATCTTTTAAATTATGAGTTTTTACATGGTAGAAATCTTTTATTTGGAACACCAGATTATGTAGTAAGTAAAATTAAAGAACTTCAACAAGAATTAAATCTCCAAAACCTTCAAGTGTGGTCAAATTTTCCTGGAGTAAAACATGAAGATAGCATGAGAAGTATTAAATTATTTACAGAAGAAGTTATGCCAAAAATAAACGCTTTGGATGCAAATATCCAAAGAGCAAGCTAATGGATTTAAAGTTAAGAAAATTTACAAAATTTGTAGATAAAACTTTTATAGAAGGTGGAAAAAAAGCTAAAGAACCTGTTCTTCTAGTTTCTGTTGCAGCAGTAATTCAAAATCCCTGGGCCGGAAAAGGCTTTGTCGAAGATTTGAAACCAGAAATTTTAGATCTTGCTCCGCAATTAGGTGATTTGTTAGTTCCAGAATTGGTAAAAGAAATTGGATCAGGTGATAAAATTTTAGCTTATGGAAAAGCAGCAATGGTTGGTTTAAACGGTGAGATTGAGCATGCTTCTGCTTTTATACACACATTAAGATTCGGAAACAAATTTAGAGATGCGGTAGGAGGAACTGCTTATTTAAGTTTTACAAATACAAGAGGTCCAGCAGGATCGAAAATTTCTATTCCGATGATGCATAAAACTGATGCTGGTTTAAGACCATTTTATCTAACTCACGAATTTACAATTCATGATGCACCTAACGAAGATGAGATAGTAGTTGCAATAGGAGGGGCACCAAATGGTAGAGCTCATGCAAGAACTGGTGATAGATATCAAGATATGAAAGAGATGGGTCTTTCAGAATAATTAATGTCATATAATTTTGACAAAGATCAAAATCACTATTTTTTTAAAAATAATAAGTCAATTCCATTAGTTTTTATTCATGGTGTTGGACTTAATCAGGGTATGTGGCAACCACAAATCAGTTATTTTAAAGATGAAACTATACTTACGTACGACTTATTAGGACATGGCAAAACCAAGTATAATAAAAATACGGTAAAAATTGAAGATTTTAGATCGCAATTAAAAAATTTATTAGTAAATTTGAAAATTGAAAAAATTAACCTTGTAGGCTTTTCCATAGGCGCTTTAATAGCTATTGATTTTGCATCTGAATATAAAAAATACTTAAACTCACTTATTCTAATTGGGGCTACTTATAAAAGGACTGATGAAGAAAGACAGAAAGTTATTGATAGATTAAATCTTGCAAAGAAAAATATGCCAATATCTAAACTTGCAATGAAAAGATGGTTTAGTGACAAATACTTAGAAAACAATCCTTCCGTATACAAAGAGTTTATGAATATTTTAAATAAGTCAGGTGAGGATTATAAAAATTTTATTAAAGCATATGATTTATTTGCAAATTATATAGATGATGAAAAAAAGGTAAAAAAAATAGATATTAATACCCTTATACTTACAGGGTCAGATGATCCTGGTTCAACATCTAAAATGTCCAGAGAATTAAATAACGACATCCCTAATTCTAAATTTATTGAGATAAAAGGTGGAAAACATCTGTGTAGTATTGAATGTTCAGATGATGTAAATATTGCAATAAAAGATCATATTAATAATGCCTGAATTAAAAAAATATAAAATGTTTATTAATGGGGAGTGGGTTGACTCTGAAGGTAAAAAAACATTTGAAACTTTAAATCCTGAAAATAATAAACCGTGGGCTGTGGTTCCTGAAGCAAGTGCTAAAGATGTTGATAAAGCAGTTAAATCTGCGCAAAAAGCTTTTGAAGGGGAATGGTCTAAAATATTGCCTAGAGAAAGAGCAAAATATTTAAGAGCTATTGGAAGCAAACTTAGAGAGAATGCGGAGCTATTAGGCAAAGTTGAAACAGTTGATACAGGTAAACTTTATAGAGAAACCTACAAACAAGCCAATTATATAGCTGAGTATTATGATTATTATGCAGGTCTTGCAGATAAAATTGAAGGTACAGTTCTACCAATTGATAAACCAAATATTCAAGCGATCACAACAAGAATTCCAATTGGAGTAATTGCTGCAATTGTTCCGTGGAATTCTCAAATGTTTTTAACTGCAACTAAACTTGCACCAGCTCTTGCAATGGGGAATACTGTTGTGATTAAAGCTTCTGAGCTTGCACCTGCAACAATGTTTGAATTTGCAAAATTAATTGAAGAAACAGGAATTCCAAAAGGAGTAGTAAATGTTATTACCGGCTATGGTGAACCTTGTGGAAAAGCGCTAACATCTCATGATTTAGTTGAGAAAGTTGCATTCACAGGTGGACCAGAAACAGCAAGGCATATTATACGGAATTCAGCCGAAAATTTATCAGAAGTAAGTTTAGAGTTAGGAGGCAAAAGTCCAGTAGCAGTGTTTAATGATGCACATCAGGAAAATGCAATTAATGGAATTACAGCAGGGATATTTGGTGCATCTGGTCAAAGTTGTATTGCTGGTTCAAGATTATACCTTCAAAAAGAAATTTATAATGAATTTATGGAAAAGCTTGTTGCAAGAGCTGAAAAAATAAAAATAGGAGCTCCGATGGATCCTGACACTGAAATGGGACCATTAAGTAATTTTAAGCAACTAGAGATAATTGAAAAAAATATAAAATTAACCTTAGAACAAGGAGGTAAAATAAAGTGTGGAGGTAAAAGACATTCATTTTCAAATGAAGGCTATTATTTTCCTCCAACAATTATCGAGTGTAATGACCATAATTTACCAACTGCAGAAAATGAATTGTTTGGCCCGGTATTGTCTGTAATGAAGTTTGATAGTGAAAAAGAGGTAGTAGAAAAAATGAATGATAACAAATATGGATTATCTTCAGGAGTGTACACAAGAGACTTGGCACGAGGTTTGAGAATTTCAAAAGCAATTCGAGCTGGTATTACATTTGTTAATACATATAGGCTAATTTCACCTTCAGCACCATTTGGGGGTATAAAAGATAGTGGTTATGGCAAAGAGGCAGGAATAGATTCGATAAAGGATTACACAAGAGTCAAAACTATATGGTATTATACCTCTGATGAACCAACCCTAGATCCGTTCTCAATGAGATAATATTTGTCAAAGTGCGGTAATTTCTAGCAAATACCAAATAAAATAACCTATTGATATTCCTCCCAGATCCTATTTAATTTTGTTTTTATAAATTGTTAACAATTAAAGGAAAAATATGAAAAAATTAGTTTTAGCTGCTTTTCTATTTGTATCGACAATGTCAACAAGTACATTAGCAGATATTAAAATGGGAGTCATATTGGGATTTACAGGTCCTATTGAGTCCCTAACTCCAGCCATGGCTGCTTCAGCTGAGCTTGCTTTTAAAGAGGCTTCAGATTCAGGTAAGTTACTTGGTGGACAAAAAATATCAGTAGAAAGAGCGGACTCAACTTGTGTTGATTCTGCTGCTGCAACAACAGCTGCTGAAGGTTTGGTTTCAAATGGAGTAGTTGCTATTATGGGTGCTGACTGTTCTGGAGTTACTGGTGCTATTGCAACCAATGTTGCTGTACCAAACGGAGTGGTTATGATTTCTCCATCGGCTACATCTCCTGGATTAACTGATCTAAATGATAATGGATATTTTTTTAGAACAGCTCCATCAGATGCTAGAGGAGGACAAATCTTAGCTGATATTACAAAAGATAGAAAAGTAAAAAGTGTTGCGATCACTTATACAAATAATGACTACGGTAAAGGTTTAGCTGATGTTTACAAAGCTGCTGTAGAAGCTCACGGAATTAAAGTAACAACTGTTGCTGCTCACGAAGATGGTAAAGCAGACTATTCAGCAGAAGTTGCTACACTTGCTTCAGCGGGTGGTGATGCGGTTGCTGTAATTGGTTATATCGATCAAGGTGGAAAAGGTATAATTCAAGCATCTCTAGACTCTGGTGCGTTTGATAAATTTATTTTATCAGATGGAATGATTGGAGACTCTTTAACAGATAACTTTGGTAAAGCTTTAAATAAATCATTCGGTTCTTTACCAGGTTCAACTGGAAAAGGTGCTGGAGTATTTGCCGATGTTGCAAAAGCTGCAGGTATAGACTCTTCAGGACCTTACACAGGTGAGTCATATGATGCTGCTGCTTTGATTACTTTAGCTATGCAAGCAGGTGGTAAAGCTGATAGAGCAACAATTCAACAAAATGTAATGGCAGTTGCTAATGCTCCTGGAAAAAAAATCTATCCAGGTGAATTAGGAAAAGCTTTAGATTTACTTGCTAAAGGCAAGGCTGTTAACTATGAAGGTGCTACTGGAGTAGAAATGACAGAAGTTGGAGAAGCTTTTGGTTCTTTTTTAGAAAAAGAAATCAAAGGTGGAAAATTTAAAACTAAAAAACAAAGATAAATTTTTAAATACAAACCTCAGCGATGAAAGTCGCTGAGGTTTTTTTTTATGAAAAAAAAACTTTATAAATCAATTTTTTTAATAAAAAAAAAAATTAAAAAAAAAGAATTTTACTATTATTTGCAAGTTCCTAATTTTTCAATCTTAATACCTAAAATTGAAAATAAATTTATACTTGTTTCGCAAAAAAGATATGCGATTAATAAAGTAACATTAGAGTTTCCTAGTGGATGGATAGATAAAAATGAGAATCCATCTGCTGCATCTACAAGAGAAACATTTGAGGAAACGGGTTACAAATCTTTAATAAAACCTAAAAAAATTATTGATTTTCACGAGGAGCCTGGAAGATTAACATCAAATGTATATGTATATTTTTCAGACAAATTAAAAAAATTAAATAAACCTGAAAAAAATATTAAAATTCATTTGCTGACTCAAAATGAAATATTCAATCTTATAAAGAAAAAAAAATTTAATAATGGTACACATATTGCGGCCTTTTTAGCATTTCTAAACAATACTAAAATTAAATAAAACGTTAGAAGATATATTTATCAGCTAGATAGATTATTAACCCTACTCCAATACCTAATAATATATAATACAATTTAAATTCCTTTTTTTATTAATTCATAGATTTTATCTTTATCGGTAAGGCCCATCTCACGTGTAATTTCTTTATTATATTTGTATATCGCAATTGTGGTCCAGTAATTAATTTTTAAATATTTTGCAATTTCTGGATACTCTGTTTGCTCATAAAATAGAAATATAACATCTTTAAAATCATTCTGCGCAGATTCAAAAACTTTTGATTGAGCTTTGCAAGTTGAACAATATTTATTCCAAGAATTAACAACGATAGTTTTTCCATCTTTTTGGGCTGATATAAAATCTTCTATATTAAAATTAGTAACTTTTTCAAATGCTAATAAATTTGTTGAAATAATTATAAATAATAAACTAAAAGAAATTTTTTTCATTTTTTATTGTTTTATAATTTTTTCAGGCAAAATTCCCTGTGGTCTATAGCGCATAATTAATAATACTCCTGTTCCAATCATTAAGAATCTAAAATAAGGGGCACTTTCAATCAAATGTATTTTTAAGGCATTTGTTTCAGGTAAATGCGAGGTAAAAAGATTAATTAAGAATAAAGCAATAGGTGCAGCCTCGACCCATAAAAACCAGACTACAAAGCCTCCTAATATTGCACCAAAATTATTACCTGTACCACCAACAATCACCATTACCCAAATGACAAAAGTATATCTCATAGGTCTGTAACTACCTGGAGTAAATAAACCGTCATTTGTTACCATCATTGCTCCAGCTAAACCAACTACAGCAGACCCCAAAATAAAAATTAAAAGATGTTCTTTAACAACATTTTTACCCATGGCACTTGCTGCATCTTCATTATCTCTAATTGCTCTCATTTTTCTTCCCCATGGTGAGTACAATGCTTTTTGGGTGACTATTAATAAAATTATTACAACACTCAAAAATAAACCTGCCATACACAACTTCACATATACTGAGGACGCATCTATAACTAATTGATTAAGAACATCTTGTCTTTCTGAAATAGTATCAATTACTTTTAATTTACCAGAATTTAATTTTTCTACTAAATTTATAAACCAAGGCGCAGTTTGGAGATCAATCTCATAAGGGACAGGTCTTTTTAAACCTATTACATTTTTAACTCCTCTTGCTAACCAATCTTCATGTTTAATTATAGAAACTACAATTTCTGCAATAAGTAATGTAGCTATTGCCAAATAATCTGCTCTCAATCCAAGAGCGATTTTTCCAATTATATAAGCTAGTCCTCCTGCAAAGAATGCTCCTACAATCCAAGAAAATAAAATTGGCATACCTAAACCACCTAAAAAACCAGTCTTAGCTGGCTCAACTGCTTCTATGCTTTCAATTCCTGGACCAGCTACTAATCTAATGAGTAATATGCCAATTACTATTATACCAGCTATGAGATAATTTCTTTGCTTTGATTTTTGAATTCTTTTTAACACATAACGAATTAGAAAAATCATTGCAACTACTATGCCTAAGGAACCAACCATATTTATTCCTCCAGCTTTCCAAGCTTCTGGAACAGGCGCAACAGATACAAGGACTACAGCAAGACCTCCTAAGGCTGTATATCCCATAATTCCAAAGTTTATTAATCCTGCATATCCCCATTGAATATTTGCACCGATCGTCATTACTGCAGAGATTAAACAATAATTTAATATTGAAAGAGCTTGAGACCAGGATTGAAACACTCCAACAAAAATAATTAACGTGAACATTATTATATAAGCGGTTACAACATTTAAATATTGTTTCATATTCTTAATCCTTTGAAAATTCCAGATGGTCTAAAGAGTAATACAAT
Source organism: uncultured Pelagibacteraceae bacterium (assembly GCA_902629075.1). GTDB lineage: Bacteria > Pseudomonadota > Alphaproteobacteria > Pelagibacterales > Pelagibacteraceae > Pelagibacter. Next base: position 16,833 of record CACOPK010000007.1, on the reverse strand, counting down.
TACCAAAATAGAGAATGAAACTGCAAATTTATAGTCTGTGGAGAGTAGTTGCATTAGTGAATTTGGCTCCAAACTTGATGGAAGTATGTAAGTAAAAAACTTTTTATAAGCATATGTTATCAATATCTCTCCAAATGCAACTACATAACCTCCTAAAAAAGCTCCTAAAGGATTTCCAATCCCTCCGACAATTGCAGCAGCAAAAATAGGAAGCATGTTATTAAAATATACAAAAGGTTTGTAGCTTTTATCTAAACCGTAAAGAACGCCTCCAACTGTTGCTAGAATACCTGCAATTATCCAAGTCAATAGAACTACTTTTTTTGGATCTATACCTGAGAGCAATGCTAGATCTTCATTGTCCGAATAAGCTCTCATACTTGTTCCTGTTTTTGTTTTATTCAAAAACCAGAACATTATTGAAACTACAATAATTGTAACCACGATAGTAATTGCCTGGGTTGACTTTATTGTAAGTCCTTCATTTAATCCTGTTATTTCTTTAAACTCATTTGCTTTCAAAATGAATTTTTCTCCATCAAGAAATCTTCTATCAAAAGGTCCAATGATAATTCTAATTATCGCTTGTGTAACAAACATTACTCCTACACTGACCATAGCAAGCACAACAGGAGGGCTTTTTTTTACCCTATAGTAACTAAATACAAATTTATCAATTGATAACATATATAAAATCATCATTATTATTGCAAAAGGAATGGTAAGTAATGCAGTTGGCAAAACTCCTAAGCTTATTCCTATAGATTGAAAATAAAATGTGAGTAAAACAGCAAACATAGTTCCAAAAGACATCATGTCACCAGTTGCAAAATTTGCAAATCTTAGAACTCCATAAATTAATGTTACAAAAATTGCTCCCAACGCAAGTTGAGATCCATAACTAAGTGCAGGAATAATCGTATAATTTAATAATAAGACAATCGCATTCAAAATATCCATTTATCCTCCTAAAAAAGATCTTCTAACCTCAGGGTCTTGAAGTAACTCGTTTCCAGATCCTTCAAATTTATTTTGTCCTGTCACTAGAACATATCCTCTATCTGATATGCTTAATGCTTGTTTGGCATTTTGTTCGACCATTATTACCGCTACATTTGTATTTTTTACTTTTATTATATGATGAAATAATTCATTCATTACAATGGGGGAAACTCCTGCAGTTGGTTCATCTAACATTAAAACAGAGGGTCTAATCATCAATGCTCTTCCTAAAGCCACCTGTTGTCTTTGTCCTCCAGATAATTCTCCTACTACTTGTGACTTTTTTTCATTTAAAATTGGAAATAATTCATAAATTTCATCAATTACTTTATCTACATCGTCTGTTCTTAAAAAGGCTCCAATCTCTAAATTTTCTCTAACTGTTAAATCAGCAAAAACATTTCTTGTTTGTGGAACAAACGAAATCCCAGATTTAACTCTGTCCTGTGGTGACAAACTAGTAATATCTTTTCCGTCAATTAATATTGATCCTGACTTAAGTTTCAATAAACCAAGCATCGCTTTCATTGCTGTAGACTTGCCAGCGCCATTTGGCCCCAAGATAGCAACGATTTCGCCTCTATTAACATTTATTGAGCATGAATTTATAATGTCAGGACCAGTACCGTAACCAGCTGTCATATTATTTCCCTCGAAAAAAGCCATTAATTTTTTTCCTCTTTAATTTCATTTCCTCTTCCAAGGTAACTTTCAATTACTTTTTCATTTTTTTTAACCTGATCAGGTGTTCCTTCAAATAAAACAGAACCATCAGACATAACAATAACAGGATCACACATCCTACTTATAAAGTCCATGTCGTGTTCAATCATGCAAAAGGTATAGTTTTTCTCCTTATTCAATCTAAGTATTGCATTACCCAAATCTTTGAGCAATGTTCTATTGACACCTGCTCCTACTTCATCGAGCAAAACAATCTTTGCGTCAACCATCATCGTTCTTCCTAATTCAATAAGTTTTTTTTGACCTCCTGATAAATTTCCTGCTAATTCATTAGCTAAATGTTTTAGGTTCAAAAAATCAATTACCTCATAAGCTTTGTCTCTAATGATTTCTTCCTCCTTTTTAATTAATGATGGTTTTAATAGAGCATTAGCTAAATTTTCTCCTGTTTGATTTGGTGGAACCATCATTAAATTTTCCAAAACAGTTAAATTTGTAAATTCATGAGCTATTTGAAATGTTCTTAGCAAACCTTTTCCAAATAATTCATAAGATGGAATTTCAGTTATATTTTCATTATTAAACATTACTTTTCCAGAGTTAGGTTTTAAATTTCCTGCAATTAAATTAAATAAAGTAGATTTACCGGATCCATTGGGTCCAATAATACCTGTTATTGATCCCTGTTTAATGTTTAAAGAACAATTAGATACTGCAGCGAGACCTCCAAAATATTTTGTTAATTTCTCAACTTTTAAAATGTGAGGATTTACATCCATTATTTTCCTTTAAGTCTCATTAGAATATTGTTTGATGTTGTATTCAATTTTTTATAAAAATCAGATTTTTTTAACTCTTTAAGTGCTTGCTCGTTTAATCCTTTCGATGTTTGAGATTTTTTAACTAATTCTTTGAAATCACTATATTTATTTTGATGAGCATTTTTTGAAAGACCCAAGAATAATGAAGAAATATAATTTTCCGATTGTTTTTTACTTAAACCTTTTTTAATTAACCAATTGGATAACTGACTTAAAATTTCATAATATGGAGCCATCATTGAGGACATTGTCCAAAAATTTAAAGATAATTTTTCATTTTTTATTTCAATTGTTCTTCCAATTTTATCAAATAGTCTTTTTACTTTTTTGTTTGGTGGATAAATTGGTACAGGTCCTACCCCTAAAGAAATTGGGGGCAATGGTATTGCTCTAACAATTTGACATTTAACTTTGATATATTTTTTTAAATCATTTAAATTTATAGTTGAAATAAAACTAACAACAATATTTGACTTTTTAAATTTCATTGTTTTAATTATTTTTCTTCCGACCTCAGGAGTTACTGCTAAAAAAATAAGTTTAGATTTATCAACTATTTCTTGATTATGGTTTAAAATAACTATTTTTTTACTTTTGTTTTTTAGGTAATTAGAAATTTTTTTATTTCTTCTTGATATATAGATTTTTTTTATACTTAAATTTGTTCCTAAAATTCCTAAAATCACTGCTTTTGAAATTTCCCCAGTACCTATAAATCCTATGTGCATAAAATTAAATTACAATAAACAATAATGAAGTGGAATAAAAAAAAAGGCCGGGATAAACCCAGCCTTTTTTAATAGATTATGTCTTAATACTTTAGAACGACATTCCTACAGATATCTTACCAGTTACTCCATCTAAACTTTTTAAAGTAACAGTGTTATCTGAGTTTGTTGATGATGTAAGTGTTACACCGTCAAAGTCCATGTATGTTCCTTCGATTCTCACAAAGTGAGTATCAAAATCAGCATGGTATCCAACGCCCATCATTGAGAAATCTAATGATGTATCAGGATATTGTGATCCAGTTCCTAAAGATTCTTTAGTTAGAACGTCAACTGTACCAGCTCCTGCTTTAATGTAAGCGCCTTCATAGACGTTAATTGCAACATAAGCATGCATCATATCTTCGAAACCAACTTTAACATTGTTGGTTACGTCTGATTGCGAATCCGAAGTAGTTTTATCTTTCTTAGCAGTTTCAACCTCATCTGTCTCAAGTCCTTCAGGAAGTATGTCAACACCGATAGTTAACATGTCTCCTATTTTACCCTCGATGAAAATTGAAGGATAAGCAGCAACACCAACATCCGTTCCGTTATTGATCTTGGAATTCTCTGTTTCCTTCGCACTAGCTGCAAATAATCCTAAATTTCCAGATACACCAACGTTAACACCAAATTCAGCTGATGCAGTTGTGGCCCATGAAAATGTAGTGACTATTATTGCACATATAAGTTTTTTCATTTTTATTCCTTTATTTAAGTATTTATATATAAAAACTGTCATTTCTTAACAATCATTTAGGTTTTTTGCACTCTATAAATTAATTGAAAATGTAGTTTTTTGTTATATGTGATATTTATACCACAAAATAACGTTGGAAAACTTAGATTTTTTTATCAATATTATTATCAACTTATAATTGAGTTTTATTTTTTCCAAAATTTAGAAGGTCAATACTTTATGATTCTATCTTAATTGTTTTTATAACAATTATATTTAGAAATATGGATGACAGATTTAAAAATAAACATTTAAAATAGTTAATGCAATTGCAGAAAGCACTGTTGGATAAACTAAGTTTTTCTTTGTGTAATAAAAGATAAATATAGCAAATAAAACAATCATAATTCTTGATAAATAACTTGTTTCTAAAAGAGCGCCATTCGGAAACACAAGAACCCTAGATATTAATGCCGCTAATGTTGAATAAGCTAAACAGTTAAACCATCTATATATTTTTGATTTTTCATTAATTTTTATAGACGTTAGCACCCCGAAAAATCTAGATGAATATGTTGCTAAGGATGTTGCAATTATAGCTAAAACTATTTCAAAAGTCATTATTTTTCTCCTATATAAAAAGCAATTGTACCAGCTATGATTCCACCAAACAAAATGCACCATTCATCAGAAATAAGATAAAAAATTGGCCCTAAAATAGCCCCCAAAATAATTGCAATTGAAATACTTTTTGATTTCATTACCCCAATCATCGCACACAAAAAATAAATGGGGTTTACAATTGCTAAACCTATCATCATATCTTTATTTAAATAATCTGCAGAAAAATATCCAATAATTGTTGAAAAAATTGCAATTAACCATGTGGCAGTACCAATTCCAATCCAAAAATCTATTCTGTGTTTTTTTTCAATTTTTTTATAATTACTCTTCATTATTAACCAAGATGAAACTGCCACAAAATGACATGATAAATAATATTTCCATCTAGGTTGATTTTTTTCCATTATTAATGGCATTAAAGAAACTGTCATTGGATACAATCTTGCATTTACAAGCCATACAGCTAAAAAAATATTTAATAGTGATGCACCTATTATAATTGATTCTGCTAGAACTAATGATCCAGGTAGTGCATAAATTAAAAAGCTCGAAAAAATACTCTCATGTATTGTAAATCCAATATTTTTTAAAAGAGCACCTATAGCAATAAAACTAGCACCTAATGCTATACCCGGGCTATCAAATCTTTTTATTGAAAATAAACCTCTTAAAAAAACTTTTGAATTGATCATTATCCGCCAAGAAAAAGTCTGCCTACATCTGGGTTTTTGAGTAAATCGTCACCAGATCCTGCTATAGCAGTTTGTCCTGAAACAAGAACATAACCTACATCAGCGAACTCTAAACCTTTTTTGGCATTTTGCTCAACTAAAATAATTGTCTTTTTTTCATTTTGCTGGAGATCCCTTAAAATTTCAAAAACCATATCGATATACTTTGGTTCTAAACCAATAGATGGTTCATCAACTAATAGCACTGAAGGTTTCATCACAAGTGCTCTAGATATTTCTAACAAGCGTCTTTCACCACCTGATAAAACTTTTGCCGGTTGATTTCTTCTGTTATTTAATCTTTCATACTTTTGTAAAACTTTTTCTGCTTCTTTAAAAGAATCCTCTGTTTTATCCTTAATAAAACCACCCATTAATAAGTTTTCCTCAACTGTCATGTCTGGAAATACAGAATTATCCTGTAAAATGTATGCTATACCTTCTGATTTAAGTTTTTCTGCAGGTGTTAATTTTGTAATCTCTCTTCCATCAATTTCTATTTCTCCCGAAAAAATATTTGTAAACCCATAAATTGAATGAAGAATTGTAGATTTACCAGCTCCATTCGGTCCAATTAAACACAAAGATTGAGCTCTACTTACAAACAAATCTAGATTATGTAAAATTTCCATTTTACCATAACCGGCAGACAAATTTTTAATAGTCAAATGGACGTCATTTGGTGCTAATTTTTTTAAATCTTCTGCTTTTGGTGCTTCTCCAAGAACTTCGTATTGGTTAGACATTATCGCGCCCCCAAATATGCATCTATTACTCTTTTGTCATTTTTTATTTCATCTGGAGATCCGTTTGCTAGCAATTTACCATGTGCGAGACAAAAAATATTTTCTGCCAACTGCATTATTACTCTCATATTATGTTCAATTACTAAAAGAGTAATACCAAAATCTTGGTTAACTTTAATAAGTCTATCAATAATTCCGTTGATTAGAGTTGGATTAATTCCTGCCGTTGGCTCGTCTAAAAGCAACATTTCTGGCTCATTCATCAATGCCATAGCAAGCTCTAGTAATTTTTGTTGTCCAAAAGATAAGTCGCCTGCCCTTAGCTTTCTTTTTTGATATAGACCAACGAAATTAAGTAAATTTTCAGCTTTTTCAGTTAATTCTTTTGGAATTTTTGAAAAAATTTTAAATAAACTTTCATCGCTTCCTTTATGACTAATAAGCATGTTGTCTACACAATTCAATTTTCCGTAAATTCTGGTTTGTTGAAATGTTCTAAGTAATCCTAATTTTGCTATAACTGGTACTGGTAATTCTGAAACTTCTTGCCCATTAAATTTAATGGAACCATTATCTATGGGATAAGTTCCAACAATAGAATTAAATAATGTAGTTTTGCCTGATCCATTCGGTCCAATTAGTCCAACAATTTTTCCTTTTTCTACTGTTAAAGATATATCGATATTTGCTTTTACTCCTCCAAAAGCTTTGCTGACATTATTAACTTCTAGAATACTCATTTTAATTCAACCTGTGCTTTTCGATCTGCCTCATCAACAACCTCACCAAATCTTTCAGGATATTTTTCTCTTAACCATCCCATCAATCCTTCTGGGAAGTAGATAACTATAACTACAATTAAAACTCCAAGTGCTACATATTGCCAACCCAAGAAGAAAGTCCAAAATCCCTCTTTAAAAATATGAAATATTGTAGCGCCAATTATTGGTCCCCATAAAGTTCCTTTTCCACCAAGTATTGCCATTAAAACCATAAACACTCCCATTTCTCTTCCATCGAAAGCAACATCAGTTGAATCGATATATCCTACAAGACCACCCATAATTCCACCTGCTAAACCACAAAAGAAAGCGGAAACCATCCAACCAATAATTTTATATTTCATGGTTTGAATTCCCATCGCTTCAGCTTTATCTTCATTATCTCTTATTGCGTTCAGGATTAATTTAAATCTTGTAGAATAAATAGCTCTCACTGTAATAAATGTTAATACGAGTGCAAAAAAGCTTAAAAAATAAAAAAATTCTCCTCTCGCTTCTAGTCCGCCTACATTTGGAAAAGGGGGTGTTGTAAAACCTTGTCCTGCTCCTATAATTTCTATTCCACCTGAAATTTCTCCAGCGGCAACTCCTAAACCTAAGGTACAAATTGCAAAATAATGACCTCTTAATCCTAGAATTGAATATCCGATTAAACCTGCAACAATTGTAGGTACTACTGCTGCAACAATAAGGCCTGCTGCCATACCCTGAAAAAATTGAGTTGGTGAATGTACAAAAGTTTTTTCTCCACCACTTTCTGTCCACTCAGCTAAAGGAAAAAACATTCCCACTTGTACAGATGCACATAAATACATTCCAAGACCATAAAATAATATATTACCGAAAGTATTGTATCCCATTTCACCACCTTGAATATTCCATGTTGTAGCTAAAACTATAAGAATACAAAGAATTGATAATTGAACCTTAAATGCCGGAAAAATAAACGGTGCGGTTAAACCTAAAATTAATATTCCTAAATATAAGATTAAATTTTTATTCATTATTTTAAATATTCTCTTTTTCTGGATAATTTAAATCTTCTGTACACTAAAATTAAAACTAATAATAAGAAAACTGATCCGATTCTAAATTCTGTTCCAAGTATATAATCAGCGAATTCTTCAAAAATTCCTAATCCCATTCCTGATAGCGCTACTCCTGGTAAATTTCCTAAACCTGCTACAATTACAATCATAAAAGATCTAATTGTATAAGGTAAACCCATATATGGATGAATTGTAAAAGTTATTGATATTAAAGCTCCAGCAACGCCACATAATGCTGCATTAATTCCAAATGTTGCTGCATAAACTTTTTCAGTATCTACACCTAAAATCTTTGCAGCTCTTGCATTTTGGGCGGTTGCTCTAATTGCACGACCTAGTTTAGATCTTTTCATATAAACAACTAATCCAATAGCAAAAACTATACTAACTATTGCTGAAAATATTTTAGAATTAGGTAAAGTTACTGAATTTTCAAATAACATAGTTGTACCATAACCTGAATTTGCAAGAACAACATCTGCACCAAATGCAAAGTTCATTAATTGCATAAATAAAATGCTTATTCCAAATGTAGCTAAAATTGATATAAATAAATCTCGATCTACAACTTTATTAATTACTAATTTATAAATTCCAATTCCTACAAAATACATAATAATTGGAGAAACAATTACTCCCCATCCAGGATGAATACCGTACAAGTACATAAAATAAGCAATGTAACCTCCAAGTATAACAAGGTCACCTTGTGCAATATTTATAATATTCATAACTCCCCATTGGAGAGCCATGCCGTATGCTATTAAAGCGAAAAGTATTCCAAGCAACAAACCATCGAGCAATGCTTGTACTGTTAACATTGGAACTTGAAATACTAAAAAATCCATTTTTAAAATTTAGTTGTAAAAAAAATGCCCCCATAGATTTATGGGGGCATAAGTTAATTATCTTTTATCTTTCAGACCACTTAGGAATTGGGTGAATTAATTCAGCTGAGGCCCATTTTAATGGAGCTACAACTTTATTTTCACATTTTCCTGCATCATCGCACATTACTTGGAAAAGTACCATTGGCTTGTCAACATTTTGACCACCAGATGCAAATTTAATATTTCCATAGAATGTTTGCATATTAGTTGCCGCAAGAGCATCTCTAACTTTTTTCTGATCGAAAGAGTTTGCTCTTTCAAAAGCATCTTTGAATACTAATAAAGCTGCTGAAGATTCTGCAGATTGATATGGTGGATCATAACCAAATTCTTTTTCAAAATCTGCAGCATATGTCATTCCATCTTTAAAGAAATCATCTTTATAAGTTAGGGTTTTATGCCACTGAGATGCACATAATGCATACTGAGAATTTTTCCCATGCTGTTTTGAAAGTTTAGCAGCATCACAATGTGTCATTGCTAACATTGGAACATCAACTTTCATTTCTGCTATTTGTCTAATTGCAGTTAATGCACCCTTTGTATGACCAGAAACTACTAATACATCAGGTTTTACAGCTTTAACTTTTGCTAAAGTTGCGGCCATATCATTTAGTTCTTTTGGTAGTTTGTCATCAATTACGATTTCAGAACCAGTTCTCTCTGCCGCGTCTAAAATACCTAATCTAACATCTTGTGAGAAAGCATCTTGCTCAAAAGCCTGGGCAATTCTTACACCTTTACCACCGTTTAATTGAACAGCTGTTTCAATTGCTACATCAAGATATAAATTTGCTGGAGCTAATACCGCAAATAAATATTTATACCCTTTTGTAAATAATGATCTTGAAGCACCATTAGCCTCAACCATTGGAACACCATATTTTTCAGTAACAGGTGCAATTGCTTTAGTAAGTCCTGAACTATAAGGCCCAAGCATAAACTCAACACCGTCTTGTGAAATTAATCTTTCTGCAAGTTGAGCTGCTCTTTTAGGATTTGATTCATCATCATAATAAATAATGTCAAATTTATAAGTTTTTCCTCCAACTTTAACACCTCCCATGCTGTTTATTCTGTCAACGGCCATATTATATCCATTTTGAGTATGAACACCATTAGATGAGTATTTTCCTGTTAAAGAAATTGCAGCACCTAATATAATTTTATCTCCTACTACTTTAGCTAAAGAAATAACTGAAGTTGAAAATAAAATTGCTATTGCAGAAAAAAATGTGATTAAAATTTTTTTTATTTTCATTTTTCTCTATCTCCTTTTAATAAATTTATTAATTTTATATTTAATATAAAAAATATTTTATTTTCAAGTATACGTGAAGTGTTCAAAGAAGCTAATACTGTTGAGTCACAGCAATAATAATTGCAATAATGATTAATACACACGCTGAAATTGAATTAATTACTCTAGGATTTGCTTTTATCCATGTAATTAATTTATTTGCAAGCAAAGCGTAACCAATTAAAGATATAAAATCTAAAATCATGTAGGTTGAAATTAAAATAAAAAATTGAACAACATAATTTCCAGAAAAATCAATGAACTGCGGAAATATAAATGGAAAAAACATCCATGCCTTTGGACTAGTTCCTGCAACTAAAAAACCATCTTTAAAGAAAGAAAAAAAGTTTTTTGATAAAATATTTTTTGAATTTATATCTTTTGGTCTACTTTTATAAATATCAAAAGCTAGGTAACATAAATAAATAATACCAATCCATTTAAAAGTATTTAGAAATAATGGGTGATCAGAGAAAAATGAGCCGATTACAAAAATAACTAAAGTTGCCTGTATGAAGTTTGCTGTAACATCTCCTAGTGCAGTCCATACACAATTCTTAACACCATAATTCATTGAATAAGAAATTATAACTATTCTTGGAGTTCCAGGAGTTATAAAAAGAAAAATTATAATTTGTAAAAAAAGTATAAATTCTATGGGGAACATTTTTCAGAGATAGTCCTAATTAACCGGGAGCTAAAAATGGCTTAGAAGGACTATCTACAAAAATAACATATCACATCTAATTAAATTTGCATTATTGATTTTTTTGGGATTTATTTAAATTTCATGAAAAAATCAAAGATACCAGAGACCCGCGTCAAAAATCCTGAGCCAAATGTTAAGAGTCCAGATTGGGTGATTTGGGCAGCTTGGGCAGATAGAGTTACATTTGAGGAAATAAAAAAAAAGACTGGGTATTCAGAACCTGACGTGATCAAAATAATGAGAAGAAATTTGAAACCATCATCTTTTAGACTTTGGAGGGAAAGAGCAAAAAGAAAAAGTATAAAACACAGAAAAAAATTTATGATGGAAAGAAAAAATTTAAGAAAAAAAATTAATAAAAACTACTTTATTTAATTGAATATAACCAGGAAACAAATTTTTCATCTTCAAAATCTATACTTCCTGAAATTCTAGCAACCATTTCTTTATTTTTATTAAAAATAATAGTTGTTGGCACTCCTCTTAAAGTAAAAACTTTAACTAATTTTAATCCGTTATCAAAATATGTATTTAAATTTTTGATATTTAAATCTTTATAAAATTTATCAGTATTTTTTAAGTTTTTTTCCTCCATATTGATTGGGAAAATATAAATTCCATCTTTTGCTTGGAGTTTGTCTAAAGAAGGCATTTCATCTTTACAGGGTGCACACCAAGTTGCCCAGAAGTTTAAAATATACAATTCGTCAGTATTAATAAGGTTTAAATCTAATTGATTGCCATCTCTATCTTGAAAAATAATTTCATTATAAACTTTTGGTTTATCAAGAACTAAAATATTTTTAAAAGGTGGTTTTTCTTTTCCAAGTGCAGCATTTAGAACTATAATACTAAAAATTATTATATAGTTTATTAATTTCATAAAATTTTAATAGCATTAATAAGATAAAAATATAGTGGAAAAAAAAAAATTTATAATTATATAAGTCACATGAAAACTATTACTGTTTATTCAGGTCCGCTATGTAATTTCTGTGAAGCAGCAAAGAGATTATTAGTGAGAAATAACTTATCTTATAATGAAATAGATATATCTAAAGAAGCTGGTTTAAGAGATGAAATGATAAAAAAAGCTAACGGCATGAGAACTATACCTCAAATATTTTTTGATGATCACCATGTTGGTGGTTATGTTGAGTTAAGGGAATTAGAAAAAAATGGAGAGTTGAATAATCTTCTTAAATAATTAATCCTTTAGTTTAAAAACTAAGCAAACACCATTATTACAATATCTTTTACCAGTAGGTTTAGGTCCATCATCAAATATATGACCATGATGACCGCCACAATTTTTACAATGATATTCTGTTCTTGCATAACCTAATAAATAATCTGTTTTTGTTTCAAACACTTCAGGCAATGATTGATAAAATGATGGCCATCCGGATCCACTTTCATATTTTGCATCTGAATCAAATAGTTTTACATCACAATTTGCACAATAATATGAGCCTTCCCTTTTCTCATGATTTAATTCACTAGTGCCAGGTGGTTCTGTGCCCTCCTCGAAAAATACTAGTTTTTGTTCTGCTGTTAAATTTGGATTTTTTTTATTCATAAAATTATATTATTTCAGCGCATGATTTATGCAAGATAGAATGTAATTCAATTAATTTATTAAAATCTTTATTATACCCTCCTCCTAATACCCCGCAAAGAGGTATCCTTTTTTGATGAAAATTATTAATTACAATTTGATCTCTGGTTTTTATGCCTTCATCAGTGATTTTTAATTTTCCCAATCTGTCTTCATGATGAATATCAACTCCTGCTATATAATATACAAAATCAAAACTTTCCTCATTTAATTCAAATAGATATTTCTTTAACGTTTCTAAGTATTCTTGATCTTCAAGATTTTCCTCTAATTCTACATCTAGGTTGCTTTGAGTCTTTTTTGCTGGATAATTAGATTTACAATGCATGCTAAAAGTAAAAACTGAATTATCATTCTTAAAAATATCTGCAGTCCCATTTCCTTGATGAACATCCAGATCTAAAATTAATATCTTTCTTGCATATCCCTTTTTTTGTAAATACCTAGCCCCTACGGCTACATCATTAAAAACACAAAAACCAGCACCTTCATTAAAACTTGCATGATGACTTCCTCCTGCTGTATTACATGCTAAACCAGAATTGATTGCAAGTTTACTGGCTAGTACTGTGCCGCCTGTTGCAACAAATGATCTTTGCACAATACTATCATTTAATGGGAAGCCAATTTTTTTTTGGCTTAAATGATCCAAAGTTTTATTTTGAATATTATTTATGTAATCTTTTGAATGAGCTTGATTTAATGTTTCAAATGAACATGGGTTTGGAATAAAAAATTTTTTTACAATATTTTTTTCTTTCAGGTAATTAGCTAATTCACCAAACTTTTTTATTGGAAACTTATTGTCGTCATTAATTTTAGCGACATAGTCAGGATGATTGACTATAGGCAACTCCATTAGTTTGCTACTAATCTAATTGGTTTTCCTTCAACACATGCTTCCAAATTTTCAATCATTTGAGTGAAGAAAATTGAGTAATTTTCGGATGTTACATAGCCAAGATGTGGAAGTATTAAAGCATTTTGAACAAATCTTAATTTATGACCTTCTGGTAATGGTTCTTTGTTGTAAACATCAATTCCTGCACCAGCAATTACATTTGTTGATAATGCAATAATTAAATCATCTTCGTTAATAATTGGCCCACGCGATGTATTAATTAGAAATGCTGTATTTTTCATTTTATCTAATTCATTTAAAGTAATACAATCTTTGTATCTTTCTCCTCCTTGGACATGTATTGAAATAAAATCTGAGTTCTTAATTAAGTCTTCTTTACTAGAGGGCAAAACCTCTAATTCAGTACATTTATTTAAATCTAAATTCTCACTCCATGCCATTACTTGCATCCCAAATGCTTTAGCAATTTTTGCAACTTGTGAACCAACTCTTCCTAAGCCAATTAAGCCCAATATTTTTCCTTTTAACTCAACTCCAACTGTTGTTTGCCAATAACCTTGGTACATATTATCTATTTCTGTTTTAAAATTTCTAGCTAATCCCAATATTAAAGCCCAAGTTAATTCACAAGTTGGATTAATATTTATTTCAGTTCCTGTAACTATGATTTTTCTTTTTTTTGCAGCATTAATATCAATTGCCTTATTTCTCATTCCACTAGTGATTATATATTTTAAATTTTTTAAATTGTTTATTAAACTTGAAGTAATTTTGGTTCTTTCTCTCATTATTAACAAAGCTTCAAATTCTTTTAATTGCTCTATAGCATCATTTTCATCAGAAAAAGGTTCGCTAAAAACTTTAATTTCGTATTTTCCAGATAATTTTTTTAGATCCACAAATTCTTGTGAAACATTTTGGTAATCATCTAATATTGCAACCTTAAGCATGTTTAATTTTTTTATTTGAGAGTGTTATACCTGCAATAATAAATATTGCTCCTAATAAATGGTAGAACATAAATTTTTCATTAAAAAGAAATATTGCCATAATTGAACCAAATACAGGCATAAGATGTAAAAAAACTCCAGCTCTATTTGCTCCAATAATACTAATACCTTTTATCCAAAAAAAGAAAGAGGCAAGACCTGGAAATATAACCACATAAGATAATGTTAGTATAAATGGCTTACCTAATGCAATTTGATTCCCAAAAATCATTTCTAAAATATAAATTGGAATTAAAAAAATTAAACCAGATATAATTACTACCTCTAATAAAGTTATTTGAGAAATCTCATAAGTTTTTTTTTTAAGTAACGCTGAGTAGAGCGCCCATGCAAACATTCCCAATGCCATTATTAAATCCCCTCTATTAAATGCTAAATTTTTAATAACCTCTAAATCAGATTTGGTTATAATAAAAAGAACACCTAAAAGTGATAAAATTACTCCAAAGATTTGAAACTTATTTGTTTTTTCAATACCTAAAATAAAAGATATAAACATTATCCAAACAGGTATTGTCGAAATCATTAATACTCCACTGATTACTTGCATGTAATATAAAGAGTAATAAACAGTTGAATTAAATATAGTTATACTTGTTATTCCTAAAATTATAAAAAAACCCAAATTGTTAAAAATATAATCTCTTTTTTTTATAATTTCATTCAATGTAAAAGGTAATAGTATTAATCCTGCAAATAACCACCTATAAAAATTTAGTGAAAATGGTGGAATTGAGTATGTGCTTGCGGCTTTACCAACTATAAAATTACCTGACCAGAAAAGAGTGGTTAATATTAATAAAATATACGCTAAGTTTTTTTTGTTTCTCACTGAATTAAGAGAATCTTGCCGAACTATAAGGTTGTAAATCTAAATTTGTTTTTTCATCTGCAATCATTTTAGAGATTATTTTGCCTGAAATTGCGCCTAAAGTCCAGCCAAGATGATGATGACCAAAAGAATAGTATACGTTCTCATAATTTTTTGATGGACCGATTACTGGTAGAAAATCAGGTAAAGTCGGTCGAAATCCTAACCATTCATCTTCGTGATCTTCATCTTTTGGAATACCATCTATCATATCTTTTGCATTTAAAATTAGATTTTTTACCCTGGATTTTGATAAAGGGTTATTAAGACCTCCAAACTCAACTGTTCCAACTACTCTTAAACCTTGCTCCATTGGTGTAATTCCGAAACCTCTGTCTGACCATACAACAGGTCTTGATAAAAGATTTTCATGATTTTTGAAATGCACATGATAACCACGCTCAGTATCTAATGGAATCTTTTCATGTAATTGGTCTGTTAATCTTTTTGAAAAAGCTCCGCAAGCAATAATAAGTTTATCGAATAAAAAACGTTGAGCTTCAGATCTTAGAACAGGTTTTTTTTCATCAAAATCTAAATCATTAATATTTAATTTTAAAAATTTACCTCCATTATTTAGAAAGCTTTCAAATAATTTTATAAGTATTTTCTTTGGGTTTCTTGCATGTTTTGCGTACTTATAAAAGACACCACCATGGTAAAAAGGTTTTATATTAGGTTCAAGATCATGAATTTCTTTCTGGGTTAGTATTTGTTGATCGACTCCCAATTCTTTTCTAATGTTTATCTCGAGCTCTCGACTTTTAAGTCCTTTTTTTTCCCACACATACATGATTCCATTATTAACTACCAAACTATTTAAATCTATATCCTGAAATAGTTCATCGAAAGCTTCTAAAGATAAGTTTAAAATTTGATGCATATATTTAGCTGTATACATCATTTTTTTCTTTGATGAATTTAGTACAAACTTTGTAAACCAAGGTATCATTTTAGGTATATAATTCCAT
This sequence comes from uncultured Pelagibacteraceae bacterium, assembly GCA_902629075.1. GTDB lineage: Bacteria > Pseudomonadota > Alphaproteobacteria > Pelagibacterales > Pelagibacteraceae > Pelagibacter. Next base: position 714 of record CACOPK010000007.1, on the reverse strand, counting down.
TTAAGAGCCAATGGTCCACGACTGCTTAAAAGCATTGATGGAACATCTGACAAAATATCAGTTCTATTTAATTGAAGTGAAGCGTAAGGTGAAAAATGTCCTGCGTTACCATAAGAAGCAGCATTTCCTGGTTCGTCCCGATCAAATAAAGTTACTTTAAATCCTTTTTTCTGAAGAAATAAGGCTGTACAAACGCCTTGGATTCCTGCTCCAATAACTGCTATTTTTTCTTTTCTTTGCATTCTGTAATTTATTAAAATTTTATATTTTTATCAGGTGACAAATTGTTACTTTTGAATTGTAGTATTTAAGAATTATTCTAATTAATAATTTCTCTTGAGTAAACTCTAGTGCTCATAACAATACCAATAGCAATCATCATCGATAACATTGAGGAACCTCCATATGACATGATTGGCAAAGGCGATCCAACGATTGGCAACATACCCAAAACCATTAACATATTAACTGAAATATAAAAAAATATTGAAATAGCAAAACCATAGCAAAAAAACTTACCAAAATAGTTTCTTGAATTAGATCCAATCAATAAAATCCGTAAAATTATAAAAGCATATAAAAACAGAAGAAGAACAGAACCAGTAAATCCAAATTCTTCTGAAAACAATGTAAAAATAAAATCTGTATGTTTTTCTGGCAAAAAGTCTAGATAGCCTTGTGTACCTTTAAGATACCCTTTGCCAGTTAACCCTC
>CACOPK010000006.1 GCA_902629075.1 uncultured Pelagibacteraceae bacterium | reverse complement strand
GTTCCATCTAAAATCATTCAAGTAAGCGATATACCTAGAACTAAAAACAATAAAATAGTAGAGTTAGCTGTAAAAAACATAATAGAAGGTAATCAGATTAAAAACAAAGAAGCCTTGGCAAACCCTAAAATTCTTGATGAATTTAAAGATATAAAAGAATTAAAACACTAATGATTAAAGATATTATAAAAAACTTAAAACCGTCCTCTACTCTACTTATTAATGAAGTATCAAATAAAATGGAGAAAGAGGGAAAGAAAGTTTATAAATTTGGTTTTGGTCAATCTCCTTTTAAAGTTCCTGAAGACGTAGTAGCTGAGTTAAAAAATAATGCTCATCAAAATAGCTATCTACCAATGCAAGGATTAAAAGAATTAAGAGAAGCTATTGCTAAATATATTTCTTCAAAAAAAAAATTAGAATATAAACCAGAAAATATAATTGTAGGTCCTGGTTCAAAAGAACTTATGTTCTTACTTCACATACTTTTTGATGGAGAAATTATTTTACCGGCACCAAGCTGGGTATCATACGCTCCACAAGCAATAATAGGTAGGAATAAGATTAAATGGCTAGAATGCTCAAGAGAAAATAATTGGTTTCCAACAGCTGAGGAATTAGAAAAAATATTAAAAGAAAATAAAGATCAAAAATATTTACTTTTTTTAAATTCACCTAATAATCCATCTGGGCAAATTTGTGGTAATTTAGAAGAGCTCGCTGCATTATCAAAAAAATACAATTTATACTTCTTGTCAGATGAAATTTATTCTGAATTATCTTTTGATGATAACTATAAATCAATTGCAACATATGCTCCTGATAAAACAATAATAAGTACAGGTCTTAGCAAATGGTGTGGTGCTGGTGGATGGAGGCTTGGATATTTTATTATTCCAGAAAATTTATCAAATATTACAAACCAACTTAAAGTTTTAGCAAGTGAGACTTTTTCATCTGTAAGCGCACCAATCCAGTACGCTGCAATTACAGCTCATAAAAATAATCATGATGATTATATTCAAAAATCAAAAAATATTCTTAAATCTGTAGGAAATTATGTTTATGAAAATTTGAAATCAAATGATGTTTTAATAAATAAACCGCAAGGTGGATTTTATTTGATGCCAGAGTTCGTTGGAAAAAAATTTAATTCCTCAAGTGAAATGTGTAAAGATATTTTAGAAAAAACAGGAGTTGCATTGCTTCCTGGATCAGATTTTGGTTTTAAAGAAAATAAATTATTAGCACGATTAAGTTTTACAGATTTTGATGGTCAAAATTTTATGGAAAAAACCCATAATGAAAAAATAGATAATCAAACTATTAAAAATTTTGCACCTAAGGTTGTAGAGGGTGTAAATAGATTAAAAAATTGGTCTAAATAAATTAATTCTTAGCTCGACAATATCTTAATAAAGATGATAAAATTTTTTTATAAATAATAAGGGGGGAAGTTATGAGAAAAATAATCTCAAGAATATCTGCCATCTTTTTATTAGTTGTATCAACTCTGTCATTTACAACTATTGCTAAATCAGCAGAGTTTTTTACAATTGGTACAGGTGGACCTACTGGAGTTTATTTCCAGACTGGAAACGCGATATGCAAAATGCTTCACAAATATGCAACAAGTTCAGAGCATGGAAGAAGCAAAGCTAATTCGGATAAAGCATACAGATGTACTGCGCCTTCAACAGGAGGATCTAATTATAATATTGGACAAATTAAAGAAGGTGAATTTCAATTTGGTGTTGCTCAATCTGACTGGCAGTATCATGCTTACAATGGTTCAAGCAAATGGGAAGGAAAGCAATACAGCAATCTAAGAGCTGTGTTTTCTGTTCATAACGAGCCATTTCAAATTTGGGCTAGAAAAAAAGCTAAAGTTAAAGATTTTGCTGGCTTAGAAGGAAAAGTAGTTAACATTGGTAACCCTGGTTCTGGTCAAAGAGGAACTATGGAAGAGTTAATGAAAGCTAAAGGTGTTAATAATAGTTTCTTTAAATCAGTGACTGAATTAACTTCATCAGAGCAAGTTAAAGCGCTTTGTGATGGTAAAATTGATGCTTTTGGTTATTCTGTTGGATTTCCAAACGGAGCAATGGAACAGGCAGCAACATGTGCGGCTAAAGCATTACCAATCAATTTAACAGGTTCAGAAGTTCAAGGATTAATTAGTGGAGCTGACTATTATGCTCAAGCAATTATTCCTAAAGGAACATACACTGGTCAGAAAAAAGACGTTACTACTTTTGGTGTTAAAGCTACTGTAGTTACAAGCGCCGATGTTTCTGAAGAACTTGTATACCTAGTTACAAAAGCTGTTTTCGAAAACTTTGATGATTTCAGAAAACAACATCCTGCTTTTGCACCTTTGAAAAAAGAAAATATGATAGCTGACGGATTATCAGCTCCATTACATCCTGGTGCTCTTAAATACTATAAAGAAGCTGGATTAATGTAATAGTTATATAAATTAAATTAAAAAGGCCCGATTTTTATTGGGCCTTTTTTTTATGATGGTATAAAATTCTTTAATGAGTGAATCATTGAATAATATCAAAACTAAGATTCAAGAAGACATCTCTCCTACAAAAAGGTTATCTGGTATTCATTTAAAAATAGTAGGATACATAGCAATTATTTGGTCTCTATTTCAATTGTGGTATGCCTCTCCATTTCCATTTATGTTTGATTTTGGAATGTTCAAAGGTTTACCTGCAAGAGCAATCCATTTGGGTTTTGCTCTTTTGTTAGCTTTTTTAATCTTTCCAATTAAGAAAAATAAAAATATTTCAATATTCGATATTTTTATTTCTTTGATAGCTCTATTTTGTTGTCTCTATATATATTTTTTTTACGATCAATTAGTTGATAGAGGTGGAGTTTTATTAACAATTCAAATGTTAGGGTTTGAATTTCCATTAGAATTAGTTATTGGCTTAATAGGTATATTCCTTTTATTAGAAGCCACAAGAAGAGTTATTGGCAAACCTCTAGTTATTATTGCTGTTTGTTTTTTATTATTTTCTTATTTTGGAAAATATGCTCCAGAAATCATATCACATGGAGGACTATCTTTAAAAAGATTGGTTGGATTTCAGTGGTTTGATCAAGAGGCAATATTTGGAATTCCGATTGGTGTATCTGTTGATTTCATTTTTTTATTTGTGCTATTTGGAGCTTTTCTTGAAACAGCTGGTGGTGGAAAATATTTTCTAGATTTGGCATTTGCTTTAGTTGGAAAATCTAGAGGTGGTCCAGCAAAAGCTGCTATTTTAGGTTCAGGTATGACTGGTATGATATCTGGCTCATCTGTAGCAAATACAGTAACAACTGGAACCTTTACAATTCCGATAATGAAACAAACTGGTTTTTCAAAAGAGAAAGCTGGCGCAATAGAAGTTTCGTCATCTGTTAATGGGCAAATAATGCCTCCAGTTATGGGCGCTGCGGCTTTTGTAATGGCAAGCTTTATTGGAGTAACATACTTTGAAATTGTAAAACATGCTTTTTTACCTGCAATAATTTCTTATATCGCGCTCTTTTACATTTCTCATTTAGAGGCTTTAAAATTAGGATTAAAGGGACTTGAGGAAAAAGATTTACCAAATTTAAAAGAAACTTTTATTAGTTTATATGAGACTAACTGCTTCCTACTCAATATTTTATGCAACAATTGCTTTGATTCTAGTTAATTTTATAAACAAGATTATTAAATCACCAAAAGAAACTTCTTTTAGTTCAAATCTAAAAGATTGGGCTAAAGAAACAGTAATTGGATTAGAGAAAGGTGCAATTAATATGATTGCGGTTGGTGTAGCAATCGCGACTGCTGGGGTAATTGTAGGTGCCGTAGGTTCCACAGGATTAAGTACCAATTTAATTTTAGTAATTGAATCTATTGCTGGAGACAACGTAATAATTTTAATCGCCTTAACAATTTTATTATGCTTGCTTTTAGGAATGGGTCTTCCCACAACAGCAAACTATGTAGTAGTAGCTTCTTTAATGTCTATGGTTCTAGTAGATGTTGGGAACGCGTCTGGATATATCTTTCCAATAATAGCTGTTCATCTATTTGTATTTTATTTTGGTTTGATGGCTGATGTAACACCACCCGTTGGTCTAGCATCTTATGCTGCTGCAGGAATATCTGGTGGAGATCCTTTAAGAACTGGTATGCAGGCTATATGGTACAGTTTAAGAACTGGTGTTTTGCCAATTGTATTTTTATTTAATCACGAGTTACTTTTAATAGGAGTAGAAAATATTTGGCATGCAATATTAGTAATTATTACTTCTTTAATTGGTATTTTAGTATTTTCTGCAGCGACTCAAGCTTGGTTTATAAATAAACTTAGATGGTTTGAGATAATAATTTTCTTATTTATTTCTTTATCTTTTTTATCACCTGAATATGTTTTAAATAAATTTTATCCAAAATTTAATTATCTAGAGCTTGAACAGGCCCATAAGTATATCTTTGAGCCCAATAAAGAAGTTCATATAAAAATTACGAGACAAACTGAATATGGTGATAAATATAAATTATTTGTAATAAATAGAAATACTTATGGTGAAAATTTCAATTTAGAAAATTATGGAATAAATCTTGTTAAATCTAAAAATAATATAATTATAGATACACTTGACTGGAAAGGGAATGCAAAGAAAAGTGGTTTAGAAATGGATGATATAATAAGTGAAATAAAAATTGAGAATTTTGACAGACCAAATAAAGACTTTGTTTATATATTTGCTTTTATAGCTTTAGCTTTATTTGGATTTTTAAACTATAAAAACTACAGATTTAGTGACAAGCAATATTAAATTTCTTTAATCTCCAGTAATTATAGGGCCAAGGAGTTATAAAACCGACTGCAAGCATTATTGGAACAACCCACCAAGTTAAAAGTGCGCCACCAGTTAAAAGATAATCAGTCAAATTCATTACAACTTCCATGCTTACCATAGAAATAAAACTCATTCCTAGAGCAGTTTTCAATGCTTGAGAAAAATTAAAGCTTTGCTTTAATAAAATTATTGTCTCTAAAATAATACTTGTAATTAAACCATTGATAATTGCTAGTATCATAATAGCTAAAACTGGCCATGGAATTCCTGTTAATTGAAAAAATAAAATAGTTCCAAAGTCACCTATAGCGCAGCCTAACAAACACCATGCAGTATTTTTTGCACTTCGTCTCCAGGTATGTTTACATCTCCAGTGAAAATTAGCTACTGCTTCCATGTTAATAAAATAGTCCCAATTTAACATTTTTCAATGAAACATTTTAGTTTAGATGAGTAAGCAAACTAAAGAAGTTTGCTTACTCTAAAGGGAAAATGAGAAAATTATATAAATTTTGAATTCGTATAATTTTTCATTCGCTTAAATAGTCCTTTTCGACATAAAATCAACCCATAAAATATTAAAGTAATAAGTTGTCTTATTGATATTTTTTTAAGATCAAATTAAGCTAAATATATGAGAAAAATTGCTCTTTCAATCTCAGAAATTAAAGACATAGAAAAAAGAGAGTTTTTGAGATTAGGAGACTCTTTTAAATTAATGGAGCAGGCCGGTGAAGCTTGCGCAACACAAATAATAAAAATTTATAAAAAAAATCGTTTTATTGTTGTTTGTGGGCCCGGAAATAATGGTGGAGATGGATTGATATTATCTAATTGTTTAAGTGAACATGGTAAAGATGTTGATTTATATTGTTTAGGAAAAGGAAGTTATAAAGGTGATAGTTTAAAAGCATTTAAAAAAAATAAATTAAAAAAAAAACCACTTGAAGATTTGAACATAAATCAAGATGCAGTTATTGTAGATGCTTTGTTCGGTATAGGTCTTAATAAGAAAATTGAAGGATTGTTTAAAGAATGTGTTAATAAAATAAACAACTCAAAACTAAAAGTTATTGCTGTTGATATACCATCAGGAGTTTATGGTGATAATGGTAAGGTTATGGGTGAGGCTGTGAAGGCAGATGTAACTCTTGCCCTTCATGCAAAAAAGCTTGGTCACAAAATGTATCCAGGATCAAAATTATCTGGGAAAATTAAAATTATAGATATAGGAATATATCAATAAGTAATATGATTGGTATTTTGGGTGGAATGGGAACACAGGCAGGTCTTGACCTATGTAATAAACTTTCTATGCTTTATAGAGGAAAATCTGATCAAGAATATCCAAAATTTATACTTTATAATAAGTCAGATATTCCCAAAAGACCTGAAAATTTAAAAAAATACTATAACGTTTTAGGAGAGCTAATAAAAGGCTGTAAGTTACTCCAAAAAAATAATTGTAAGTTTATTGTGATACCATGTAACACTGCACATTACTGGTATGACGATTTAAAAAAAAAAATAAAAATTCCTATATTAAGTATGCCAGAGCAAGCTTATTATTATACAAAAAAAAATTGTAAACCAGATTCTAAAATTGGACTTTTATCAACTGAAGCAACTATAAAAACAAAAGTTTATAACAAATATTTTAATAATAATTTTTATTTAGTTTATCCAAGTAAAAAAGTGCAAAAAAAATATGTCAATTCTGCAATTAAGCTTGTTAAGCAGGGTAAAGTTAAAGAGGCATCAAAAGCAATTCAGCCAGCTATTTCTTATTTTAAAAGAATTAAGTGCAATAAAATAATATTAGGATGTACAGAACTACCTGTGGCTGTCTTTGCATTTAAATCTTATAAATTTGCAAAACAGTCAAAAATATTTATTGATCCAAACTTAATCTTGGCCGAGGTTTGTAAATCTAAGTATAAATCTATTTAGATGGATCTGGAACCTTTCTTAAATAAGGTTTAACTGCATCCCAACCATCTGGATATAATTTCTTAGCTTCATCGTCTTTAACAGCTGGAACAATAATAACATCTTCACCTTTTTTCCAATCTGCAGGTGTTGCAACTTTGTGATTTGCGGTTAATTGCATTGAGTCTATAGCTCTTAAAATTTCTAAGAAATTTCTTCCCGTTGCCATCGGGTAAGTGAGAAATAAACCTATTCTTTTGTCAGGTCTAATAATAAATACTGTTCTAACTGTTTGATTATCTACAGCAGTTCTTCCCATTGAAGTAACGCCCGCATCCCCTTCTAACATGTTGTATAACTTAGCAACTTCCAACTTTTCATCAGCAATAATTGGATACTCTGGCTTCATTCCAGAAACATCTTTTATATCATTTAGCCATTTGTTGTGGTCATCTACAGGATCAACACTTAAACCAATCACTTTAACATTTCTTTTATCAAATTCTGGTTTCATTTTAGCTAAAGAGCCTAACTCTGTAGTACAAACAGGTGTAAAATCTTTTGGGTGTGAAAACAAAACTCCCCAACTATCTCCTAACCATTCATGAAAAGAAATTTCTCCAATTGTTGTATTTGCTTTAAAATCAGGTGCTAAACTATTAATTTTTAATGTCATTATGATCCCCTTTATATTTTTTTTTTAGTCATTATATAATGACTACATTTTTTAACAACAGGCTATAAAAAACATGAATGAATATTTACAATCAATAATTGATAGGGATCCTGCTGCTCGTTCAAAATTAAGTGTCATTTTGACTTACCCAGGTGTAAAAGCAGTTTTCTTTTATAAAATTGCAAATTTTTTTTCATTGGCAAAATTTCATCTAGTTGCAAAAATAATTTCTCAATTTGCAAGATTTTTAACAGGAATAGAAATTCATCCAGGAGCTAAAATCGGAAAAAATTTATTTATAGATCATGGCATGGGCGTTGTTATCGGAGAAACATCAGATATTGGAGATAATGTTACAATTTACCATAATGTAACTCTAGGCGGAATATCTCCTAGTATAAACTCAGACGAACAAAGAAATAATAAACGACATCCAACAATTAAGGACAACGCAGTGATTGGATCAGGAGCACAAATACTTGGACCAATTATTGTTGGTAAAAATTCAAAAATTGGATCAAATGCGGTTGTTACAAATGATGTCCCTGAGAATGCAGTAATGGTTGGTATACCAGCAAGAAATATTGGCGTATCATCAGAAGAGTTTAAACCTTACGCTGTTACTGAGGAAACTAAAAAAGAAAAAAGATAGTGAAAAATTTAAAAAATAATTTCATTGAAAGTATTGGAAATACACCATTAATAAAACTTAAGGCTGCATCTGAAATTACAGGATGTAATATTTATGGAAAAGCTGAGTACCAAAATCCTGGTGGATCTGTAAAGGATCGTGCAGCAAATGCATTAATAAAAGATGCTCAAGAAAAAAAATTAATCTCTAAAGGTGGTGTTGTTGTGGAAGGAACTGCAGGAAACACTGGGATAGGATTATGTCTATTGGGAAATTCTTTAGGTTACAAAACAATTATTGTGATGAATGATAATCAAACACAAGAGAAAAAAGATACATTAAAAAATATTGGAGCTGACTTAAGATTGGTACCACCCAAACCTTATAAAGACGACGGAAATTATGTAAAAGTTGCAAGTAAATTGGCAGATGAATTAAAAAGTACAAATAACTACGGTGTAGTTTGGGCAAACCAATTTGATAATACTGCAAATGCAAAGGGTCATTATGAAACAACAGGGCCAGAAATCTGGAATCAAACAGATGGAAAAATTGATGGATTTGTTTGTGCATCTGGTACAGGTGGAACTATTGGTGGAGTTAGTAATTATTTAAAAGAAAAAAATAAAGATGTTAAAATTTATTTATCTGATCCAGCTGGGTCTGCTCTCTATAATTACATCAAAAATGGTGAATTGAAATCTGAGGGAGGTTCAATTACTGAAGGAATTGGTTCAAGTAGAATTACAGCTAATTTTGCTGAAGCAAAAATTGATGGTGCATTTTCAATAAATGATCACGAGTCCTTACCTATTATTTATGATTTAATTAAAAATGAAGGACTAAGTTTAGGTACAAGTTGTGGAGTAAATATTGCTGGAGCAATTAGACTTGGAAAAGAACTTGGACCAGGTAAAACGATAGTTACAATTCTCTGCGACAAATCAGACAAATACAATTCAAAATTGTTCAATAAATCTTTTTTACAACAAAAAGGTCTTCCTTGTCCTGACTGGATATAAAATCGCATAGCTAGAATGTTTCAAAACCATTAGTCTAATTTTTTATTTATTTAAATTAAGTCTAATTAAATAAAGATTAGCGAAGATTTTTTTTTGGAAAGGATCAAATGAAAAAAATAACTTTTTATATATTGTCTTCTTTGTTTATCGCCAGTATGGCATTAGCAGGTATGAGTAATGCTGATAAAGATAAGGCATACGATTGTAGTGGAATTTATATGGCAAACTATTTTTTACCAAGTGGTGAAACTTTTGAGTATAGTATGAAAGAAAAATCAATGGCATCTGTAAAAGTATTAAAAGCTTATGCTTTAGAAATTGGCATCAATGAAAAAGAGTGGGACGAAGGTGTTAATAAAGGGGTGGATAAGCATTACGGATCTAAGTATGATGAAGCAAAAACAAGTGCTTGTCATGCTTTTGTAAACAAACTTGTGCCGAATGGTGAGGAGAAAGTAAAAAAAGTAATACAAACACTTTATTAATTGTAAAATATGTAAAGTAAAAATAGGAGAAAAATATGTCAATATTAGAAAAATATAGCGCTGCAATGAAAAATAAAGATGAAGTAGCGATGAATGAACTTTTACATGATGATTTTAAATTCACAATGCATAAGTCAGGAAACATATTAACTAAAGGTGATGTTATTAAATGGGCTATGAGTGGTGATATTAAACAAGATAAAGTTAGAATTGTTTATGAAAATAATGAAGTTGGAATACACCATGCGTTTGTAACATTCGATGATGGAAATGTTGAGGCGGTAATGGCAGTTTACAAATATGACAATGGAAAAATTGTTAGTTTAGAAACTGGCGCTACACCAATGCCTAAATAAGTGAGTAATATATATTTTTATTTTTCAATAGGAAGTACTTATACTTATTTATCTGTAACTAGAATACTTGATGTAGAAAAAAAACATCAAGTAAAATTCAATTGGAAACCTTTTTCCGTGAGAGCGATAATGAAGGAAATGAATAATATTCCTTTTCCTAAAGAGAAAATGAATAAAGTAAATTACATGTGGAGAGATATTGAAAGAAGAGCTGAAGGTTATGGTTTTTTTGCAAAAACTCCCGTACCCTATCCGTTAACAGAATTTGATTTAGCAAATAAACTTGCAATATTAGGATTAAAAGAGGGTTGGGGCATTGATTACGTTAGACTAACTTACAAAAGATGGTTTCAAGATGGTAAAGAGCCAGCCACTGAACCAAATATTTCAGAGATATGTAAAGAGTTAAGTATTGACAAGGAAAAAGTAATTGCAAATGCAAATTCAAATGAAATCGAAAATCAATATTTAAAAAATACAGATAGTGCGAGAGAAAATAAAGTATTTGGAAGTCCTTCGTTCATAGTTAATAGTGAAATCTTCTGGGGAGATGATAGAATGGAAGATGCTATAACATGGTCGAAAAAAAATGGGTAATCTTACAGCTTATATAATTTTAATAATTGCGGTAGTTCTTGGAACAGCTTCAAATAGTTTTGCAAAAAGTGCGGATGGATTTACTTTATTAATTCCAAGCATAATCACTGCGATTACAATAGTTGCATGCATGTATACTTTATCGATTGTAATGAAATCTATACCGGTTGGAATAACATATGCATCTTTTGCAGGTTTATGTATAATTGCAACTTCTATAGTAGGAGTAATTAAGTTTCAACAAATTCCAAATTTTTATACTCTAGTAGGATTGCTGCTAATAATATCAGGGGTGCTAATAGTAAATTTACTTGGTAATAATTAGTATGAAACCATTAATAGGATATTTATTTCTCTTAATTGCAATTTCATTTGGAATTGCATCAAATAGTTTTGCTAAAATTTCAGATGGTTTCACGAAGTTAACTCCATCAATTTTATGTATATTGTTTATGTGTATTACAATGTTTTCAATTTCAAAAGCAATGTCAGCTCTTCCAGTTGGATTTGCATACTCAACTTATAGTGGTTTAACTGTTACAGGCGTTGTACTTTTTGCAATGTTAAAACTTAATCAGGTGCCAAATATATATGGAATTGTTGGTATTATGTTTATTGTTATTGGAGTAGTAATGGTCAATTATTTAGGAAAATTAAACTAAAAATGTTTCCAAAAAAATATTCAAAAATATTATTTATCTTTTTAATGGGTTTAGGGATGAGTTTATTAATGACACTGATAATAACCTACATTAATACTGGATATGATGAATTGTATCTTAAAAGGTTTTTAAAAGCTTGGTCTATAAGTTTACCAGTAGCCATGATTGTAACAACTATAGTTGCTCCTATAATTGAAAAGTTTGTAGGTCGAATAACAAAGTAATAATTTATTTGTACAATTCGTCAACTTCCACTTGATAAGCATCGACTAACTTATTATTTTTGTTAGCTAAACCTACTACTGATATCATTTCTTTAAGCATTTCATCAGTAGCTCCCTTTTTTTTTGCAGCATATGAATGAGATTTTGTACAATACTCACAACTATTTGTTATAGACACTGCAACATAAATTAATTCTTTTGTAATTGGATCCAATGCCCCTTTTCTCATTACTTGTTTTAAAGAATTCCACGATCTCTCAAGTTCGTTGGGATCGTTAGCCAACATTTTCCAAAAATTTGGAATTTCAGTTATCCCTCTTGAACTTTTAATATCATCAAAAACTTCTTTTACTTTTCCTGTTGCTTGGTTCTCTTCTATTATTTTAAAAATCGCCATATATTTCCTCCTTTAATTATAAATTGTTTCAATTTTTGGCATTAATCTCAATAATTCTTTAGTATATTCATGTTTTGGATTTTCAAATAAATCTTCAGAATTAGAAATTTCACATAATTTTCCATTTCTTAATACACCAATTCTATCACACATTTGGCGGACTACTGGTAAATCATGACTAATAAATAATATTGTTAAATTTAATTGCTCTTGAAGATCTTTTAATAAATTTAAAATTTGAGCCTGTATACTTACATCTAAAGCAGATGTAGGCTCATCACATACTAATAATCTTGGTTGAGTAGCTAGTGCTCTTGCAATTGAAATTCTTTGTCTCTGACCACCTGAAAATTCATGGGGATATCTCGTTGCAGAATTTGGAGCCAATTCAACAGACTCTAGTAAATCAAAAATATAATCTTTTAAATCAACATTTTTTATTGAAGGATTGTGAAGTTTAATTGGTTCTGCAATTATATCTTCTACTTTTAATCTACCATTTAAAGATGAATAAGGATCCTGAAATATCATTTGAATTTGTTTTCTAAACTTCATCATTTCTCTATTATTTTTAATTTTTGTAATACAAGTTTTATTAAAATAAATATCTCCTGAACTAGGTTTAAATAAATTGACAATCATTTTAGCAATTGTTGATTTTCCACTACCACTTTCACCGACAAGACCGAAAGACTCACCTTCAGTTATTTTAAACGAGACATCATCAACGGCCATTACAATATTTTTTGAACTTTCTGTAAAAAAACTATCATCGAAGGATTTATACAAATTTTTTACTTCAACTAAATCTTGTTTAATTATTTCTTTTTTTGTCCATCTATTTAAAATTTTAATATTAGTATTATCTGTTGGATGATTTTCTTTTTCTACAATTATAAATCTGGATATCTTTTTATTTGTAGGTGGTACTGAACTAACTAAGCTTTTAGTATATGTTTGCTTAGGTTTTGTTAAAATTTCTTTAGTTTGACCTATTTCTACAAGATTTCCATTTTTCATTACAGCTACTCTGTTAGTTGTCTCGGCTATTACACCCATATCATGAGTTATTAAAATCACTGCCAAGTTTCTTTCCTTTGTAAGTTTTTTAATCAAATCAAGTATTTGAGATTGAATTGAAACATCAAGTGCTGTGGTTGGCTCATCTGCTATAAGAAGCTCAGGCTCACAACATAATGCCAGTGAAATAACAACTCTTTGCCTCATGCCTCCAGAAAATTGGTGAGGGTAATTATCAAATCTTTGTTCAGCATCTTTTATACCAACTTCTTTAAGTAAATTTATTGCTTTGTCTTTAGCTTGTTTAATATCTAGTTTTAAATGCGTCTGGATTGTTTCAATTAATTGCTCACCAATAGTAAAAATTGGATTTAAAGAAGTTTGTGGATCTTGAAAAATTAAACCTATTTTTTTTCCTCTATATTTAATAATATTTTCTAGATCATCATGAATATTAATTTCCCCAAGATGTATTGTTCCGTTAGAAACTTTTCCAGGTTCATCAATTAAATTAATGATTGCATTTCCAACTGTACTTTTTCCAGACCCAGACTCACCTACCAGTCCTAAAATTTCACCTTTGCTAACCTCAATATTAATATTTTTTGCAGCATGAACAGTTTCTCTCCTCATTTTATAGTCAACACTAAGATTATTTATTTTTAAAAAACTCATTAATTTAATTTTGGATTAAGAGTATCTCTCATCCAGTCTCCTAAAAGATTAATTGAAAAAGCTAATAAAACTAAAAAAATTGCTGGAAAAAAAGTTATCCACCATTCGCCTGAAAATAAAAAATCGTTACCTAATCTTATTAATGTTCCAAGTGATGGTGTAGTTGGAGGCACACCTACTCCTAAAAAACTAAGTGTTGCCTCAGCTAAAATTGCTAAGGCAAGTCCAATTGTTCCAATTACTAAAATCGGTCTCATTATATTTGGTAAAATGTGTTTGAACATAACAACTAAATTTGAAACTCCAATAATAGTTGACGCTGAAACATAATCTTTATTTTTTTCAACAAGGGTTGCTGCTCTTGAAACTCTTGCGAACTGAGGCCATTCTGAAATTCCAATTGCAAAAATCAAAACATAAATTGCCATCTCATCATGCATTTCCCTTGAAATAATTCCTCTTGCAATACCATCAACAAGCAAAGCCATTAAAATACTTGGAACTGTTAATTGAACATCTGTTAGTCTCATAACAAACATTTCATATTTGCCCCCAAAATATCCGGCAGTTAAACCCAAACCTACTCCTAAAACTAGACTAAATATGATTGCAGAAAAACCTACAATTAACGAAATTCTTGACCCATAAAGAATTGTTGAAAGCATATCTCTACCTTGCCCGTCTGTTCCAAGTATAAATTTAGAAAGACCATCCTCTGTCCAAGATGGTGGAGTAAATGCTTCCATTAAGGATAATGAAGATGGATCAAAAGGATTATAAGGAACTACGAGTTCTACAAAAAATGAGCAAAAGAATATTATAGCAAGTATAATTGAAGAAATTATGGCTGTTGGCGACTTTTTAAAACTAAAATATACATCGCTATTTCTAATTCTGTTTAATAAATTTGATGTATTGTTATCCACTAGCTGTCTCCGCCTTTACCCTGATACGAGGGTCAATAAAATAATACAAAATATCGACAATAAAATTTATCATTACGAATACGAAAGCAATAAAAAATAGATAGGCTGACATGATTGGTATATCAACAAACTGAACAGCTTGAATAAATAGAAATCCCATACCTGGCCATTGAAAAACAGTTTCTGTAATTATCGAAAATGCAATTAAAGTACCAATATTAATTCCAGCAATTGTAATTACTGGTATCAATCCATTTTTTAAAGCGTGTTTATAATAAATACTTTTTTCGCTTAGGCCTCTAGCTTTAGCAAATTTAATATAATCTGTTTGTAGTATTTCCATCATTTCAGCCCGAACAAGTCTTATAATATATGTCATTTGAAAAAGGCTTAAGGTAACTGATGGCAAAATAATTGCTTTAAGACCTGTTATAGTTAGGAAACCTGTGGACCAAAAACCAAGATCCACAACCTCGCCTCTTCCAAAAGATGGCAAAACTCCAAGAATGACAGCAAAAAGATATATAAACAATATTCCAATAACAAAAGTGGGAAGGGAAACTCCTAATAAAGAGATTGCTAATATAGCATCACTTAAAAATCCTTTTCGATTTATTCCCGTATATACTCCAAGTAAAGTTCCTGAAACAAGAGCAATTAAAGCTGAAATTAAAACTAACTCGATTGTAGCTGGTAATCTTTCAGCAATTAATTCTGAAACGGGTCTTCTAAGTTGATAAGATATTCCAAATTCTCCTTGTGAGGCATTTACTACAAATCTTGAAAATTGTATATGAACTGGATCATTTAAACCTAATGACTCTCTTAACTGAGACCTTTCTTCATCAGAGGTCTCTTCTCCAACCATATTATTAATTGGATCTCCAACAAAATTAAACAATGAAAACGATACAAATGCGACAATCAACATAACTATTGCTGACTGAAACAGACGTTTGAAAAAATATTTTATCAATTTATGAAAACTTAAATTACAAGCCCTTTTTTTAAAAGGGCTTGTAAATTTTTAATTTAATTTACTCTAGAAAACCTAAATAATGGTTCATTGTTAGGTCTAATAGGAACATCTACATTTGATTTTGATGCCCAAGAAATTACTTGGTGGTGTAGAGGGAGATATGAAATATCATTTCTTACAATTTCCCAAGCTTTTGCAATTGCAGCATTTCTTTTGTCTAGATCGACTTCACCTTCCATAACTCTTATAGCAGCATCAACATCTGCATTACTAAAGTTAACTTTGTTCCAACTAGCTCCAGTTTCATATAAATAATGGAAAACATAGTGACTATCTAAAGTAGGAACGCCCCAACCTAACATATAAAAATCACCTTGGTCATCTTTTAGTTCTTTAAAGTGTTTGCTTTTTGTTTGGGCAAATAGATTTACTTTAACACCTATTTTTCCAAGCATACCAACAACAGCTGTACAAATAGCCTCGTCATTTACATATCTGTCATTTGGACATCTTAATTCAACTTCAAAACCATCAGGATAACCTGCGTCTGCTAACAATTGTTTAGCGGCATCAACGTCATAAGGAAGTCTTTTATCAAGTGCTTTTGTATAACCTGTAACTCCTGGAAATGTTATTATTCCTGCAGGTTCACTTAAACCTCTCATAACTTTTTTCTTGATAGCTTCTATATCAATTGCTTGGTAAAGAGCTTGTCTTACTTCTTTTTTCTTAAATGGATTATCGCCAGTGTTACCAGATCTTAGTTGATCAGCAGCTTGATCCATTCCAAGGAAAATTGTTCTCATTTGCGGAGTGCTTTCAACCTTATGACCACCTGAAGAAGATATTCTATTCAAGTCTTGCACTGGTGCATCAGTAACAATATCAATTTCTCCTGATAATAATGCAGCAACTCTAGTTGCGGCATTCTTAATTGGAAGTAATTGTATTTCTGTGATGTTATGTTCAACTTCACCCCACCATTTTTTATTCTTTTTGAAAACTGTTTTTGTATTTGGTTCTCTTAAAGTAATTTTAAATGGTCCTGTTCCCATTGCATTAACTGCTGAAAAGGTTTCTTGACCAGCATCCCAGTTTTGTGGAGCTGTCGCAAAGTTTTCATTTGACCATTTTTTTGACATTACAAATATATTTGAAAGTTGGTTCAAAAGAATTGGGTTTGGTTTACTTGTTTTAATTTGAACAGTATAATCATCGATAGCTTTAACTGATGAAATGGTACTAATATATTCTTTAAAATCTGATGTTGGCTGTTTAGCTCTTAAAATACTAAAAACAACATCTTCAGAAGTCATTGGCTGACCATTAGAAAATTTAACATCTTCTCTTAAAAAAAAGTACCATGTGTTTGGATCAACTGCTTTCCATTTTGTTGCTAATTGTGGTCCAATTGACATATCTAATCCTCTAGTAACAAGTGCTTCATAAACTTGTCTTGATACTTGAGTTGTTGGACCTTCGTTTTGTGCATGAGGATCAAGTGTTAAACTATCTCCTTGCATTGACCATTTAATTGTTTTTGCAAATGAAGTATTTGTTGCAAAAATTAATAAAATAGCCAAAAGAATTTTTGATAAAAATCTAAAATTCATTTTCCCCTCCAATATTTTTTTTTTAAATTGTAGTTAGAAATATTTGAAAAGGAAAGGTGATTTATTAAGCGAGTTTTTTGAAATTTTCATACAAAATCTGGGAAAACTTATTCATATCTGCCATATTTTCTTTAGCAGATTGATCAAATCTATTTAAAGCGCCAGATCCAAGTTGTTTTTCTAGAGCAGACTTATACTCAGGTACGCAGCCCCACTCATTTACTGTTGTTTCTTTTATTTCAATATGAAATTGAATACCATAAGCATGATTTTGATATTTAAAAATTTGATATTTAGTAATTGCAGAAGATGCTATTAATGTAACATCTTTATTATTTTCTAAATTCCTTACTTCATAAGAGTGCCACTGAAGTGATTTAATTTGATTAGGAAATGAAAAAAATAAGCTATCCTTCTTTTTTTTATTTTCAAGAAAATCTATATTTAAAATTCCTATTTCAGATGGTTCCGATCTTACGACTTCACCACCAATTACTTCTCCAAGTAATTGACAACCCAAACAGAAACCTAAATAAGGTTTTTTTAATTCAATGACAAATTCTTTTATTCTTTTTTTTTCATCTATTAACCATGGATAATCCTTTTCCATCCAAGTATCCATTGGACCACCCATACAAAACATTGCATCAAATTTAGAAAGATCATTTGGGATTTTCTCACCTTCA
This sequence comes from uncultured Pelagibacteraceae bacterium, assembly GCA_902629075.1. GTDB lineage: Bacteria > Pseudomonadota > Alphaproteobacteria > Pelagibacterales > Pelagibacteraceae > Pelagibacter. Next base: position 48,440 of record CACOPK010000006.1, on the reverse strand, counting down.
TCTAATTCGATAGTAGTTAAATTTATATTATCTTTGATCATTAAATCTTTTATATAACCTGGATCTTCTATTTTGATATGTTGTAAAACTATTACGTTTTTCATTTTAAAGCTGGTTTAAGAAGCTTAAGAATTTTTAAATGATTAACTTTATTATTTGAGACAACTATATTACCGGCTAATACTGGATCTTTATTATCCCAAGTTGTTACGACTCCTCCTGCCGCATTGATAATTGGTATTAATGGATGAATATCCCAAATTTTATTTGCACACTGAACGACAACATCTACTCTACCTTCAGCAAGCTGAGCATATGTTAATGCATCAAAGCATGGAAATTGCATTTTTTTTAGAAATTTTTTAATTTTTAATTGTTTGTGTATAGATAGCCATCCGTGAAAAGCTGCAGCTAATTTTATATTTTTAAAATTAATTTTTTTGTTAACTTTTAATTTTCTTTTTTTTCCATTTTCATAAATATAAGCAGTAGTTTTATTAATATTCATATAAAATTTTTTTAATTTAGGAAAATTTGCCAAACCTAATACTGGTCTACCTTTATGATTTAGTGAAATCAAATTACTCCAAGTTGGGTTACCTGAAACGTAAGATCTTGTTCCATCAATTGGATCAATAACCCATGTAAATTCACTTTCGTTTTTGCTTTTTCCAAACTCTTCTCCGATAATTTGGTGAGTCGGAAATCTTTTTTTAATTTCTTTTCTTATAAATTTCTCAAAGGCTCTATCAGATGTCGTTACTGGATCATATCCTTTACCCTTAAGCTTATTGTAAATAACAAAGTTTTTATCCAATTTTTTGTAGTAAAATCTTGTTAATTTGAATGATAAAGATTTCAAAAAATTTGAGTATGTTCGATAACTTTTAGGGTCCATTTTTACTTCTTACTATTTAATTTATCTTGATTAAAGCGAAATTTTAAATAATCCTTGGACTTAAATGAAAATTGAACTCATAAATAATAAAAAAGTTATCTTAGATGCTGATGGATCAAAGAAAGAAATTCATCCATTTTGGTTAAGAGAAAGAGTTTCAGAAAGTGAACATTTGGACCCAGGAACACAACAAAGATTATTTGACCCTGCAACTATGAATTTTAAAATTGATATTGATGAAGCTAAGATAGATGGAAAATATTTAAATGTTAAATTTAATGACGGTATTAGCTCGAAATATGAGATTAAAAAATTGTCATCTGAATTTGCTGGTATTGATAATGAATTAGATTCAATAGAAAAAATTCAATGGGATTGCAATTTCAAAAATATAAAAAATTTTGAATATAAAGACGGATTTTTTGACACTAAAGAAATGTATGAAATGCTTATTTCATTTTATAAATATGGTTTTGTAATAATAAAAAATATCCCAACAAAAAATAATTTTTTAATTCAATTTGGAAATTCTATAGGAAGTGTAAAGAGAACAAATTTTGGAGAACATTTTGATGTAAAATCAAAACCTAATCCAAATGATTTGGCATATACAGGTCTTCATTTAACACCTCATACTGATAACCCATATAGAAATCCTCTTCCTCCATGTATTCAAATTCTTCATTGTATTGAAAACGAAGTAAGCGGTGGATATTCAACATTAGTTGACGGATATACAGTTTCTGAAATGCTTAAAAAAGTAAAGCCAGAATATTACAATATTCTTTCATCTGTAAAAGTACGATTTAGATTTATTGATAAAGATGTTGTTTTAGAAAGTTGGTCAGAACTAATTCACCTTGACCAAAATAAAAACTTTAAAAGTGTAAGATTTAGTACACGTTTAGACTATGTTCCAATTTTAGAAAAAAAAGAATTAGAACTTTATTATGAAGCAAGAAAATATTTATCTGACTTATATAATTCAGATAAATACAGAATAGAATTTAAGTTGATGCCTGGTGATCTAATGATGATGGATAATCATAGATTATTACATGGAAGAACGGCATTTAATCCCAATGAAGGAAGAAGATTTTTGCAAGGCTGTTACCTTGATTTTGATAGCACTGAAGGCAAGTTAAGACATCTTAAACGAAAATTTGGAATAAATTAAATAAAATTTATATTTTCTTAAAAGCTAAAGTTTTTGAAAGGTAAGCATTTTTACAATAATACATTTTTAGACCAAATTTTTCTGCAGTATTAGCTAGGTCTTCCCTTATATATTTAGAATAATAAGGTTCATGTGTTGAATATGGAAAAAATTCCAATAATGGGTCAAGAATATAATTATCTCCAAGCTGAAGTGAGTCTGTTAAAATGAAAATTCCGTCTTCTTTAAGTATTCTAGATATTTCTGAAAAAATCTTTGATCTTATAGCAGAAGGAACCTCATGAAATAAGTAAACTGAATTTATAATATCGAAAGATTCATTTTCAAAAGGTAAATCCTCACCTTTGCAATTTTTATAATTTATATTATTAAATTTTTTTAATTTTTTTTTTGCAACCTCTAAATATGCTTTAGAAATATCCGAACAAGTAATATTTAATTTTGGAAAATTATACTTTATTGTTTTAATAAATTCGCCTGATCCTGTACCTACATCTAAGAAATTTAAGTTTTCATCATTATTTTCTAAATATTCGATAATTGGCAATAAAGAAAATCTTCTCATTGTTGCTGCTGATCCAGAAAATAATGTTTCTACTTGAAATTCGTATAAATTAGCTGATTTTTCACTAAGATACCCATCGGTTTGATAATGAAAGTTTCTTAAAAAGTATTTTGGTAAATCTTTATTTTTTTCATTTAAATCTTTAAATTTTTTTTCAGTTCTTCTTTTGTCAATTTTAGGAAGATCCATAAAAAAATTAAAACTTCCTTTAAAAATATTAGCAAAATCATTCACATTAGTTTTTGGAATTTTATATTTTTTTTGATTTATATATTTTCTCTCTTCATTAAATAACTTTATCATTTCATAAAATAATTTTTTGCCTGATGGCATCTTTTTAAAAAAAGGTGGTGGATTTTGACGATCTATTTTAATTGGAGTTGCATATTTAAATGAAATTAAATAATGCGTTGAATACCAAACAAATTTTGTTGACTGGCCTATTAAATAGCTCAAAGACATATCTAATTATATCTCTTAGCCAAGTTTTTGTAAAATAGGAAAATACTCGATCAAATAAAAACCTAATGCCTGTAATTGATTTGTTAAAATTAAGATGCCAGTAATTAAAAGTAAATATCCACTAATATTTATGATTATTTTCATTTTCGATTTAAGTTTATCAGAAACACCTATAAATTTTTGTATTAATAATCCAGAAAGAATAAAAGGAATTGCCAGTCCTAATGAATAAAAACATAATAAAATTATACCTCGAAATAAAGATTCTTCTGTAGTTGCTAAAACTAGTATTGATCCTAATATTGGTCCAATACAAGGTGTCCAACCAAATCCAAAAGCCATTCCCAGTAAAATTGGAGCAAAAAAACTATTATTATTTGATACCTGAAATCTTTTTTCATAGTTAAAAAATTTCAAGTTTAAAAAACCTAATATATGTAAAGAGAAAATTATTATTACTATTCCTGCTGTAATTCTAAGTTCATTTGAATAACTCAAAAACAATTGACCAATAAATGTTGCTGCTGCTCCAAAAAGTACAAATACAATTGAAAATCCAGCTGTAAAAAATATTAAGGGAGATAACTTAATCTTTGTTTCTAAAAGTTCATTATATGTAGTTCCAGAAATATATGAAATATAACCAGGTATTAACGGTAATACACAAGGTGATAAAAAACTAATTAAACCCGCACCAAAAGCTATTAATATTTCTGTCATATTAGCCGGTATTTTTCATTGCAGCTGATATTCCAGCAATAGATGTCATTAATGCATCATTTAAATCTTTTTTATTTTTAAAATTTTTTTTATCTTTAAGTTTTTTTATTACAATTGGTTGAATAATATTTAAAACTTCAGAATAAATATTTCTAACAATTACAGAGGTTCTATATTGTTTTCTATTATTCAAAATTTCTGTTGGCGTTATTTTTTTATTTAATTTTTTAATTGTATCGAATTGGAATCTCAACTTTTTTCCTACTTTTTTTAAATCATCATCAGCTAAATAATGTTCATAAATTTTAGATACATCTGGATCTACTTTAGAAATCACCATATCCAAGATATCAAGCATAGAATTAAAAAAAGGCCAGTTTTTTTCCATGTCAAATAAAGTTTTTCTAAATTTCTTAATATACGAGTATCTAAATGCCTCTGCTGTACCCAGCCATGCCGGTAACATCAGTCTAATTTGTGTCCAAGCAAATACCCAAGGAATAGCTCTCAGGCTTTTAATGTTATCTGTCTTTTTTCTTTTTGAAGGTCTAGAACCAATAGATAATTTACCAAGAGCAACGTGTGGTGTCACAGTTTTAAAATATTTTATAAATTCAGAGCTTTGATTGATATTTCTTCGATATGAACTTTTAGAGATATCGGACATTTTTTCAATTAATTGTCTCCAACTTTTTTTAGGAGAAGGTGGTGGATTTAATGAAGCCTCTGCCACTGCTCCAATATAACTACATAAATTATATTTAGCCATTGGTTCATATCCGTATTTTTGTTGTATCACTTCGCCTTGATCAGTAACTCTTATTTTTCCATTTACTGTATTTGGTGGCTGTGATCTCAAAGTTGCTTGTATTGGCCCACCTCCTCTTCCTGCTGAACCTCCTCTGCCGTGAAAAAAAGTAACTTTAACTTTGTATTTCTTTGCTAATTTTATTATTTCCTCTTGAGCCTTATATTGATGCCAACTAGCGCATAATTTTCCAGCATCTTTACTTGAGTCAGAATAACCAATCATTATTTCTTGATTATTTTTTATTAATTTTCTGTACCATTTTTGTGAAAATAATGTGTTCATTATTTTTTTTGCATTAACTAAATCATCCAATGTTTCAAATAGAGGCACAACTCTCAACTTATCTTTTATCTTCGCCTCTTTTTGTAAAAATGAAACCGATAGTATATCTGATGCAGATGTAGTCATTGAAATTACATATGCACCTAAACATTCTTTTGGTTCATCAGACAATATGTTAAAAGTAGACCAAACTTCTTTGTTTTCTTTATTTCTAAATTTTAGATTATTAATTAAATTTTTTTTTGAAGTAAGTGTGGATTTAAAAAAATTTAATTTTTCTTTCTCACTTAACAATAGATATTTTTTTTTATATTTTTTAAAAAAAAATTCATTTATTAATTGACTATGCCTTGCAGATTCTTGTCGAATATCTAGTCTTGCTAAATTTATACCAAAACATTTTGTCCTTCTCATTAAATCGAGAAGTTCACCGCTTGCTATATTTTCACATTGATTATTTTCAAGCGACTCCCTTACAACTCTTAATGGTTTTAGTATTTCCTCTTTTGAATGTAATAATTTAGATTGATCTAAGGGCTCACCATTTATTAAATACTGTTCGATAGATCTATGAGTTTTTCTAATTTTATCTCTTAATGGTCTCAGGTATACTCTGTAAGGTTCAAAAGATTTTCCAACAACTTTGGTTATCTTTTTTGAACATTTTTCCATTGAATAAGCTCTAATTATTTTGGTCAACGCTTTTTCATAAAGTTTAGCAGCCTCCCATCTAGATAATAAAATTACCTCTTTTGTTACTTTTGCAGTTACATTTGGGTTTCCATCTCTATCTCCACCCATCCAAGAACCAAATTCTATTGGATTAAAATTTTTTGGAAGACTTTTTTTCATATTTTTAATAAAGATTGAATTTAATCTCCTGTAAACTTTTGGAATTGTCTCCCAAAGACTATCCTCAATAATTGCCAAACCCCATCTTGCTTCATCAAACGGTGATGGTTTAAATCTTTTAAGATCGTCTGTGTTCCAAATTACAGTTAATTCATCATATAATTTTTTGTCTAATTTTATTGTTTTTGATGGAAAATTTTTAAATAAATCTCTTTGTTCGAGTATTTCTGTAATATTATGATATTTTTGTATTAATGTTCTTCTCTTAACTTCAGTAGGATGGGCTGTTAAAACAATTCCAATATTTAGACTTTTTGCAAAATTATAAATTTTATTGTTTGATATTTTTTTATTTTTGAAAAGACTCTCAAAAATTTCTTCTATAAAAATGTTTTTATTATTTATTTTTTTTTTATTCTCATATTCATCTAAATTTCTTGAGGCATCTACCATTTCTGCTAGATTAAGCAAATTCATAAAATGTGTAAAAGCTCTTGTAACTTTAAAAGTTTTTTTTGGATCAAGTTTTATTAAAATTTTTGAAATTTTTTTTTTGGATTTATCAGATTTTGTTTCAGTTTTATTTGTTTTTGAAAGCTTTCTAATTTTTTCTACAAGTTTAAAAAATTTATCTCCCTCTTGATCCTTAATAACTTTTCCAAGGATAAATCCTAAGTATCTTACGTCCTCTCTAAGTGATTTTGTTGGAATTCTATCGTAATAAAGATCTCTTTTTATCATTAGACCTCAATGATAATAGTTTTATTCTTTATAAGCAACAACGGTATGTTTTTGGTGACCAAGTTTATCTATACCCAAAACAACCTCCTCACCACCTTTTAAAAACCGTGGAGGTTTCATATTTTCACCCACTCCTGGCGGAGTACCCGTGCAACATATATCTCCTGGATGCAAACTCATACATGAGCTCATGTAGGATACCAACTCACTTACACCAAAAATCATTTTCTGTGTGTTTCCTGTTTGCATTCTTTCTCCATTAACATCGAGATACATATTTAATTTATCAAAGTCTGATAGCTCATCTTTTGTAACAATATATGGACCTATTGGGCCAAATGTATCGAAACCTTTACCTTTATCCCAAGTTAATCCTTTATTTTTTTGATAATTTCTTTCACTTACGTCGTTAACTAAAAAAAAACCTAAAACATAATCTAATGCATCTTCAACGCTTACATTTATCGCTTTTTTTCCTATCACAAAACCCAATTCAACTTCCCAGTCCGTATGTTGCGAACCTTTAGGAACAATAATTGGATCATAAGGTCCGGTGATACAACTTGTAAACTTAGAAAAAATAATTGGCTCACGTGGTATTGGAAGATTTTGTTCTTCGGCATGATCTTTAAAATTTAGTCCTATGCCGATAAATTTTGAAGGTTTTGAAACACAAGCACCAATTCTTGAATTGGAGTCTAATATTGGTAAATCATTAATATTTGTATTTTTAATTTTTTCTAAAGTTTCAAAGTTTAAAGTTTCAGGATTTAAATCAATGATTATTGAGGATAAGTCTCTGTAATTATTTTGTATGTCAATAATTGAGGGTTTTTCAGATCCAATATTACCTAATCTAACTAATTTCATAATAATAATTATATCATAAACTAATAATTAATATTTCTACCTAATCTTGCCGCACCTCTAACTCCGCTAGCATCTCCAAACTTTGGTTTTAAAAAAATGCCTTCAAATTCATTTCCAGCAACAAATTTTCTTACTTTAGACTGGATTTCATTAAAAAAATCTATTTCATTTGATAATCCACCGCCAAAAATGAAAACATCTGGATCTAAAATATTTACTACTGTCGCAATTGCCATTGATAAATTATCTTTAAATTCCTCAACTATTTTTTCTGCGTCTAAATCATGCTTTCTATAAAGTTCAAAAATTTCATAAGCTTTATAATCTTTCTTAAATTCATTCTTAAATTTTTTTTGTAAACTTAGTCCTGATATAGAACTTTCAATTTCTCCTTCTCTTAAATTAGTTTTTTTTACTGTTGACTCTTTGCCGACTAAAGGAAGTTGATTATGTCCCCATTCTCCTGTTATACCGTGAGATCCTGTTACAATTTTTTTATCTATTACTAACCCTCCTCCAACGCCAGAACCTAAAATGATACCAAATACAATTTTATAATGTTTGCCAGATCCATCAATTGCCTCTGATAAAGTAAAACAATTTGCGTCATTTTCACAAAATATCTCTTTGCCAACAGCTTCTCTTAAATCTTTTTGGAATGGTTTATTGTTTATCCAATCACAATTTGGTGAATTCTTTATTAAACCTGTATGTATTGAATGTATTCCCGGGTGACAAACTCCTATTGGTAATTCTTTTCCAATTTTTTTTTCAATTTTTTTAATAATTTCGTTAATACTTTTAATGACCGAGTTGTAATCCTTTGGGCAATCAATTCTAGATCTTCCGGACTCTTCTCCGTTGTCATGTAATAAAATATATTCTATTTTTGTTGCGCCTACATCAATTCCTATTTGCATAATTTATCTTAATATTTTTTTTATTTCTTTTTGTGAAAAATAATTTGGCTTATTACATGTTGATTTAATTTTTTGTTTTTTACCTGTTTTTGAAGCTTTCATTGTTGACTGTATAATATCTAATACATGATAAGATAATTCTCCATTACACCTATTTAATTTTTTATTTTCAATACAGTATGCCATTTCTGCTAATCCAACTCCTCTATAATTTGCATTTGTCGGGGACTCATTTGCTCTTGCGCTTTGTGTTCTTATATTAATTTTACCTAGTGGCATTTTAATTGTTTTGTATTCTTTCCACCTGTCTCCAATTTTTTTACATGTAAATACAGATCCTCCGAACATGTTTGGATCAGGAACTATCAAGCTACCCTTATTTCCATATAATTCTATATGATTACGATTATGTGCGATTACATCGAAAGACAATGTAAGCCTAATGATAGCGCCATTTTCAAATACAATTGTTGATAGATATGTAGTTGGACATTCTACTTTAAATTTTTTACCTTTTCTTGGTCCAATACCTATCGTTCTTTTTTTTACACCTTTCATAAGGCTACCACTAACTTCTTTAGCGGGACCAAGTAAGTTTACAAGTGCAGTCAAATAATACGGTCCCATATCGATTACTGGACCTCCTTCTTTTTTGGCAAACCAAGGTTCTGGATTTGGGTGATAAGATTGAACGCCTGGAAATGCGAAAATTGCATTACCTAAATTTATTTTACCTATAATTTTTCTTTCAACTAGCTCTTTTGCTTTTTGATTTCCCCCGCCTAAAAAAGTATCTGGTGCGTTACCGATATAAAGTTTTTTTCTTCTAGCTAGCTTTAATAATTCTAATCCGTCCTTAGTATTAATAGCCATTGGCTTTTCAGAATACACATGTTTATTATTTAATAGAGATTTTTTTGTTACTATGTAATGTGCTTTTGGAATTGTTAAATTTAAAATAATTTCAACCTCACTGTCTTTTAATAAATCATTTACTGATAAAGCCTTAATACCATATGTTTTTGAACATTTTTTTGATGCATGATTATTAATGTCTGCGCATTTAATTATTTTAAAGTTATTAAAATATTTATGAGCTCTAAAGTATGTTTCTGCAATATGCCCACAACCGATAAGACCTACTTTAAAGACTTTATTCATTTATAATTTAAACGCCTTGTCTTTGTTTAGATTTACCTTCTTTGTGAAGTTTTAAAGCTTCTTCATTTTCTTTTGTTTTAGGTATTTCAAGTGTAGGACTTTCCCAATATGCAGAACCCTCAAGCCATTGATAAGAATGAGTTTTAATTGAAATAACATATGTTGTTTGAGATTTTTTTGCTCTTTTGAAAGCCTCTTCTAATTCGTTTATTGTATTTACCTCTTCTGATTTTGCCCCCATGCTTTCGGCATGTTTAGCAAAATTTATACTTATTTGATTTGAAATATTTGAACTTTCAAACAGACAATTAAATTCTTTGCCACCTTTGAACAATTGAAGTCTATTAATTACTGCGTGTCCACCATTATCACATACTATAATTATTAATTTATTATTTGTAATTACTGAGGAATAAATATCAGAGTTATATAATAAATAAGAACCGTCTCCAACAAACGCAATAACTTCTTTATCTGGATTTGCCATTTTTATTCCAAGTGCACCTGAAATTTCATAACCCATACAACTAAAACCCCATTCAGTTTCATGAGTGTTTAGTTCTCTTGGTCTCCAAATTTGAACTACCTCACCAACTAATCCTCCAGCAGCAGTTACAGCTATATCTGATGGATCTGAATTTCTGTAAACTGCTCCAACAGCATGAGCATAACTTGGCAACTTCTGATTTGTTGGTCCACTTTCTTTATCAACATATTCGTTCCAGGATTTTAGTTCATCTCTTGATTTTTTATACCAATCTTCAGGTGCTTTCCAATCTCCTAATGCTTGGGATAATTCATTTAAAGTTACTTTTGCATCACCTATAACTGACTGTGCCATATGTTTGTTTGCATCAAACCTTGATACGTTGACTGAAACTAGAGAAAAGTTAGGATTTTCAAAATTAGCCCAGGAACCCGTGGTGAAATCTCCTAGTTTAGTTCCTACAGCAATTGCAAGATCGGTTTTTTTAGCAAAATTATTTGCTGCCTTTCCACCTAATCCACCTATTGGTCCTAAAAAATGAGAATGATCTCTTTTCATTGTGGAGTATCCCATTACAGTTTGTGTAACAGGTACATTATGTTTCATTGCAAAGTTAGATAAATCTTCCATTGCATCAGAATAAAAAACCCCTCCACCAGAAATTATAATTGGATTTTTAGATTTTTTTATTTTTTCAACCGCCTCTTTAATTTGAAAATCATCAGGACGCGGTCTTCTTATATTATGAGTCCTTTCTTTAAAAAACTCTTCTGGATAATCAAAAGTTTCACCTTGAATATCTTGGCTTAAAGAGATGCATGCTGGACCACAATCTGCTGGATCTAACATTACTTGAATAGCTTGAGGTAAGGTTTGTAAAATTTGTTCTGGTCTTGTTATTCTATCAAAATATCTTGTAACAGGCTTAAAAGCATCATTTTGAGTTATGCTTGGATTATTAAAGTGTTCTACTTGCTGAAGGACAGGATCAGGCATTCTATTTGCATAAGTATCACCCGGTAAAAACAGAATTGGTAATCTGTTGCTCATTGCAACTGCAGCAGCAGTAACCATATTTGTTGAACCTGGTCCAACCGAACTTGTTGCTACAAAAATCTGTTTTCTTCTTTTTGCCCTTGCATATGCAATTCCTGTTAAAGCCATGTTTTGTTCGTGATGACCTCTATATGTTGGAAAACTTTCCTTGTTTTCCTCCAATGCTTGGCCTAAACAAGCGACATTTCCATGACCAAAAATTCCAAAAGCACCAGCAAATAATGGTTCTTTTTTACCATCAATTAGAATTTTTTGTGCAATTAGATGTTTTACAATTGCATGCGCACAAGTAAGCTTTATTTTTTTCATATTTGTAGATATATTCCCTTAAAATTTCACTTAATAAACCATAAAATAAAAATTATGTATAGTAAATTTGGACAATTCATTGATGGTAAGTGGCAACAAGCCGAAAAAAAAGAAACTTATGATGTTATAAATCCTGCTACTGAAGAAGTAATAGGAAAAGCTTCAAAGGCGTCTTCTGTAGATGTTCAGAAAGCATTAAAATCTGCAGAGAAAGGACTGCAAGTTTGGAAAAATACTACTCCATGGAAAAGATCTTACATAATCAGGAAAATTGCAGATTTGATGAGGCAAAAGCAAGATGTTTTGGCTAAATGGTTAACTCTTGAGGTAGGAAAACCATTGGCAGAAGGAATTGGTGAAACAGGTGGAGCTGCGGATATATTTGAATGGAACGCAGAAGAAACAAAAAGAATTTATGGCCAAACTGTTGAAAGTAGATTTCCTGACACTAGGGTACATGTTTATTACCAACCAGTAGGGGTAGTTGCTGCATTAGTGCCCTGGAATTTTCCATTAGTTTTAGCTGCAAGGAAAATTTCTACTGCTTTAGCTGCAGGTTGTTCAGTTATTTGTAAACCTGATGTAATTACGCCTGGTACTGTTATGGAATTAGTGGATATTTGTAAAGAAGCAGGTGTGCCACCCGGTGTTGTAAATCTTTTATCTGGAGATCCTGCTGAAATATCTAATGAATTATTAGAGTCTGATATTGTAAAAAAGGTTTCAATCACTGGATCAACTAGAGTCGGAAAATTAATTTTAAAAAAAGCGGCAGATAAAGTTCAAAGAGTTACTATGGAGCTCAGTGGTCATTCACCATTTATAGTTTTTGATGATGTGGATATTAATAAAGTTGCTGATATGGCTATCACTGCAAAATTTAGAAATAATGGACAAGTTTGTATTTCACCTAATAGATTTTATATTCAAGAAAAGAAAAAAGATGAATTTATCAAAGCGTTTATTGATAGAACAAAAAAATTAAAAATTGGAAATGGTCTAGATAAAGATGTGCAGTTAGGACCATTAACTACATCTAAAAGATTAGGAGAAATTGAGGAACTTGTTGAAATCACAAAAAAAGAAGGAGGCAAGGTTTTACTAGGTGGTAAAAGACCTTCGGGTTTTAATAAAGGCTATTTTTATGAACCAACAATTTTTGATGATGTTAAAGATAATTTCACCATTATGAAACAAGAACCTTTTGGACCATTGGTACCAATGCTTTCTTTTAAAACTTTTGATGAAATTATTGAAAGAGCAAATGATAATGATCTTGGTCTATGTAGTTATATTTACACAAATTCTATGGAACAAGCTAATAAAGCTTCAGAATTAATGGAAAGTGGAACAGTTGCTGTCAACACAGCTGCAGTTGCTGTTGCCGAGGCTCCTTTTGGAGGTATTAAACAAACTGGTTATGGTCGTGAGGGTGGATCAATGGCAATTAAAGATTATCTTAATGTTAAATATACCCATCTAGGTCTTAAGTCATAAGATGAAACAAAATAAAATTAAAAAGATGATGCAAGAAGGTAAACAAGTAGTAAATGGTTGGCTTCAAATTCCAAGCTCTTTTTCTGCTGAAGTAATGTCTCATCAAGGATGGGATTCTTTAACAATAGATATGCAACATGGTGTTATAGATTATCCAAATGCACTTCAAATGTTGCAGTCTATATCAACAACAGAGGTAACGCCACTTGCTAGAGTTAATTGGAACGAGCCCGGACAAATTATGAAAATCTTAGACGCAGGTTGTTATGGTGTAATTTGTCCGATGGTTAGTAATAAAACTGAAGCTGAAAAGTTTGTACAAGCATGCATGTACCCACCAAAAGGATACAGAAGCTTTGGTCCTATCAGAGGATTAATTTATGGTGGTGGAGATTATGGCGATTGTGCAAATGAAGAAATTTTAAAAATTGCAATGATTGAAACTAAAGAAGCATTGGAAAAACTTGATGAAATAATGAGCACCCCTGGTATTGATGGAATATATATTGGGCCTGCAGATTTAAGTTTAGCAATAGGTGAGAAACCTGCATTCGATAACCCTGAAGGATCACCTACATATAAAGAAATTTTAAATATATTAGAGCACGCAAAAAAAAATAAAATTTTCGCAGGTATACATAATGCTACGCCAGAATATGCTAAAAAAATGTTAAATTTAGGATTTAACTTAGTAACTATTGGCTCTGATCAAAGATATATGAGTTCAGGTGCAAAAGAAGCAGTTTCAAAACTCAAAACTGTAAAATCTAAAGAACAGTCAAAAGCATACTAAACAAAAGTGTCAAAAAAAAAAATTTTAATTATCCAACCTATTCATGAAGCTGGAATTAAACTTTTAACGGATAATTCAAATTATGAATACGAAATTTTAGAAAATTTGGAAGCTCAAAATATAAAATCAAAAATTTCTAACTGTGATGCTATTTCGATAAGAACTGCAAAATTATCAGGCGAATTAATTAATTGTTCAAAAAATCTAAAAATTATTTCCAGACATGGTGTTGGCTATGACAATATTGATCTTAAAGCTTCAAAAGAAAAAAATATCACCTTAGCAATAACTGCTACTGCCAATGCTATTGCTGTTGCTGAACATGTTTTTTTTATGCTTTTAAATATTGCAAAAAGGAAAAGCATGTATGATGACTCTGTAAAATCTGGAAATTTTTCAAATCGTAACAAACTTCCTAAAACTATAGAAATTTGGAATAAAAATATTCTTATTGCTGGTTTTGGAAGAATTGGACAATGTTTGATCAAAAGATGTAAGGGATTTGAAATGAATGTGTTTGTTTATGACCCTTTTGTTTCTAAAGAAGTTGTTGAGAGTTTAGGAGGGAAAAAGGTTGAAAATTTAGAAGATTCAATAAAAAATATGGATGCTGTTTCATTGCATGTGCCCCTAAATGATAAAACAAAAAATTTAATTAACTACAATTTATTAAGAACAATGAAAAAAAACTGTATAATTATAAACGCAGCAAGAGGAGGAGTAATAAACGAGATCGATTTAGATAGAGCTTTGAATGAAAATTTGATTTTTGGAGCTGGTTTAGATGTTTTCGAAAAAGAACCGCCAGATCAAAACAATCCTTTGCTTAAGAATAAAAAAGTGTTCTTAAGTCCCCATACAGCTGCTTTTACTGAGGAATGTATGGTAAGAATGGGTAAAGAAACTATTCAAAATATTATTGATTTTTTTGAAAAAAAATTAGACAAATCAAAAACTATAAAACTTTAATGAGAATTAATTTTAAAAATTTTGGTCTATTAGAATTATTGGTAATATTATCAGTAGTCTATGTTGTTGGAATGTTGATGTGGACTGCAAGCACCAGACCAGAAGTTGAAGCTAAAGCAAGTCTTGTTAAAGAAAATCATAAAAAAGTTGTGGATTTCATTAATAATGAAGTGAATAAATGTGGTAACTCAGATGAAAGTTTAAAAACTGTCTGGGGTGACCCATGTAATGGAGAGTGGATAGCAGATAAGGTTGTAAACTATATAAATAATAATCTTCAAATAGAAAATCCATTTTCTGATGATACAAAAGTTAAAACCGATCCAGACCCAAGAATAAAAGCTGAAGGTAAAGCAGGTCAAACTGTCGAAATGGGTGTTATTTTTTTAATGTCTTCGAATTTTCAAGTCGAACCAGGTTCAGAGTGGATAGTTGGGACTTGTTTTAAATCTCCATGTGTTGCAGCTGGTAACAACGAGTTAACATCAATTTATAGATAATTATTTAATATCAATGTTAATATCAGATTTATTTAAAGTTTCAGTTAAATATTTATAACCTTTGATTGCATATTCCAATGGGTTCGCTTTTTTTGGATCTTGCTCAGCTTCAACTACTAACCAGCCCGAATAATTATTTTTTTTTAAAATTTCAAATAAAGGCATATAATCTATGCAGCCATCACCAGGAACTGTAAAAGCTCCTTCAAGAAAAGCTTCTCTAAAACTTAAATCTTCTTTTAAAGATTTCTCAAGAACATTTTTTCTTATATCTTTACAATGGACGTGCTTAAGTCTACTACTAAAATCTTGAAATATTTTTTTTGAATCTCCTTTTGCAAATAACATATGACCTGTATCTAAAGTTAATTTTACACTATCATGAGTATTTTCCATTAATCTTTCTGTATCCTTTTGAGTTTCAATTACTGTACCCATATGATGATGATAAGCAAGTGGCATACATTGGTCCTCTAAATATTTGCCCATTTCCGAAATTTTTTGACAAAAACTTTTCCATTCATCTTTATCCATCTGAGGTCGTGTAGAAAGTTTTCTATTTGGGTCTCCTTGAATAGAACCAGAAACTTCAGCAAAAACTAAACAAGGCGATTTACAATCTTGAAAAAGTTTTAATTGTTGTTGCAATTGTGCTTTTTCTTCATTTACTGAATTTTTTCTTAAGTTGGCCCCATACCATCCCGAACATAAACTTAAATTATATTTCTCTAGTTTGGGTATCAACTCAGAGGAGTTTTTTGGAAATTTTCCTCCTGACTCAACACCAATATAACCTGCTTGACTAGCTTCCTCCAAACATTGCTCTAGCGTAGTATCGCCTCCTAACTCAGGCATATCATCGTTACTCCAGGCAATAGGGGCTACTCCTAATTTTACTGACATAATAAATAATTTTAGTTAAGATATTAAAAAGAATTTTAATTTCAAACAAAAAAAATGATTAATATAGCTTTATTAGGTCTTGGAAGAATTGGCATTATGCATGGTAAAAACTTAATGAGAAACAAAGATTTTAATTTAAAATATGTATATGATATTAATAAAAAAC
The DNA here is from genome assembly GCA_902629075.1 of uncultured Pelagibacteraceae bacterium. GTDB lineage: Bacteria > Pseudomonadota > Alphaproteobacteria > Pelagibacterales > Pelagibacteraceae > Pelagibacter. The sequence continues at coordinate 32,301 of CACOPK010000006.1, read as the reverse complement.
TAACAAATAAAATTTCAAAAGTATTAAAATCAAGTCCAATTCATAATCCATCGATTGCATTTAAAGATAAAGAAATAGAAGCAATTTTCATAGCATCAACTACTTCAACACATATTAAATTTATACTTGAAGCTGTAAAATATAAAAAAGCAATTTTCTGTGAAAAGCCTTTGGATTTGAATATAAATAAGATCAATAATTGTAAAAAAAAAATTATGAGATTTAATCCAAAAATACAATTGGGTTTTAATAGGAGATACGATCCGGGTCACAATAATTTAAAAAAAGAGTTTCTGAAGGGAAAAATTGGAAAACTTGAAAAAGTTATAATAACTAGTCGTGATCCTGCCCCACCCTCAGTTAAATATCTGAAAGAATCTGGAGGAATATTTAAAGATATGATGATTCATGATTTTGATTTAGTAAGATTTTATTTAGGAAATGATGAGCCTGAAAAGATTATAGCTACTGGTAGCAATATTTCTGATAATAGATTCAATAAAATAAAAGATTACGAATTAGCATCTTGTTTAATAAAATCAAAAAAAGGTGTTCAATGTATAATAACAAATTCTAGACATTGTAGTTTTGGGTACGATCAAAGAGTCGAATTGTTTGGCTCAAAAGGAATGATTATTTCCGAAAATAAAAGAAATGATGAGATAAGTTTTTATTCAAACAATACAACGTCCAGCAAGTCGCCTCTAATGCATTTCTTTGTCGACAGATATAAAGATGCTTATAAAAATCAATTATATGATTTTGCAAAATTTATTAAAAAAAATATCAAACCGCTTGCATTATTTGAGGAAGGTAGGAGAGCTTTAATAATGGCTAACGCTGCAAAAAAATCTATTACTTCAAAAAGGATTGAGAAACTTAATTTTTAATCGAATCAACTGTCACTAGAATACAACCTGTCTCCTTTACATTTAATATATATTTTGGTTTAGTTTCATTTTTAAAAGTTAACTTTAAATTTAAAGAGGGAAACATAATGAAAACAATAAGAAACTTTTTCCTAGCAATCGCTGCATGGGCTATGATGTCTGTGTCTGCTTTAGCTACGGATATAATAGTTGTTTCACATGGTCAAGCAAATGACCCTTTCTGGTCAGTTGCAAAAAATGGTGTTGATGCTGCTTGTAAAGATATGGGAGTATCTTGTAAGTACACTGCGCCAGGTACTTTTGACATGGTTGAAATGGCAAAATTAATTGATAACGCTGTATCACAAAAACCAAAAGGTATTGTGATCACTCTTCCAGATGCTGCTGCTTTAGGTAAATCGGTGAAAGCTGCTATAGCTGCAGGGATACCAGTTATCTCAATGAACTCTGGTTCTGATGATTATGCTTCATTAGGAATTAGCGCTCATGTTGGTCAAACTGAGTTTGAAGCTGGTGTAGGTGGCGGACAAAAAATGAAAGCTGCTGGTGGTAAAAAAGCATTATGCGTTAACCATGAAGTTGGAAACGTTGCACTAGATAGAAGATGTGCGGGTTTTAAAAAAGGTTTTGGTGGAAGTGTTGATATTTTAGGTACTTCTAATGACCCAACAGAAATTCAAAAAGCTGTTGCTGCTAAATTAGGTGGTGGATATGACACTATACTAACTTTAGGTGCTGGTTTATCTGGCGAAGCAGCATTAAAAGCTTTAGAAGCTGCTGGAAAAGTTGGTAAAGTAAAATTAGGTACATTTGATATGTCACCTAATATGTTAAAAGCTGCTGCTGCAGGAAAAGTAGAGTTTTTAATCGACCAACAACAATACCTACAAGGTTACCTACCAATTGCAATTTTTGCTCAGTATATGAGATGGGGAACAATGCCAGCTGGTGTAGTAATGACTGGACCTGGATTTGTAACTCCTAAAAATGCTAGCGCTGTAATTAAGTGGGCAGCTCAAGGTTATAGATAAAATATAATGGAATTAGGCCTGACTAAAACTAGTCAGGCCTTTTTTTTTATTTACTATTAAATTATAAATCATCTATGTCTGTAAAATCTCAAAGTATTCAATCTAAAAAACAAACTGGGCAAGATGAAAGATTAAAAAAAATTTCTCCATTAAGGGTGTTATTAAATAGACCCGAACTTGGAGCTTTAGGCGGATCAATTTTAGTTTTTATATTTTTTGGTATTGTCGCAGGCGATACTGGAATGTTTAGCGCATATGGGGCTTTAAACTTTTTAGATGTTTCAGCAAATTTAGGAATAATTGCAATTGCTGCTGCAATGCTGATGATTGGTGGTGAGTTTGATTTGTCAATTGGATCGATGATTGGTTTTGCAGGAATTTGTATAGCAATACCTGCTATTTATTGGGGATGGCCTTTATGGATGAGTATTACTTTTGCTTTCGCTATGGCAGTTTTAATTGGATACTTTAATGGAATAATGGTTGTCAGAACTGGGCTTCCTTCATTTATTGTTACACTAGCGATGCTATTTATTTTAAGAGGCGCAACATTAGCAATTACTCGATTGATAACTGGAAGAACTCAAGTTCCAGGATTAAGAGTTTTGATTGAAGATGATCCGATAGCATGGATATTTGCTACTGATACATTTCAATGGCTATTTACTTGGTTGGGTAAAATGAAATTAATTGCATTAAGAACTGATGGAACACCACTTGCAACAGGAATTCCACCATCTGTTATATGGTTTATTGCCCTAACTTTATTCGCAACATGGATATTAATGAAAACAAGATATGGAAACTGGATATTTGCATCAGGTGGTGACAAGGTAGGTGCAACAAATGTAGGTGTCCCTGTTGGTAGAGTGAAAATTAGTTTATTTATTGGTACTGCGGTGGCCTCAACAATATTTGCATGTATTCAAGTTTTGGATGCTGGTTCTGCAGATACTATGCGAGGAACTTTGAAAGAGTTAGAAGCAATTGCAGCTGCTGTTGTAGGTGGTTGTTTGTTAACTGGTGGATATGGATCTGCAATTGGAGCTGCTTTAGGGGCAATTATTTTTGGAACAGTCTCGATGGGAATATTTTACACAGATGTTGATACAGATTGGTTTAAAGTATTTCTTGGAGCAATGATGTTAATTGCAGTTGTATTTAATAATTATATCAGAAGAAAAGTTACGGAGAATAAATAGTGTCCGAATATTTAGTTCAATTTAATAATATTAGTAAATTTTTTGGGAAAGTAATTGCACTCAAAGATGTAACTATGAGGTTAAGAAAAGGTGAAATAATGTGCCTTCTTGGTGATAATGGCGCAGGAAAATCTACCTTAATTAAAACTCTTGCTGGTGTACATAAACCTGATGAAGGAGAAATTATTTTTGAAGATAAAAAAATTATTTTTGACTCTCCAAGAGATGCTTTAGATATAGGTATAGGAACAGTTTACCAGGATCTAGCTTTGGTTTCATTAATGAGTGTAACAAGAAATTTTTTCATGGGTAGAGAGCCACAAAAAGGAATTCCATTTTTCAAAACTTTTGATGTAGAAAAAGCAAATAAAATTGCAGCAGAAAGAATGGGACAAATTGGGATTGATGTAAGAGATCCATCTCAAGCAGTTGGAACAATGTCTGGAGGTGAAAGACAATGTTTGGCTATATCTAGAGCAATTTATTTTGGTGCTAAAGTTTTAGTTTTAGATGAACCAACTTCTGCTTTGGGAGTTCATCAAGCTTCTATGGTTTTAAAATATATCGTAAAAGCTGCATCAGAAGGATTAGCTGTTATATTGATTACTCATAACGTACACCATGCATATCCTGTTGGAAATAGTTTTACTGTTTTGAATAGAGGAAGAAGTATGGGTACATTTCAAAAAAAGGATATTTCAAGGGAAAAACTTTTAAGCATGATGGCTGGCGGAGAAGAATTGGATAAACTTGAAGTTGAATTAAAAGAGATGGATAGAGTAGCAAGAACTTAGTTTAACGAAACTTTCACATTAGATTTACTTATAAATCATATCTTACAAAAATTTAGTTTGTTATAATTTATTTATAAAAAAAGGAGGAAATATGAAATTTGTTGTATTAGGCAAATATTCAAATCAAGGTCTTGCTGGTTTCGTTAAGAATCCTTCAGATAACAGAAGTGAAGCTGCAAAAAAAATAACTGAGGCTGCAGGTGGAAAACTTTTGGACATGATGACTCTAAGAGGGACATATGATTTCATTGCTATTATTGAAGGATCTGATTTTGAAACTATGGCAGGAATGAAGATGTTAATGCAGTCGACAGGTACAATTGAAGACATGAGTATTATGGAAGCTGTTGACTTTAACAAGGCTGCAGAAAAAGCTGCTAAAGCCGCTTCTGCTTATAGACCTGTTGGTAAATAAAGCTTTTAACTTCCAGTCCTAGGACTGGAAGTTATTTATTTTTTTGATTATGATTAGAGATTAAAAAAATAATATGCTTAGAGATAGTTTCGGAAGAACCTTTCCATATATAAGACTTTCAATTACAGACGTCTGTAATTTTAAGTGCGGGTATTGTCTGCCTAATGGATATATGCCAGATAAAAGTGATAATAGAAAATTTCTTCACTTAGAAGAAATAAGACGTCTTGCAAAAGTTTTATCAAAGTTGGGTGTATGTAAAATAAGACTAACCGGTGGTGAACCTACAGTAAGAAAAGATTTTTTTGAAATAATCAAAATTTTAAAAAGTGAAGCTGGTATTAAAAAAGTTGTTATTACAACAAACGGTTATCATTTAGATCAAAAAGCTAAAATGTTAGTAGATAGCGGTTTAAATGGAATTAACATTAGTATTGACAGTCTTGATAGAGATACCTTTAAAACTATTACAGGTCATGATCGACTACCAGAAATTTTAAAAGGAATTAAAATTTTACAAGATTTAAGTTTTGATAATATAAAAATTAATGCAGTTCTTTTAAATGGTATCAATGCATCCTATAAAGATTTTGAGTCCTGGGCAGAATTTATTAAAAATAATAAAGTAGATTTTAGATATATAGAATTAATGCAAACTGGAGATAACTTGGACTATTTTAATAGATATCATGTTTCCTCAAAAATTTTTAAAGAATACTTAAATAAAAATAGTTGGATTTATCAAACTTTAGGTAAAGACTCGGGTCCATCATTAAATTATATCAATCCAGAATTTAAAGGGAAATTTGGAATTATAGCTCCATACTCAAAAGATTTTTGCAAATCATGTAATCGTTTAAGAATTACTTCAAGAGGAGATTTAAGATTATGTTTGTTTGGAAATACAGGAATAAGTATCAGACATTTATTACAAAAAGATGATCAAACTGAAGAATTGCAAGACTTAATGCTAGGACAAATGAAATTTAAAAAAGAGTCACATTATTTAGAACTTGGTGAAACAGGATTAACAAAAAATTTATCAACTACTGGAGGATAATTGAGTAAATTAAAATTAATAAATCATGAGGATCTAAAAGATTGGGCAAAAGAAATTTTTCAAAAAAATTCATTTAATATGATTGATGTATCTTCTAAAAAAGAAACTTTTAGAAGAGCTTTAGCATCTGGAAAAATATATGTGGGAAAAGAAGTTTTTAAATTAATCAAAGAAAAAAATATGCCAAAAGGTGATCCTATAGCTCTTGCAGAAGTTGCTGCAGTTTTAGGAGTTAAAAAAACAAGTGAACTAATTCCACTATGTCATCCACTTCCAATAGACCATACAGCAACTAAGATAATTATGAATGAAGCAGATAATTCCTTAGAAGTTTTTTGTGTAGTATCTGCAGTTGCTAAAACAGGAGTTGAGATGGAGGCAATAATGGGTGTAAACGCTGCATTAACAACTATTTATGATTTAAGCAAAATAGTAAATCCATATCTAAAAATTGATAACGTTAAATTATTAATTAAAGAAGGTGGAAAAAGCGGTGTTTGGAAAAACCCAGATGGATTACCAGGTTTTTTAGAAAATATAATTTAAACTATGAAAATAACAGTAGAGTTGTTTGGTGCAGCTAGAGAATTTAGCAATAAAGATTTTATTGAGTTAAATCTCTTACAACCGAGTTCAATAAAAGATTTAAAAAATGAGCTAGTTAAAATGATTGATGATAAGTTTAATGGAAATCAAAACTTTAAAAAAATTGTTATGTCATCTGCATTTTGTTCGGAGAATGACAATATTGTCTCAGACAATTTTAAAATAGATAAAAAACAAACATTTGGCATAATACCACCTGTTGGAGGCGGTTAATGCTACATGCTAAGGTAATAGACTCAAAAAATCAAAAAATTGAAATAAAAAAAGCAGAAGAATTTTTAAAATCATCTAAATTTGGAGCATTAATATATTTTGTTGGAACAGTTAGAAATGTTAATGACGACAAAAAAGTAACTGGGATAACCTATGATTCTAAAGATAGTCTTGTAATAAAAAGTTTTGAAGAAATATATAATGAAGCTAACGAAAAACTTAATATAAAAGATAAAGCTGTATTTATTGAACACATAAAGGGATATGTAAGTTTAGAAGAAAAAAGTATTTTGATTGGTGTTGGGTGCAAACACAGAGATCAAGCTTATGTTTTATCAAGATATATAATTGAGGAAATTAAAAAAAGAACACCTATATGGAAAAAGGAACACTACGAAAATCAAGATAGCGAATGGTTAAAGGGAACAACTATCGAGGCTAATTAATGAAAATATCTAACACACAAATTACCCCAGAAAAATTTTACAAAAATAGAAGAAAATTTATTAAACAGTTAGGACTAGCCTCATCAGCATTTTATTTCGCACCTACATTATTTAGCACTGCCAATGCATCGAATAAATTGACTGAATACAAATATATTACTACTTACAATAATTATTATGAGTTTGGCACTGGCAAGAATCATCCAGTTGAAAGATCTCAAAATTTTATAACCGATCCGTGGAGTATTACAATTGATGGAGAAGTGGATAAAAAAATTACTCTATCAATGGACGATATAAAAAAAATGTTTCCTGTCGAAGAAAGAATATACCGTCTTCGATGTGTTGAAGGTTGGTCCATGGTCATACCTTGGTTGGGTTTTCCATTAAATAAGCTTTTAAAAAAAGCTAATCCTACGAGTAAAGCTAAATTTGTTAGATTTGAATCTATTTTAGATCCAGAGCAAATGATTGGTCAAAGATATCCAATACTAGATTGGCCATATAAAGAGGGTTTAAGAATTGATGAAGCAATGCATCCATTAACTATTATGGTGACTGGTCTTTATGGAAAAGAACTTCCAAATCAAAATGGTTCGCCAATTAGATTAATGGTTCCATGGAAGTATGGTTTTAAAAGTGCAAAAGCAATAGTTAGAATTTCTTTTGTAGAAAAAATGCCTATATCTTCATGGATGAAAGCCTCACCAAGAGAATATGGTTTTTATTCAAATGTAAATCCAAATGTCGATCATCCAAGATGGTCACAAGCAACAGAAAGAGTTATTGGAGAGGGTATAATGTCTCCTAGAATACCTACACTTATGTTTAATGGCTATGAAGAAGAAGTTGCTCATCTTTATAAAGATATGGATCTAAGAAAATATTATTAACTTTGCTTAGATATTCAAAAATTTTTGTATTTTTATTATGCCTGTGGCCACTATATTCAATTATTTATCAAATTTTTTATAATAATTTAGGTGCAGAACCAGTTGATAAAATAATAAATCATTTTGGTGAGTGGACTTTAATTTTTATATTTTTAACACTCTCCATGTCACCACTGAAAAAAATAACTAATTCTTTGATTTGGATAAAATTTAGAAGAATGTTAGGATTATTTGTATTTTTTTATGCTTCAATCCATATGCTAAGTTATGTAGGACTCGATTATAGATTTGACTTTGAGCCATTGATTAATGATGTATTAAAAAAAAAATTTATATTTATTGGATTTTCAGCCTGGTTATTATTAATACCTCTGGCTATTACCTCATCAGATAAAATGGTAAAAATTTTAAAACATAATTGGAAAAAAATTCATAGATTAATTTATGTAATAGGAATTTTTGGTGTTTTACATTTTATATGGTTATCAAAAACTATATTTTTTAAACCATTAATATTCTTAGTTATCTTAATTATTCTTTTGCTATTTAGAGTAAATTTTAAAAAATTAAGCTCTAAAGTCTGAAGCTTTATCAAAATCTTTAAAAACTTTTTCAGATGATACTTTTATATAATTTGTGCTATTTTTTAATCTTTTAACTATATACTTAGCGCCAATATTTCCCTTAATTTTTTTAATTTTATTTAAAAAAGAAATATCAAATCCTATTGGGTTCCCTATTCTATTTTTGTATTTTAAAGCATGAACTGAATATTTTTTTCTTATTATAGAATTATAAATTTTATTGATATCTGATGTTTTAACAAATGGCATATCAGACTGAAGGATTATGAAGCCTTTGTCTTTCTTGCTAATTTTTTTTAAACCAGCTTTTATAGATGAAGACATTCCATTTTTATAATTTTTATTATGTGTGAAGATAATTTTTTTATTTTTTTTAATTTTTTTTTTACTTTCTTTATATTGATAGCCTAATACTATAATAATTTTTTTTATTTTACTGTTTTGAACTGCATTCAAGGAGTGTTGAATTAGTGGTTTATTTTTAAATATTTTAAATAATTTATTTTCGTTTTTTAATCTTTTTGATTGACCAGCCGCCAATAAAATTCCTTTAATCATTAAAGTATGTTTTCAAGAAATGAGATCAGATAATTTTTCTCTTCTAAATATTTTGTAAAACATTTTGATTGAGGAATGTTATGTCCTTTATTTGATGGCATTTTTTTATCTACATCAGCCCAAGTACACTTTGTCGGTTTTAATTCACTATAATCAATTAGACGCATGCCCTTAAAATTTGCGAAAAAAGATAAGGTTTTAGGGTCTTCAAATACGTCATCTTTATGCCCAAAAACAATTGCATTTATTGTGTCTGCTTTATTAAATTCGTTTATTTGATGTTCTCTGAAGGCACCCCACTCAGGGAATTTTTTTTGCCATTCATTTTTTGGTCCAGCAAATGCTGGATTAAATGCAATTGTTCCTAAAATCTTATCTGGATATCTTGATTGTAAAATTAAGGATGACCATCCGCCTGCTGACCATCCTGATAATATAATATTTTCAAATCCAAGATTTTTCAAATTTTCTACTTCATTTAAAATTATATTTTGTCTTTTAATATTTTTAAACTCATCTACTAAATTAATTTTTCCTTTTGATTTTAACTCTTTTCTGTATTTTTTTTGATTCTTGACCGACATACCTTTTACTCCTGAGCATAAACGATAAATTTTAATCTCTAACCCATTAATTTTTTTATCATGCAGTTTTAAAATAGCGGGTACCACAGCAGCATCCCAAATATATCCAAATTGTGGTTTAGCTTTACAAGGGTCTTGTTTCACATCCTGGATGCTTCCATGATTATAAACTATTACCAGCGAATTTTTTTTGTCAGATATTTCATCCACCGAATAAGGTTTACCTTTGTCATTCATAAAAGTGTTATTTTTGGACAATTTTTCTAAACCTTTATACTCTAAAGAATTAGCGAATAGATTATTTGTAAAAAATAAAAAAATTATAAATAAAAATATTTCTTTCATTACTTATTATATGTTTCAGACACTAATTGAGCAATAATCGATAGTGCAATTTCTGGTGCAGATTTTCCTCCCAACTTGATTCCTATAGGTCCATGAATTGATTTAATTTGTTCATCTGTAAATCCAGCATCTTTTAGTCTTTGACATCTATTTTCATGAGTTTTTTTACTTCCAAGCGCACCTATATAATAAAACTTTTTTTTTAAAGCATGTTGTAATGCCGGATCATCTATTTTTGGATCATGTGTTAATGCAATTAAAGCTGTATTTTCATTAGTTTCAATATTTTTAAATGCTTCATCAGGCCATTTGTTTATTATTTTTAAATCAGGAAATCTTTGTGAAGTTGCAAAATATCCCCTAGGATCAATTATAGAAATTTCAAAATTCAAACTCTTTGCAAAATCAACTAAATATTGAGCAATGTGAACAGCACCAACAATTATTACTTTTACTGGTCTTATGTAAGTTTCTATAAAAATATCTGAGTTTTCAATAATTCCATTTTTTTTTGACTTAAAAAAATTTTCTACTTCTTTTTGAAATTTGTCAAAATCTCCAGATAATTTTTGTCCAGGTTCAAACACTTGACTTTCGCCATTTCGAAGATTTGTAACTATTGCAAATTCAACTTTTGAGGATTTATTTTTAATGATTTGTTCTAATGTTTTTATATTCATTAGTTTACTTGTTCCAGATAAACTGCAATTTCTCCACCACAGGCGAGTCCAACTTCCCAAGCACTTTCATTAGAAACTTTAAATTCAATTTTTTTACATGCTTTGTTTTCTTTAATTAAATCTAAGCATTCTCTAACAACTGCAGTTTCTACACATCCGCCAGAAACTGATCCTGAAAAATCTCCATTTTCGTTTACTATCATTCGACTTCCAACTTGTCTTGGTGAAGATCCCCATGTTTGAATTACAGTAGCTAAAACTACTTTCTGATTGGTTTTGATCCAATCTAATGCCTCATCTAAAATTTTCTCATCAAATGAATTTCTCATCTGATAAAATATAATTCTTATCTAACAAGCATCAACGGCTTTTTTAGCCTGAGTTACAACTAAACTAGCTCTATATTCTGCTGAAGCATGAATATCTGAGTTCATATCTGAACTATCTAGTTCCATATTTTGAATAGATGATGAAGAGAAGCTGTTAGAAAGTGCTTTCGATAAATCTTTATCATTATACACGCAAGGTTTTGCACCTGTAACAGCTACATTAACATCTTTCTTATGCTTAGCGACATAAACCCCTACTACCGCATATCTTGATGCAGGATTTGGATGTTTTTGGTAGCTAGACTTCTCTGGTATTTGAAATTCAATAGCTTCAATAAGTTCACCTTTTTTTAAAGCTGTTTCGAACATACCTTTGAAAAATTTTGAAGCTTCTATCTTTCTATCATTTGTATGGATAGTTGCATTTAAAGCAATGCAAGCTGATGGATAGTCAGCTGAAGGGTCGTTGTTTGCAACTGAACCACCAATTGTACCTCTATTTCTTACTTGAGGATCACCTATTCCCTCAGCTAAATTAGCAAGTGAAGGTATAGCTTTTTTTACTTCTTTTGAATTTGCAACTTCTACATGTTTTGTAATTGCTCCAATTGTAACTGATTTTGCACTAACCTTAATTCCTGAAAGTTTTTTTATATTTTTTATATTTATTAAATCTTTATAGGAAGCTAATCCTAATTTCATTGAAGGAATTGTTGTCATTCCTCCTGCTAAAAAAGCTGAGTTTGACGAAGATAATTTTGAGGCTTCCTTAATGTCTTTTGCTGAGTGATAATTAAAATCTTTCATATTCCTCCTAAGCTGCTTTCGAATTTGATTTTTTTAAATTTTTACATGCTTTCCAAACTTTCTCTGCGGTAGCTGGCATTGTAATTTCTTGTCCTCCCAAAGCATCTATTACTGCATTCATAACGGTTGGTGGTGCTGCGATTGCGCCAGCCTCTCCACAACCTTTCACGCCCAATGGGTTTGTAGTCGCGTGCGTACAAGTATATCCGATATTGAACTCTGGAAAGTTATCTGCTCTAGGCATTGTATAATCCATATATGAGCCTGTCATCAATTGACCAGTTTCATCATACTCTGCATTTTCATATAAAGCCTGGCCTATACCCTGAGCTAATCCACCATGAACCTGACCCTCAACAATCATTGGATTAATAATTCTTCCAAAATCATCACATGCTGTATATTTTTCAAGTTTTACCTCGCCAGTTTCTGGATCAATTTCAACTTCAGCAATATGGGTTCCTGCTGGAAAGGAAAAGTTTGAAGGATCAAAAAATGCAGTTTCCTTAAGACCTGGTTCTTCTCCTTCTGGTAAAGGAGATTTCATTTCATCTCTTACACCTGGTAGATAACAAGCAAACGCAATTTCACCTATTGTTTTCTTTTTGTTTGATTTGGCAACGATGAATTCGCCATCTTTAAATTCAACATCCTCTGGACTTGCTTCTAACATTTTTGCAGTAACTCTTTTTCCTTTTTCTACAATTTTCTTACAAGCATTAACTATTGCTATACCTCCAACCGTTAGTGATCTAGAACCATAAGTTCCCATACCAAAAGTACCTTTATCGGTATCTCCGTGAACAATATCTATATTTTCAATTGGCACTCCTAACTCATCAGCTGCAATTTGAGCAAATGTTGTTTGGTGACTTTGTCCATGACTGTGTGAACCTGTATAAACTGTAACTTGGCCTGTTGGATTAAATCTTACCTCGGCAGATTCCCATAACCCAACTCCACAACCTAATGACATTACTGCTGCTGATGGTGCGATGCCGCATGCCTCGAAATAAGATGAAACTCCTATTCCTCTAAGCTTTCCTCTAGACTCTGAGTCTTTTCTTCTCGCCTCATAGCCGTTGTAATCTGCCATTTGTTTAGCTTTCTCCATTCCAGCAATATAGTCACCTGAATCTACAGTATGAACTAATGTTTGTTTAAATGGAAAAGCTGTTGGAAAGTTTTTCATTCTTAATTCAGTTTTATCTATTCCAAGTTCCATAGAAGCTTTCTCAACTAATCTTTCAATTGTATAAGTTGCTTCTGGCCTTCCCGCTCCTCTATAGGCATCAACTGGAGCAGTATTTGTAAAAACAGCTTTAACGTTACTGTATGCAGCAGGTATTTCATAAACTCCCGTTGCACAAGGTCCAAACAAATAAGTAGGAGTTACTGTTCCAAAAACTCTTGCATAAGCCCCTAAATTGGCAATTGTCTCATTTTTAAATCCTAGAAATTTACCATCATTTGTAACAGCTAACTCAGCATGAGTAACATGATCTCTTCCATGAATATCAGTTAAAAAAGACTCTGATCTTTCAGCTACCCATTTAATTGCTCTATTAATTTTTTTTGCTGCCCAGCTGCATACTATGTCTTCATTATAGACATTAATTTTTGATCCAAAACCACCCCCAACATCTGGAGCAACTACTCTCAATTTATGTTCAGGTGAAACATTGCCAAAAGCAGACATGATTAGCCTAGACAGGTGTGGATTTTGACTAGTAGTATACAAAGTTATTTCCTCTGAAGCTGAATTATAATCTGCAAGACAAGCTCTAGGCTCCATTGCATTTGGGATTAATCTATTATTAATTATATCTATAGAAATGACTTTATCTGCTTTATCAAAGGCTTCTTTAACTTTTTGTCTATCACCAAGTAACCAATCGAAACATAAGTTTTTATCTATACCTTCATGGATCGTATCCCCATTCATTGCATCTGCAGTACTAGTAACAGCTTTAAGCACTTTGTAATCAACTGAAACTTTTTCAGCAGCAGATTTTGCTTCTTCTAAACTCTCAGCTATAACAACAGCCAATGGATCACCAACAAAGTTAACAATATCTTTTGCTAACGGTGGATTAGCTGGACACTTCATTTCTGTTCCATCTTCACTTCTAATCGCCCAACCAGCAATCAAACCTCCGATTTTATCTTCGGCAATTTCAGATCCTGTCAAAATACTAACAACACCAGAAGATTTTTGTGCTTTTGAAATATCTAATTTTTTAATTTGAGCTCTTGCATGTGGAGATCTTACAAAAATAGCATATGTTTGGTTTGCAAGGTTGATATCTGATGTATACCTTCCTTTTCCAGTTAAAAATCTTTTATCCTCTTTTCTTTCAACTCGTGAACCAACTAAACTTGCCATAACTAAAACCTCCTAAATTTTTACATTTTTGTTGCTGCTTCTTTTACTGCTGCAACAATATTTTGATATCCAGTACATCTACAAATATTACCTTCTAACCAATCTCTAATTTCTGTATCAGAAGGTTTTTTATTTTTTTGTAAAAGATCCACCGCACTCATAACCATGCCGGGCGTACAAAATCCACATTGTAACCCGTGAAGTTTTTTAAATGCTTCTTGCATAGGATGCATTTTTCCATTTGTTGCCAATCCTTCAATTGTGGTAATTTTTGAACCATCAATATCTGTAGCTAATGCAGTGCAGCTTTTTAAAGAGTTACCATTTACATGAACTACGCACGCTCCACATTGACTAGTATCACAACCTATATGAGTACCAGTTAAGTTTAAGTGCTCTCTTAATAATGTAGATAGTAATGTATTATCTTGGACTTCTTTCTCAATTTTTTTACCATTAATCTCAAGTGTAACTTTTCTCATGCTTCCCCTTTTCATAATTAAATTACAATTAGTGTAGATTTAAACATTAAGTCGGACTTTGTTCAACAGACTTTAAGTAAAAAAATTCTACTAAGAGTAGAAAAATTAATTAAGGAAAAACCATACTATTGCTGCTGAAACCGCAATTATTCCTGCAATAACGTAAATATGTTTTTTTTCACTTTGGGTTTTTTTATTTTCTTCATCTGGTTTGGATTCATTTTTTTCAATTCCTGGAGTTTCACGTGAAATCAGTTCTGAAAATTTACCAAAAAAAATATCAGCCATTTTTTTTGCTGTCATATCAATCAATCTTGATCCAACCTGTGCTATCTTTCCTCCCACCTGTGCATCTACAGAATAAATTAATTTTGTTCCAACATCACTATCCTCTAGTTTAACATCTGCCTCTCCTTGGGCGAAACCAACCGGAGAATTTCCTGAACCAGTTATTTTATAACTATGCGGTGGTTTTAAGTTTTGTAATTCTATTTCTCCACTAAAAGACGCGTTAAATGGGCCTATTTTGTTAGTAGCTTTAGCTGTAAAATTCGTATCTGAATTCTTTATGAATTCCTCACATCCGGGTATTGATTGTTTTAGTATATCAGGATCGTTTAAAGCGTCCCATACTTTTTCTTTATCTAAATTAATTTGATATGAACCAGATAATTTCATAGAATAAGCATACACCAATATTTATGGATGAAAATACAAAAAAAGAATTACAATCCGCAGCATTTGAAAGACTTATAAATCATTTAAGGGACAGAAAAGATGTTCAAAATATTGATTTAATGAATTTAGCGGGATTTTGCAGAAATTGTTTATCGAAATGGTATCGTGAAGAGGCTAAAAAAAAAGGAATAGAAATTACTGATCCTGATGCAAGGGAGCATGTTTATGGAATGCCTTATTCTGAATGGAAAGAAAAATATCAAAAGTAAATATTTTTCTTTTTAATGATAAAACTATTTCCATTTATATTTATTCTACTCTGGTCTTCAGCATTTATCACAACAAAGCCTATAGTAGATAATAGCGAGCCCTTCTCAGCACTTGCTTTTAGATTTTTAATTGTAGCAATAGGTTTTTTAATTTTTTCATACTTTAGTAAAAAAGAAATTAAAGTATCAAAAAAAGATATAACTGAGTCTCTATTAACTGGAGTGTTATTTCATGGATTATATTTAGGTGGCGTTTTTTATTCTATATCAAAAGGAATGCCGACTGGTATTGCAGCACTTATTGTAACACTACAACCTATCCTAACTAATATTTTAGCTGGTCCCTTGCTTAATGAAAAAATTGGCTGGAAACAATGGCTAGGGATTGTATTAGGATTTATTGGCGCTATTCTTGTGTTAGGTTTTGATATTGGTGAAACTATTCCAATCTCCGGCGTTATAGCTACTTTTATTGCTTTATTTGCAATTACAGGGTCGACTATTTGGCAAAAAAAATTAAGTCAGAATATTTCTCTACCAGTAAATAATATGTATCAAGCAATTGGAGGTTTTCTATTTCATGCTTTAATAATTACATTCTTTGTTGAACCTTATATAGATTTCAACGCTACTTTTGTGATTGCAATGGCTCATCAAATTTTATTAGTTTCTTTCGGTGCATTTACAATATTGATGTTTCTAATCAAACATAATTCAGCAAGTAAAACTGTTTCTATATTTTTTCTTATACCTGCTACCTCAGCTTTTATTGCATGGTTATTTTTAAATGAGAATTTAAATTTTATAGATATATGTGGTTTTGTAATTGCTTCTGTTGGCGTTTTTATTGCAACAAGAAAATAAATTATTTTTCTTTTAATCTAGGGAACAATTCTACAAAATTACATGGTTTGTGATTTATATCTAATTGATGAAATAGAATTTTATCCCATGCATCAGTAACACCGCCTGATGAACCTGGCAAAGCAAATATATATTTACCATTTGAAAGTACTGCACATGCCCGTGATTGAATTGATGAGGTTCCTACTGTTTCTAAACTATAATATCTAAATATTTCTCCAAATCCTGGTATATGTTTATCTGCTATTTCATCCAAGGCTTCAGGCGTAATATCTCTTCCGGTTAAACCGGTTCCACCTGTTGTAATTATAACGTCTAAATCTTTTTTATGAGTCCATTCTTTAAGAATAATCTTAATATCTTCTTTGCTATCTTTACAAATTTTTCGTTCTACTAAATTGTGTTTAGCTTTGTTAATTTTCTCAACTAAGATATTTCCAGATTTATCAGTTTCCAATGTTCTAGTGTCAGTAACAGTTAAAAGTGCTATATTTACAGACATAATTTATAAATGATTATATTACCAATTTTATTTTTTGTAACTGCAATATTATATTCAAGTGTTGGTTTCGGTGGAGGCTCAACATATCTTGCTTTGTTGCTCATATGGGAGATACCATATTATATCCTGCCTGTTATAGCATTAGGATGTAATATAATCGTAGTTTCTGGGAATTCCATTAATTATATTAAAGCAGGAAACTTAAATCTCAAACTATTAACACCATATTTGATCGGATCAGTACCTCTGGCTTTTATTGGAGGAACTTTAGAAATAGAAAAAAATATATTTGAAATTTTATTGTTTTTTGTTCTTTTAGTTTCAGGTTTATTGTTATTATTTAATTTTAAATCTTATGATGATAATGAAAATAAGTATAAAGAAGTAAAATATATATATTCATTATTTATTGGATCTGTCTTAGGTATCTTATCTGGAATTGTTGGTATTGGTGGAGGAATTTTTTTAAGTCCCATTTTATTTTTATTAAGAGCAGGCTTGCCAAAACATATTGTAACAACCTCATCTATATTTATATTAATAAATTCTTTTGCAGGTATAATTGGCCAACTAACAAAATCTCATGTGCTGAATGATTTTGTAGAATATTGGTATTTATTATTTTTTGTATTAATAGGTGGTCAAATAGGTAATTATTTGAATTTAAAAATTTTACCTACAAAATTTCTAGCATTGATTACATCTTGTTTGGTAATATTTGTAGCTATTAGAATGGGGCTTAAAATTATTTAAAAATGGATTTAAATTATTTTAAAAAAACAAAAATTTTAGATGGAGGAGTAGGTCAAGAGCTTCTGGCAAAAGGATTGGTATCTAAAGGAACCTTATGGTCCACAAGCGCACTACTTGATGAGAAATTCCATCAATTATTGATCGATGTACACATATCTTTTATTAATGCAGGCGCAGACGTAATCGTAACAAATAACTTTAGTAGTAGAAAAATTAGATTAATTCAAAATAAGGTAGAAGATAAATTTGAATATGTAAATAAAAAGGCTTGTGAGCTCGCAAACAAAGCAAGAGAAATTTCAAAAAAAAATATTCTAGTGGCTGGAAGTCTTCCACCCCAAAATGGCACATACGTTGTTGACGATAGGGAAATAAATATAATTAAAAAAGACTTTAAGGAACAGGCTGATATTATCAAACCTTATGTAGATTTTTTTTACTTGGATGTAATTACAAGTGCGAAAGAAATCGAAGCAGTCTGTGAAGTTACAGAAAAAATGAATATGCCAGTATTAGTTGGATTGCATTTAAAAAAAAATGGGAGGATAGCCTCTGGAGAAACTATTACAGAAATAGTTAAAAAATATAAAACTAATAATTGGATTGGTTTAATTGGAGCATGTGTTTCACTAGAAATTATTGAAAATTCCTCTAAAGAAATGTCAGGTTTAAATTTACCATTTGGATTTAAAGCTAACTTGTGGAATATTGAGGAGCCACTGCCTCTCCATAAATTTAATACATCAAAATTTGATGAAGTAGGAAAAAATCCAAACGATACAATGGGTATAAGAGATGAGATAACTGGTAAAATCTTTTATAAGTTTGCAAAAAGAATTAAGGAAAAGGGCGCTAATATTTTAGGAGGGTGTTGCAATATTAATCCCGAACATATTAAATCAATCTCGTCTTTAAAATAATTAATTTCCCCAGAAATTTTTAGAATTTGTTGATTTTTTTACAAAATAAATACCAACAATTACAGCAATTAGAGAAATTATTACTTTTGAGGTAATAAGTTCATTTAAAATAAAATATCCAAGTATTACTCCAAAAATTGGAATTAGATAAGCAACTTGAGCTTGAAAAACTAAACCATTTTTTTTCAAAATAGAAAATCTTAAAAGCCATGCAACACCAGTGGGAAAAATTCCTAAATATATTAATGCCAATGTGGAGTCCAAACTAGGTGATAAATTCCAAGGTTGCTCAAAAAAAAGTGAAATTGGGCATACTATTAAAGTACCCCAAATAAGTATAGAAGCAGTAACGTTTTCATTTTTTTTATGACTTATCTTTAAAGTTAAAATCCCACCAATAACATAAAAAGTTGAACCTAACAAAATCATTAGAGCATAAAAGAAATTAGAGTCAGTTATTAATAAATTGTCTGAAAACAAATATACTATCCCTAAAAAGCCAACCAATATTCCAATTATTTTAAACATATTGATTTTTTCTTTATCTACAAAAAAATGAGCCAATATCGTAGCACTTATTGGTGTTGAGGACATAAGTATCGCAGCAAGATTACTTTGAACCTTTTGAACACCGTACGCAATTAAGAAAAAAGGAATAACTAAATTTATAATACCGATTGATGCATACCAAATCCAATCTTTTGAAAATGCTTCAATTTTAATATTTTTTGCTAAACATAGAATTACAACTGGTATCGCTCCAAATAAAATTCTTAAAAACGCAATTGTAATTGGTCCATAAGAATAAGTTGCGATTTTTATGTTAAAAAAGGCTGATGCCCAAATTAAAGCTAATGTTGTTAATAAAAAATAATCTATGGTTTTTGGAGATGTCATTCGGCAATATTTTTTATTAAACCTTTAGTGATTTTTTTAAGGTTGTCAAAATCTATTTTAAAGATACAATTTGGATGCCCTGCTGCTGCAAATACATGCTTAAATCTATTCAATTCTAGATCAATAAAGATTTCTATTTGTTGTAAGTGTGCAACTGGAGAAACCCCTCCAATTGTAAATCCAGTTACTTTCTTGACCTCATCTGCGTTTGCCATTGAAATATCTTTTTGATTTTTGATTTTTTTTAGTTTATTTAAAGAGCATCTCTTGTCGCCAGAAACCAAACATAGTACAAAACCATCTTCAGTTTTAAATAACAAGCTTTTTACTATTGAGCCGACTTCTGTATTTAAACTTTCTGCAGCTTCTAGAGCTGTTCTAGCAGATGAATTTAAAACAATAGCCTTTAATTCATTGCTAAATTCATTAAGTTTTTTTTGAACTCTTTTAACTGGTTCTTTATTTAGAATATCTTCCATATATACTTGTAATTGTTTTCTTTAAATTTTTTATTAGATCTTCTGCGATAAGTCCTTTTTTTAATTTAATTGCAGTTTTGCTATGTATCCAGACTCCGGCTGATGCTGCTTGTATTGGACTCATTTTTTTTTCACCTAATAAACTCGATATTAAACCTGCTAAAACATCTCCTGTACCAATTACAGCAAGTTCATTTGAGGATTTGCTATTAATTATTAATTTTTTTTGATTTGCAATTAATGTAGTGTTTCCTTTTAAAACAATTGTAGCCTTAGTTTTTTTTACAGCAGATAGAATTAATTTTTTATGACTTATTGATTTTTTTAAATTAGGAAAAATTATTCTAAATTCCTTTATATGCGGGGTTATTATTTTATTCTCATCTAAAAGCTTATAGAGTTGATTTGTTTTTTTCTTAAATGAAGTGAGAGCATCCGCATCTAGGATAACATATTTAATATTTTTTAGTAGATAAGTAGTTTTTTGCATTGTAATTTGTGAAACGCCAACGCCAGGTCCAATTAAATATACAGAGTTTTTATTTTTATCAACAAAGCTTTTAAATTGATTTAGAGTATTTACCTCTTTTTTTAACATTGAAGGAAATTTTAAAGCAAAAATTTTAAAATTTTTTTTTGAACAAAGCATCTTTACAGAACCTACTCCTGTTCTAAGAGCTGCCTCAGCACTTAACATGGATGCTCCCAGCATCTCATTTTCACCAGATACAACTATTAATTGACCTCTACTATATTTATGGCTTTTATTTTTTTTGAATGGGAAATTTTTAACCCAAAAACTTAAGGAATTCTTTATTATTTTCATATCTAATTATCACAGTTATGAGCAAATTGCATAGCTGTTATCGCTATAATCTTGTTCTTATTATTGTAGTTTTTGATATTCACATTAAGAATTTATACAGGAGAAAAAATGAGCGCAAGCGATGTTTTAAAATTGATGAGAGATAAAGAAATTGAATATGTAGATTTAAGATTTACGGATCCAAGAGGAAAACTTCAGCATTTAACAATGGACTCAACAGTAGTTGATGAAGGAATGTTAAATGATGGTGTGTTTTTTGATGGCTCATCAATCGCGGGATGGAAAGCTATTAACGAATCTGACATGATTCTAAAGCCTGATCTCAGTAGAAAAGTATTGGATCCATTTACCTCTCATAACACTCTTGTTTTGTTTTGTGATATTTTAGATGCTATCAAAAAAGATCCATATGAAAGGGATCCTAGAGGTATAGCAAAAAAAGCTGAGGCTTATTTAAAAAATTCAGGTATTGGTGATAAAGCATACTTCGGTCCAGAGCCTGAATTTTTTGTATTTGATGATGTAAGAATTAAAAATGAGATGAATGAGACTGGGTTTGCAATAGATAGTTCTGAGGGTCCGTACAATTCTGGTAAAAAATATGAAAACGGAAATATGGGACACAGACCAGGTATAAAAGGTGGATATTTTCCAGTGCCGCCAGTAGACAGTGCACAGGATATGAGGGGCGAATTTTTAAAAGGACTAAGAGATGTTGGAGTTACTGTAGAAAAGCACCACCATGAAGTTGCCCCAAGTCAGCACGAATTAGGTATGTTGTTTGGAACTCTAGTTAAACAGGCTGATAACGTTCAGTTATATAAATATGTAGTTCAAATGGTAGCTCACTCATTTGGGAAGACGGCAACTTTTATGCCCAAACCTGTCAAAGGAGATAATGGTTCTGGAATGCATATTCACCAGTCGATTTGGAAGGGTGATACGCCGTTATTTTCAGGAGATAAATATTCTGGTTTATCTGATACCGCTCTACATTATATTGGAGGTATACTTAAACATGCGAAAGCAATAAACGCTTTTTCAAACGCTACAACTAACAGTTATAAAAGACTAATACCTGGTTTTGAAGCTCCAGTACTTTTAGCATATTCTGCAAGAAACAGGTCTGCATCTTGTAGAATACCAGTAACATTAAATAAAAAAGGAGCTAGATGTGAAATAAGATTTCCAGATGCGGCAGGAAATCCTTATTTAACCTTTTCAGCTATGTTAATGGCTGGCTTAGATGGAATAAAAAATAAAATTCATCCCGGAGAGTCTTTTGATAAAGATCTTTATACATTGCCCGAGGAAGAAATTAAAAATATCCCAACTGTATGTGGATCACTTAGAGAAGCGATGGAAAGTTTAGATACTGATAGAGACTTTTTAAAACAAGGTAATGTATTTACTGATGATCAAATAGATGCTTATATAGCTTTGAAGTTTGAAGAGATTTATAATTTAGAACACACTCCACATCCTATTGAGTTTCAGATGTATTACAGCAGCTAAATAGAAAAAATTTTTTTTACTATTTTTTGTTTTTAATAAGTTGTGCGTCAGCAATTTTAGATTTATTTACACCTTCTTTTATAGTGTATTCTAAAGTCCCATTAGCACCTGTGTTAACTGCTTTCCTCTGAGATCTAAAAAGAGCTTTCTCTTTCAAATCTTGAGCAAGTTTTGCTGCATTCGATTGTAGGTGTTTTAAGTCTCTCATGATTCAATAAATTAACATAGATATGCATTTAACACAATGCAGATATGCACTAAACTAATACTAGATTTTAAAGGATTCCCCACATCCACATCTTTCAGTTTCATTGGGGTTTTTAAATACAAAAGATGAGGAAAATTCCTCAGTTTTATAGTCCATTTCTGTTCCAAGTAAATACATTACTGCGCCGGCATCAATAAAAACCTTAACCCCTTTGTCTTCGATCACTTCATCATTTGGGTTTGAATCTTTTGCATATTCCATAATGTAAGACATGCCAGCACATCCACCGGCTTTTACTCCAATTCTCACACCAACGGAATCCCTTTGAGCACCAGACATTATCTCTTTAATTCTGTTAGCAGCATTATCGCTAAGTTTTATTATTGGATTTGTCATAAGTTTAATTCAAGTTTTGCAGCCTCCGACATCATTGATTTATCCCAGGGTGGATCCCACACTAAATCAAGATTAACATCTTTGACTTCTTTAATTTCTTTAATACTATTTTTCACCTCATTTGGCAAACTTTCAGCAACTGGACAATTAGGTGTTGTTAAAGTCATTTTTACATAAACTTTATTATCTTTATCTACAGTAACATCATATATCAGACCTAGCTCATAAATGTTCACCGGAATTTCAGGATCATAAATTTTTTTAATTTCAGCTATTACTTTATCTTTTATTTCCATTAGTCTATTCTCTCACTATTTATTTCTTCTTGCGTATTATCAATTGCTGATGTCAATGTGTGCCAAGATAACGTTGCACATTTAACTCTCATCGGATACTTTTTAACACCAGATAAACACATTAGTTTTGTTTTTTCATTTTCTTTTAAGATTTTAGTATTAAGTTGATCCTTTTCCCTAATCATTTCTAAAAAATCTTTAATAATTTCTTTTACCTCTTTCTCTTCCTTGCCTCTAACTAGGTCAGTCATAATAGAAGCAGAAGCCATTGAAATCGCACATCCTTGTCCCTCAAAAGAAATATCTTGGACCTTTTTATCTTCGTCTAATTTGAGATAAACATGAACTTTGTCTCCACATAAAGGATTATATCCTTTTGCATCTTTATTAAAATTTTCAGTCTTTCTTAAATTTCTTGGATTTTTCCCATGATCTAAGATGATTTCTTGATATAATTCTTTTAAATCCATTATTTATTAAATATTTTTTTGCATTTATTTATTGACTCATTTAATTTATCAATATCACTTTTTGTATTATAAACTCCTAAAGATGCTCTTGCAGTTGCTGATAAACCTAATTTATCATGAAGAATTTGACAACAATGATGTCCAGCTCTAATTGCAACTCCATCTTCATCTAAAATTGTAGCAATATCATGTGCATGAATCCCATCTAAAGTAAATGATAAAACTGATCCTTTGTTTTTAGGGTTGCCAACTAATTTTACAGAATTATTTTTTCTTAAAACTTCTTCACCGTATTTGGTTAGTTCACTTTCATATTTCTCAATATTTTTGATACCGATTTGATTTAGAAATTTAATTGACTCAGCGAATGCAATTACTTGAGCTGTTGCCATTGTGCCCGCTTCATACTTATTTGGCAAATCACCAAATGTAATTCCGTCCTTTTTTACTTCACTTATCATTCCTCCTCCTCCTTGATATGGTGGAAGAGACTCTAGCCATTTTTTTTTTGCGTAAAGAATTCCCAAACCTGTCGGTCCATACATTTTATGACATGAAATTGCATAAAAATCACATCCAATATCTTGCATGTCAAGTTTTAGATGTGGTGCGCCCTGACATCCATCTACCAAAACAGGTATATTTTTTGAATGAGCTAGTTGTGTAATTTCCTTAATTGGTAATATTGCACCCGTTACATTTGATAGATGAGTTATTGCTATCATCTTTGTTTTAGAAGATATTAGTTTTTCTATACTCTCGAGAGAAATTTCTCCTTCTTGATTAATTTCTGCAAATTTAATTTGAACCCCTTTGGATCTTCTTAAATAATGCCACGGAACATAATTTGAATGATGTTCCAGCTCTGTTAATATAATTTCATCTCCCTCTTTTAAAAATTTTTGTCCAAAAGTATTGGCAACCAAGTTAATTGCCTCTGTTGCACCTTTTGTGAAAACAATTTCATGAGGATCTTTTGCATTAATAAATTTTTGCATTAAACTTCTAGTTTCTTCATATAAATTTGTTGCAGCCACAGCTAGGTAATGAACACTTCTTCCAACATTTGAGAATTCTTTGGAATAAAAGTCATAAATTCTATCAACAACAACTTGGGGTTTTTGAGAAGAGTTTGCACTATCTAAATATACAAGATCATTATTATGAACTTTATTATTAAATATTGGGAATTGTTTTTTTATGTTTTCAATATTCATTTTGATAATCCCGTCATAATTTTGATAATGTTTTTTATTTCTTCGTCTGTAATTTTTTCAATTACATCTAATAAAAATCCTTTTATTAAAAGATTTTTAGCTTCTTTATAGCTTAATCCTCTAGACCTTAGATAAAATATTGAATTATCGTTTAAACTTCCAGAGGCAGAGCCATGTGAACATTTAACATCATCTGCATAAATTTCCAACTCTGGCTTAGCATTAAATTCTGAATTCTCATTTAATAATATTGCTTTACTTAACTGATAGCCATCGGTTTTTTGTGCATTTTGGTTTACATATATTTTGCCCTGATAGACAGCTTTTGAAAAATTATCTAGAACACTTTTAATTAATTGATAGCTCTTAGTATTTTCTACTAAGTGATTAATATTAGTTTTTATTTCGTGGTGTTTTTTTTCATTTAATGAAAATATTCCATTAACAAAAGCTGAAGAATATTTTCCATTTAAATTACAATTTATTTCGTTTTTAATAAACCGTGAGCCGCTTGATAAAATAAATGTTTCAGAAATACTATTTGCATCTTGTTCAATATTATTAAATGAATACTTTATATTATCATTATTTAAATTATCTAACTTAAAATTTTTAAGAACTGAATCTTTTTTTAAATCAAAATTGTAATAAATATTTATGAAATTTTTTTTTGAATTATCGTTATACAAATCAATAATTTTTAATGAGCTATTTTCACCCAATGAAATATTAAGTTGAATATTTATATTGGTAGAGTTTAATTCGCTGTTAGTTATATGGTAAATTATTAAGGGCTTTTTGACATTATAATTATTTTCTATGTAGATCGTATAATTATTTATCGTAAATGCATTATTTAAGTTAATTAATGCATTATCATGTAAATTATTTCTTTCTATTTTTGTTTCTTTTAATATTTTGATTTTTCTAGGATCTTCATGATCTAGTTTTGTTTCTTCTAATTTGCCATTAATAAAGACAATTCTATTATGTTCTAGATTTTTTAAATAAATTGTTTCATCAATTTGATATGATTTTTTTATATCATTATAAAAAATTAATTTTTCGATATGGTTATTAATTATTTGATTTAAATCTGAAAATTTCCAACTTTCTATTTTTTTGGATGGAAAACCTGTTTCAATAAATTTATTTAAAAAATCTTTTCTATATTTAATTTCATCATTTAATAAAGAATTTTTAAAAGTATTTTCAAAATCTGTTATAATTTTTTTTTCCATTTAATTAAAATTTTCGTAACCTTTTTTTTCTAATTCTAAAGCTAGTTCTGGTCCACCAGACTTAATTATTTTTCCATTTATTAACACATGTACAAAATCTGGTTTAATATAATCTAATAATCTTTGATAGTGTGTAATAATTAAAAAAGAATTATTTTTATTTCTTAAAGAGTTCACACCCTCTGCAACTATTTTAAGAGCGTCTATATCTAATCCAGAGTCTGTTTCATCTAAGATTGAAAGTTTTGGACTCAAAATTGACATTTGTAAAATTTCATTTTTCTTCTTCTCTCCTCCAGAAAATCCAACATTTAATTGTCTGCTTAATTTTTCTTCATCAAATTTTAATTCTTTTGATTTAATTTTAACTAAATTTAAAAATTCAATAGCATCAAGTTCTTTCTCTCCTCTTGCCTTTCTAATTGAATTTAATGATGTTTTAAGAAAAGTGTTTGTATTTACACCAGGAATTTCTAGTGGATACTGAAATGCTAAAAAAATACCTTTATGAGCTCTTTCCTCTATTTCTAAATCAAAAAGATTTTGATTTTCATATAAAATTTCACCACTTATCTCATAACCTTTTTTACCTGAAAGAATATTGGATAACGTACTTTTTCCAGATCCATTTGGGCCCATAATTGCGTGTACTTCACCCTCTTTAATTTCGAGACTAAATCCATTTAAAATAGATTTTTTTTCAATATTGGCTTTTAAATTATTAATTTTAAGCATTTAGCCCACACTTCCCTCTAAACTAATACCTACTAATTTTTGAGCTTCTACTGCAAATTCCATTGGAAGTTGCTGCAAAACCTCTTTGCAAAAACCGTTAACAATTAAACTTACAGCTTCTTCAGAATTTAATCCTCTTTGTTGACAATAGTAAAGTTGTTCTTCACTTATCTTTGAAGTGGTAGCCTCATGCGCAATTGTTGAATCAAAGTTTTTGTTTTTAATGTATGGTACTGTATGTGCTCCACATTTATTACCCATTAATAAAGAGTCGCATTGTGTGTAATTGCTAGAATTTTTTGCTTTTTGAAAAATATCTACAAGTCCTCTATATGTCATATCTGATTGTCCAGCACTAATACCTTTTGATATAATTTTACTTTTTGTATTTTTACCAATGTGAATCATTTTAGTGCCAGTGTCAGCTTTTTGGTGGTTATTGGTTATTGCGATAGAATAAAATTCACCTATAGAATTGTCTCCTTGTAGTATACAGCTAGGATACTTCCAAGTTATTGCAGATCCTGTTTCAACTTGTGTCCATGAAATTTTGGAATTAATTCCCTTACACAAGCCTCTTTTTGTAACAAAATTATAAATTCCTCCCTTTCCGTCTTTGTCTCCAGGGTACCAATTTTGAACAGTTGAATATTTTATTTCTGCATCATCTAGTGCTATAAGTTCAACGTTTGCCGCATGCAATTGATTTTCATCTCTCATAGGGGCTGTGCATCCTTCTAAATAGCTTACGTAACTACCTTTATCAGCAATAATTAAAGTTCTCTCAAATTGTCCTGTATCTGAGGCATTGATTCTAAAGTAAGTAGAGAGTTCCATTGGGCATCTAGTATTTGGAGGAATATATACAAATGATCCATCAGTAAATACAGCGGAATTTAATGTTGCAAAAAAATGATCAGTTATAGGTATAACTGTACCAAGATATTTTTTAACTAATTCTGGATATTTTTGTACTGCCTCAGATATTGAACAAAAAATAATACCTTTTTCGGTAAGTTTATCTTTAAAAGTTGTTGCAACCGAAACAGAATCAAAAACTGCATCCACTGCAATTCCATTTAATCTTTTTTGTTCCTGCAAAGGAATTCCAAGTTTTTTATAAGTTTCTAAAAGCTTAGGATCAAGTTCATCAAGGCTTTTTGGTTTTTCTTTAAAGCTTTTTGGAGCTGAATAATAATATAAATCTTGATAATCTATTTTAGGATATTTGGGTTTTTGCCAATTTGGTTCTTTTAGAACTTTTAATCTATTAAAAGCTTTAAGTCTCCAATCTAATAACCATTGAGGCTCTTTTTTTACTTTTGAAATAAATTTTATGACTTCTTCGTTTAAACCTTTCGGTGATTTAAAATTCTCTATATCAGTAGAAAATCCATATTTATAATCTTTCAATTTTTCTAATTCTTTTTCTCTCATCTTTAATTTCTAATTAAATCCTCTAATTTTTTGTTATCAAAAAAAGCATTAATATGAATATCTAACTCATCCCATAAGTTATGAGTAATACATTTTGCAGATCTTCCGTTACATCCTTTTTTTGAAGTTTTATCGCATCCAACAGTTTTTACTTTTTCATCTAATGCTAAAAAAATTTCAGATAGTTTGATATTGCTTGCATTTTTTGACAAGACATAACCTCCGCTAGATCCCCTGATGCTTTTTACTATGTTATTTTTTTTTAATTTCAAAAAAATCTGCTCTAAATATTGTAATGAAATACTTTGTCTTAAAGAAATATCCCTAAGGCTTATTGGTTTATTTTCTTTAAAACTCGCCATATCAGCGAGAGCCATTACAGCATACCTAGATTTAGTATTTAACCGCATATTTATTATATATTTTGCTACTTATATATATACCCGACTAAATTAGTCAAGTTTGGTATCAATTTTAGTTCTTGCAATTTGTCGCTCTATTTTGATAGAAAAATATAAATTTTTTTTGAGATTAATAATCAATTACAATGGATAACAAAGTAGTAGAAACATTTATACCTGGCCCAGCGGGTCGATTAGAAGCAAAGTATTACAAAAGTAAAAAAAAAACATCACCAATCTCATTAATTCTTCATCCGCATCCACAATACGGTGGAACAATGAATAATAAAGTAGTTGTGGAAACTTTTAATACATTTATGGAGAATGAATTTTCTGTTTGTAGAGTAAACTTTAGAGGAGTCGGTAAAAGTGATGGTGAATTTGATAACGGTCAAGGAGAATTAGCAGATGCGGCGGCGGCTTTAGATTGGGTAGAAAGAGAAAATTTTGATAACTCCCAATGTTGGATAGCTGGTTTTTCTTTTGGTTCGTTAATTGCAATGCAGTTACTAATGCGGAGACCTGAAATAAATCGATTCATAATTATTTCTCCACAACCAAATGTTTACGATTTTAGTTTTTTAAGTCCATGCCCAACATCTGGATTAATTGTTTGTGGAAAAAAAGATGAATTGGTGTCTTCATCATCTATTGATGAATTGAAAAATAAACTATCTAATCAGAAAGGTATAAATATAAATTTTGAACAAATAGTTGATGCAAATCATTTTTTTTCTAAATCAGAAGATCATCTTAAAAAATCTTTAAATAAATATATTTCAAAGGAATCAGCTTTATTCTAAGCTGATTTAATTAATTCGCCACCTGTTATTGCGTTCTTAACATTTGTTGTTTCTGGGAATGATATATCCATTTTATATAATGATCTTATACTTAAATAAGCAAAAGCTTGGGATTCTACAAAATCACCATCAATTTCAAATTTATCAATATTATAAAATTCTTTATTTAAAAATTTTTTCAAATTTGAAACTAAAGTTTTATTTTTTCTTCCACCCCCGCATAAAATAATATCATAATTATCTTTTAAATCCTTTTTAATATTTTCAGAAATTAATTTAGCAGAAAAATAATTTAAATTTGCTAAAGCATCTTCTATTGAGAGCCCTTTGATAAAATTCATATCAAAATCTTTTATATCTAAAGAATTTTTTTTTAATGAATTATAAAAATAATGATCCAATACATTATTAATCAACGATTTATCAATTTTTCCTAAAGCAGCAAGATTTCCATTTTCATCGAATTCTATATTTTGAGTTTTTTTTATATATGCATCCATTAAGCAATTACCAGGTCCTACGTCTTTAGCACAAAAATAATTATCTTTAGAAAGTGTATAATTTGCAATTCCTCCTATATTTAAAAATAAAACATTGTTTTTTAAATTTAATTTTTTTTTTAAATTATGGTGATAAATTGGTGTTAGCGGTGCTCCTTCACCTCCTTTTTCTATATCATTTTTTCTAAAATTATAAATTACATCTAAGTTTAATAATTTTGATAGTAAATTTGCATCTCCCATTTGAATTGAGTATTTTTCAAATGGTCTATGTAAAATTGTTTGTCCGTGAAAACCTATAATATCTGCTTTAATATTAAATTTTTTAAATATTTGGGATGTTAATTCAGAGTGCTTTATTGTAATTTTTCTTTCCAACTCTCTATATTTCTCAAAATTTATTTTTAAATCATTAATAGAATTTATTTTTTCAATAAATTGAAAGAGATCATTTTTCAATTCTGGGTCGTATTTAAGATATAGATTTCCAATTATATCTATTGATTTTTCTCCGTCAGATCTAATTAGTGAGGCGTCTATTCCATCCATTGAGGTTCCGCTCATTAAACCTAATGCTATAATATTTTTATCCATATTGATTGTTGATTAAATATAAATAAGTATAACCTAGTTTAACTGTATGAATAAATTTTTACAAGAATTCCGTGATAGAGAATATTTTTATCAATGCACTGATGATAAAGAGTTAAACAATCTTCTTGATAATAAAAAGATAAGAGCATACATAGGATTCGATTGTACGGCACAAAGTCTTCATGTAGGAAGCCTAATGCAAATAATGTGTCTAAGACTGCTTCAAAAACATGGCCATCAACCTATTGTTTTGCTGGGGGGTGGGACAACAAGGATAGGCGATCCATCTGGTAAAGATAAAACAAGACAAATTCTCGATGAAAAAATAATTGAAACAAATATTAAAAATATAGAAAAAATATTAAAAAAATATTTAACTACAGAAAATAATGATACATCGCCAATATTTGTAAATAATTATGAATGGCTTAAAAATTTAAATTATATATCGTTTTTAAGAGACATTGGAAAACATTTTACTATAAATAAGATGTTGAGTTTTGATAGTGTTAAATTAAGATTAGAAAGAGAACAGTCGTTAAGCTACATGGAATTTAATTATATGATTTTACAAGCATATGATTTTTTAGAATTAAACAAAAAACATAATTGCTCACTTCAAATCGGGGGATCAGACCAGTGGGGAAATATTGTTAATGGAGTTGAGCTTGTAAAACGACATTCCTCTAAAGAAGTGTTTGGTCTTACTACCCCATTGATAACTTTGGCCTCAGGTGCAAAAATGGGTAAAACCGAAAGTGGAGCTATTTGGTTAGACAAAGATTTACTTAAACCATATGATTATTGGCAATTTTGGAGAAACGTTGATGATAGAGATTTATTTAAGTTTTTAAAAATCTTTACTGATATTTCTCTTGAAGAAATAGAAAAAAAGAAAAATGAAGATATAAATGAACTTAAAATTTTATTAGCAAATCACGCAACAAGCATGCTTCACGGAAAAGAAGAGTCTGATAAATGTTATAATCAAGCTAAAAAAATATTTTCTGACAATTCTTCTGATGAAGGATTACCAATACTAAAAGTAAATCAAAATGAAATAAAAAATAAAAATTTATCGGATTTAATTATTTCTACTAAATTAGAAAGTTCAAAAAGCGAAATTAAGAGATTAATTAAAAATGATGGTATAAAAATTAATAATGTGAAAATTAATAAAGATGTACTATGCTCACAAATAAGTTTAGAAAAAAAAAATTTTTTTAAATTATCTATTGGAAAAAAAAAACATTACAAGATAGAAATTAATTAGTTTTTTTAATATTTTCCAAAGTTCTAGTAATAAATCTTGGCGTTAAAGTTTTTATTGGATTAACTCTAGTATCTAAATTTTCTGGAGGGCCTTTAATTTTAAAACTAACACCAAAAACGCCTTCTCCAACTTTATCACCTACTAGAATATTTCCAACCAATGGTATTTTAGCAATAGTTTTATTGATTGTAGTTGCTGGAACTAGAGTTCCTCTTAAACTAACTAATTTATTTTTCTCTACATAGCCTTCCATTAAAATTGAAATTGCTGGACCTAGTGCATAAATTTCGTTTATTGTAATTAAATTTTTAGTATTATCGAAGTACATATCGAATTCATTAAATCTTATACCTTCGCCAGTTAATAAATCAGCAATTCCTTGTAAAGATGCGAGTGATAATAATTTTGTTAATATAGGGGTATCTTGAAGTTTAAAATTATATATTCTTAATTCAGATTTAGACAGGTCTTCATTAACTTCAGTGGAAGTATAATCTAATTTTCCATCTTCAAATCCTTTTATAAAATCAAATTTTTTTACAAATGGTTTGGCTATATCAGAGTAAATTGTTGTAACTTTCTTGCCGTCAATTTCATCTTTTGTATAATTAAAATTATTGTCATTATCAAATTTAGCTGACAAATTAACTTTATAAATTTTGTTATTCTTTATTGAAGTTTTTCCATTAATATTTTTTAAACTGTGATCATCATCAATTTTT
>CACOPK010000005.1 GCA_902629075.1 uncultured Pelagibacteraceae bacterium | reverse complement strand
GTTCAGAGATTATTGGAGGAAAAGGTGGCGGTGGAAGGCCAGATTTTGCTCAAGCTGGTGGAGTTGATAGCTCAAAAATAGATGAAGCTTTAGATAATCTTAAATCTTTAATTTAATTTTTTTTTTAATCTACCATCTAACTCATCTAAAAATTGATTAGTAGTTAAAAATTTCGTAGATGGACTTAATAGGATTGCTAGGTCTTTTGTCATTAATCCACCTTCAACTGCATCTATACAAACTTTTTCTAGTGTATCTGAAAAATTAATTAATTCATTATTGTTATCTAGCTTTCCTCTATGCGCTAAACCTCTTGTCCATGCAAAGATTGATGCAATTGGATTTGTTGAAGTTTCTTTACCTTGTTGATGCATTCTATAATGCCTTGTTACAGTTCCATGTGCTGCCTCTGCTTCCATTGTTTTTCCGTCGGGAGCTAATAATACACTTGTCATTAATCCTAAAGATCCATAACCTTGTGCAACTGTATCTGATTGAACATCTCCATCATAATTTTTACATGCCCAAATATATTTTCCACTCCATTTCATAGCACAAGCAACCATATCATCGATTAATCTATGTTCGTAAGTTATTTTATTTTTTTCAAAATCAGACTTAAACTCTTCATGAAAAACTTTCTCAAAAATATCCTTAAATCTACCATCATATTTTTTTAAAATTGTATTTTTAGTTGAAAGATAAACTGGCCATTTTTTAATCAATCCATAATTTAGACAAGATCTGGCAAAATCCTCAATTGATTTATCCAAATTGTACATAGATAATGCTACTCCTGGTCCTGTAAAATTAAATACTTCAAATTTTTTTTCATCATCGCCATCTTCAGATGTCCACTTAAGTTCTAATTTACCTTTTCCTGGAACTAGGAAATCGGTTGCTCTATACTGATCACCAAATGCATGTCTTCCAATTACAACTGGATCTGTCCAAGAAGGAACTAATTTTGGTATATTTTTACAAATAATTGGTTCTCGAAATACTGTTCCACCAATTATATTTCTTATTGTACCATTTGGCGAACGCCACATTTTTTTTAATTTAAATTCCTCTACTCTTCCTTCATCAGGCGTTATTGTTGCGCATTTAATTCCAACTCCAGTTTTTTTTATAGCATTGGCACTATCAACAGTTATCTGGTCATTAGTTTTATCTCTACTTTCCATACCAAGATCGTAATATTCTATGCCAATATCTAAATAAGGAAGGATTAGTTTATTTTTAATAAATTCCCAAATAACTCTGGTCATTTCATCGCCATCTAATTCGACGACAGGGTTTTTAACCTTAATTTTGCTCATATTTTAGGTATATCTTTTAATAGACAGTGATTTATATACATGTTTAAAAAAAATTAGCAATAAAGGTTATGATAAGTAAAGTTTTTCCAAAAATACACGCAGAGGGATATAAGTTTTTAGTTATATTCGGATTAGCAACATTAGTATTATATTTTATTAGTTCTTCTCTAGGACACATAGGTGTGTTGTTAACTATCTGGTGTTATTATTTCTTTAGAGATCCAGAAAGAAAATCAATTGATAGCGAAGATTATCTTGTAAGCCCAGCTGATGGAGAGATAATTAAAGTCGAAGAGGTTAATGGACCAAAAGAATTAGGCTTAGAAAATAAAAAAATGACAAAGATTAGTGTTTTTATGAATGTGTTTGATTGTCATGTTAATAGATCACCATGCTCAGGTTCAATTTCAGAAATAAATTATGTAGCTGGAAAATTTATTAACGCTTCTATGGATAAAGCAAGCGAAGATAATGAAAGATGTTACTATAAAATTAAAAACTCTTTTGGTGAAGATATAATTGTAGTTCAAATAGCAGGTTTAATTGCTAGAAGAATTGTAACTGAATGCTCTAAAGATGATGTAATTCAACAAGGATCAAGGATTGGCATGATTAGATTTGGTAGTAGAGCAGATATATATTTTGAAAATTATAAACCTCTTGTAAAGTTAGAGCAAAAATCACTAGCAGGTGAAACATTATTAGCAAAAAGATAAATGGAATCTAAAAAGAATTTTAAAATTGTACAACCAAAAAATCCAAGAGTTTTATTGCCTAACATTTTTACTTTAGTGGGCGTTTGTATTGGACTTACATCAATTAAATTTGCATTTGATGGTAAATTTGAAATGGCAGTTATATCAATTATTGTTGCAGGTATTATCGATGGCTTGGATGGAAGAATAGCAAGATTAATTGGTGGAGCGTCAAAGGTTGGAAAAGAACTAGATTCTCTTACAGATGTAATAAGTTTTGGAGTTGCACCAGCATTTATAATGTATTTCTTTGTCATGAAAGATTTGGGAAGAATAGGTTGGTTAATTTCTTTAATTTATGTTGTTTGTGTAGCATTGAGATTGGCAAGATTTAATATTAGCTCCAATTCCGAACCATCTTGGAAAGATAATTTTTTTGAAGGGGTGCCATCACCAGCAGGAGGTATTTTGGTTTTAATACCACTTATATATAGTTTCAGTGAAATTCAGTTTGTTAATTTAAACTATAATTTATTTGTTCCAATTTTATTTCTAATTATTTCTGTACTTTTAATAAGCAAAATTCCAACATACTCACTTAAGAAAATAGTAGTTAAAAGAAGTACAACAATATTCCTGCTTTTTAGTATAGTACTATTTTTTGGGTTGCTGCTTATTTTTACTTTTAATACTATTTTAATTTCAGCTTTAATATATCTTTTGATTATACCTATAAGTTTTATACATTATCTATCATTAAAGAAAAAATTTTCGACACAATTTGATGATAGCGATGATCATGAAGATATACTTTAATGAAAGAAAATACGATAATTTCACTAGCTGACTCAAATTATTTTGAACTTTTAAATGAGTTAATAGACTCAATTCAAATATTTGATCAATCAAAATCTATTGCAATATGTATACTTGATGCTGGACTAACAGAAGAACAAAAAAAAATTCTTTCGTCAAAAGTTGATGAAATAAAAAATGCAGAATGGGATATTGAAGTACCTGGATTTAAAGTTAAGGGAAAGGAATGGTTAAAAAGCCAAGTTTCAAGAGCTTTTCTTCCTAATTATTTCCCTAGTTATAAAAAGTATTTATGGATTGATTGTGATGCTTGGGTCCAAGAGTGGTCATCAATTGAACTTTATTTTAAAGCTTGCGAGAATGGTAAGCTTGGAATTACTCAAACAATGGCACCTGGCTATAGAATAATGTCAAAAGTAAAATGGCTTTTTGGCAGATTAGCAGTAATAAAATCTCAAAATTTTAAGCATGCGGTAAGTTCTAAAATTGGAATTGAGAAAGCTAGAAAATTAGCCTTTGCCCCCCACATAAATATAGGTGTTTTTTCTTTAGAAAAAAATTCAAAATGTTGGAAAGTCTGGCAGGAAAATTTAAAACAAACTTTAAGCGCAGGACAAATATTTGGTTCTGAAGGATTGGCAATAAATATGAGTGTTTATATTGATGAAGTTGAAACAGAATTTCTGCCAATAAACTGTAATTGGATTGCAAGTAATTTACTTCCAAAATTTGATGAAGGTAAAAGTAAATTTGTAGAACCTTTTCTACCAAACATTCCAATAGGTATTATGCATCTTGCAGCTGGCATCTGGAGAGATGGAAAAGACATGAGAATAGATAAGTCTATTGAAATAGATGTTGAGACGTTGGACAAAAATAAAGTTTCAAAAAGTTTAAGGTATTCATCTAATTGAGAAAAAACAAAACATCAAAAGAGTGGATCAATCGACAACACAGAGATATTTATGTTAAAAAATCAAAACAAGAAGGATTTAGGTCAAGAGCGGTTTACAAATTACAAGAAATCAACGATAAATATAAGATTCTTAAAAATGGTTTATATGTTATTGATTTAGGTGCTGCTCCAGGGGGATGGTCACAATTTGTAATTCAGAAATATAAAAAATGTAAACTATTATCCATAGATTTAAAAGAAATGGAGCCAATCGGTAACTCATATCAAATTGTTGGGGATTTTAATGAAAAAAGTTCAAAAGAAAAAATCATTACGTATTTTAGTGAAAAAGTTGATCTCGTTTTGTCCGATATGGCTGTAAATACTACTGGAAATAAAAATTTAGACTCTGTAGTTACAGGTGAGTTGAGCTTGGAAGCCCTGAGATTTGCTAAAGATCAGATTAAACCAAACGGTTCTTTTGTATCAAAGATATTTATGGGATCTGTATTTAACGAAATAGTTAGCGAGGCAAAATTGGTATTTAAGGAAATAAATATTTATAAACCACCCTCAAGCAGAAAAGAGTCGAAAGAAAGTTTTATAATTTGTAAAAAGTTAAGATAGATCACTTTTATTTACAAAAGAATTGTATATAAAAGAATATAATTACTAGAAATAAAAAAAATTCAAGGAAGTAAGGTAATTTATAATAAGTATTATTTATATAAATGATTAAAAGATTTTCATTATTATTAGTTTTAAGTTTATTTATTTTAGAAAATGCTTTTTCACAGGATGATTTTTTCACTAAAGCCAAAAAATTGTACGAAAGCAAGAAATATGAAGAGTCAAAATTTTTATTTCAAAGAGATATTGTTTTTAATCCTAAAAAAGCAAACTCATATTTATTTTTAGCCAAAATCTTCAAAATAGAGGAAAATTTGAAAGAAGAGGAGAAAAACCTAAATACAACTCTTTTGTTAGATCCTAAAAATGAAGAGGCAATATTTCTTTTGATGAATATAGAGATTGAGCGCTCTAATTTCACGAAAGTAAATGAATTAAAACAGAAATTTGAAAAAGTATGTTTAAATTTATGTTTAAAAATGTCTCTCATAGACGAAAAATTAAAAAATTTTGATACCAAAAATGAGTCGTAAAATAAGTTTAAACTTATTAATAATATGAATTTTAAAATTAAAAAAATTCTTAATAAAAAAAATAAATCCAAAATTGTTTGCCTAACAGCCTATTCAAAAAATATCGCGGAGATAATAGAT
Organism: uncultured Pelagibacteraceae bacterium; assembly: GCA_902629075.1. Lineage (GTDB taxonomy): Bacteria > Pseudomonadota > Alphaproteobacteria > Pelagibacterales > Pelagibacteraceae > Pelagibacter. Next base: position 66,575 of record CACOPK010000005.1, on the reverse strand, counting down.
AAACACGTAGATATTGTACTAGTGGGAGATTCTTTAGGGTCGGTTCTTTATGATTTTAAAACCACAAGAAAAGTTAATTTAAAAATGATGATTGAGCATACAAAAAGTGTAAGGGTGGGTGTAACAAAAAGTCTATTAGTTATTGATCTTCCCTACAACACTTATAGAAACAAATCTGAAGCTCTTAGAAATTCAAAAATAGCTTTAAAAAATACTAAATGCGATGCAGTCAAAATTGAGGGGGGAACAAGAGTTAAAGAGATAGTACGTCATTTAGTAAAAAATAAAATACCCGTTTTAGGTCATATAGGTATTACTCCGCAGACAACTAAAGGCAAGTTCAAATCAAAAGGTAAAAACGAAATAGAAAAAAGGAAACTAATAAAAGATGCCCATGCTTTAGAGCAAAGTGGTGCATTTGGAATTGTTTTAGAGTGTGTTTATGGTGATATCTCAAAAAAAATAACAAAATTGGTAAAAATTCCCACAATAGGTATAGGTGCCTCAATTCATTGTGATGGTCAAGTTTTAGTTACAGATGATATTTTAGGATTAACAAATGCTAAAATTAAGTTTGTAAAAAAATATATAGATATTAAAAAATTAATAAATACTGCAGTAATAAAGTTTAAACATGAGGTAAAAACAGGCAAATACCCTACAAAAAAATATTCCTATTAAAAATATTTTAAAAATTGTTCATTTATTTTTAATATTTCTAAATCAGCCAATCCACCAATTACTAGTTGTAATGCTACAATTAAAATGAAGCCTAAACCTACATAAGCAATCCACAAATGCTTTTGAATATAATTTGCAAGAACGGTTGCAAGTGCTCCGGTTAAAATTACAGACAAAACAAGGCCAAATATCATAAATTCAAAATTACCTTTTGCAGCACCAACAACACCAATTACATTATCAAAACTAATTGTTATATCTGCAAAAAGAACTTTATAAACACTTTGTATATAAGATGGTTCTTTTGATGTTTTAGTTGGTGACTTAACTTTTTTAATTTCAAAAAGATCTTTTCTAAGATCATTAACGATCCATATTAAAAGCAATCCACCTAAAATCTTGATAAAATAGAATTTAAATAGGTAGGTAGCGAATAAAGCAAATATAATTTTAAAGATTAAGGCCCCACCAACTCCCCACAGTATTATTTGCCTTCTGTTTTTTGGGACAAAGTTAGCTGCAATTAATCCAATTATTATTGCATTATCTGCAGCTAAAATTATATCAATAAATATAATTTGTATTATTATTACAAGTTCTTCAACCAAAGTTCTTTATTAATACTTAGATTTTTTAGTTCCTTCAATAACTTCTTTTAGTTGTTGGTACTCTTCACAATTGCAACCTGATAATATACTCAGTCTTTCTTTGGCTAAATCAATTCTATTTGTGGCAACATACAATTCGCCTAAATATTCGTTAATACCAATATGGTTTGGTTTAATTGCTAGACCCTCTAAGTAAAACTTTTCGCCGCTCTCAAAATCTCCAAGCTTTCTTGTTGTGAAACCTAAGTAATTTAGTGTATCAGCGTTATTTGGAAATTTTTTATTAGACTTGATTAAATACTTTTGTGCTTTTTCGTATCTCTTTTCAGCTTTTGCAGTTTTACCTTTTGTTTCATATTTCTTTGCTTGTTTTATCAATTTAACAGCTTTTTCATAATCAGTTGTAGAATCTCCTCCATCACCACTTGAACCTGCTGAGAATGATGGTTGAGAAAGTATGAAAACAAGTAAAATCGTAGTTAATATATTTTTCATAATTATTTAAACTTCTCCATTTTATTTAAAGGTTTTAACATTAGTCCATTTTGCTCCAAATTTAATTTAATAGATTTTGCAGTATCTAATGAACTTTTATTATCCCCATGTATGCATACTGAGTCAATTTCGCAAGGTATCTGCTTTCCAGAGAGACAATTTATCGCTTGGTTTTTCACCATACTTAAAACATGCTTTTTTGCTATTTCTGGATCAATAATTAACGCGTTTTTTTTTGATCTTGAGACAAGATTTCCATCATCTTCATAATTTCTATCAGCAAAAATTTCGCAAGCTATTCTCATATTTAACTTCTTTGCTGCTATTTCCATTTTAGATCCAGTTGGTACAAGATAAATCATACTTTTGTCTATATCATGAACAGCCTTGGCAATAGTAGTTGCTAATTCTATATCTTCACATGCCATATTATTTAAAGCTCCATGTGGTTTGACGTGAGTAACATTTTCATTATGGTTAAATGCAATTCTTTGAAGTATTTCATATTGATCAATTATTAATTTTCTTATTTCTGAAGAAGATAAATTCATTCTTTTTCTACCAAAGTTTTCTGGATCATTAAATGATGGATGCGCTCCTATACTAACATTATTTTCTTTTGATATTTTTACAACCTGATCCATAGTTTCCTCATCACCAGCATGATACCCACAAGCTATACTAGCAGAGTTGACAATACCTAAAAGAAAGGGATCATTTTCGTTATTATGGAGCTTTGATTTTTCTCCTAAATCACAGTTGATATTAATTTCCATAGCTTTTAAAAATTCATTATAACATAGGATGATTAAAAATATATTAAATCTTGGAGATGCGTCAGTATATTGTGACTTTGGTAAAGACGTTAATAAAGAAATTAATAGTAATGTAATAAGCTACTTTAATAATCTAAAGAATAAAAAAATTGAAGGAATTACAAATATTACACCTTCATATAATAAGCTAATTATATCTTTTGATTTAAATGTTACAAATTTTTTTCAAGTAAAAAAAATAATTGAGAATTTAGAAATCAAAAAGGAAAATGAATATAAAAAAAAATTAATTGAAATACCAATATGTAACCAAAAAAATTTCACACTAGATCACAATCGGTTAGAAAAAATTCTTAAGATAAAATACGATAAAATATTAGAAATTTTTTTTAGTAAAGAATATTTTTGTTACATGACTGGTTTTATTGCAGGCATGCCTTTTTTAGGTGATGTAAGTGAGAAACTTAGGGCAAAAAGATTAGAGACACCCAGAGTAAAGGTTCCAAAAGGATCTATAGGATTAACAGAGCAGTTTTGCAATATTTATACCTATGAAAGTCCAGGTGGATGGAATATTATTGGCAACACCCCTTTAGACATTTTTAATAAAAATAATCAAAAAAATCCTGCTTTAATTAATCCTGGAGATACAGTTAAATTTAAACAAATATCACAAGATGAATATGATAAAATCAAAAAATAATTATTTCGAAGTTGAGAGAGCAGGGATAAATACAACGTTTCAAGATGATGGAAGAAAAAATCTTAATCATATTGGCATTCCAGTAAGCGGAGCGATGGATAAAAGAAACTATAAAATTGCAAATGCATTATTAAAAAAAAATTTAAATTCACCTGTTATTGAGTTTGCTTATCAAGGTCCATTATTAAAATATCAAGGTGAGGAAATATTTATAGTCATTACAGGCGATGTTAAATTTCAAATTTTTAGAGAAAACAAAAAACAGATAAATGGGGAACCTTACCATGTATATCTTATCCAAAATAATGATCAAATTGATATACAATCTACAAACAAATCAGTTTATGGTTATATTTCAATCAGTGAAGATTTTATTCTGGATAAAACCTGGGGCAGTTACTCCATAAATACAAAAGCAAAAATTGGCTCAAATAATGGGGAAAAACTATCTAATAATCAAAAAATTGATATCGACCATAAAAAAAAAAAATTAACAATAACTAATTTAAATTATGTAAATTCTAAAATTGAGTATATAAGAGTTTTAAAATCAATAAACTTTGATTTTTTTTCAGAAAAATCAAAAAATATTTTTTTTAATAAAGAGTTCAAAGTTACAAAATTATCTGACAGGATGGGTATGAGATTAGAGGGTCAAGTTTTAGAAAATGTTGTTAATTCAAATATTAAATCTGAAGGTCTAGTAAAAGGAGTAATCCAAGTTCCAAGTGATGGCAATCCAATAATTATGCTCTCTGATCATGGTACAATAGGTGGTTACCCAAAAATTGCAAATATAATAAGTGCAGATTTCGATAAACTTGTTCAAATGATGCCGGGTTCAATTATAAAATTTAAACAAGTAAGTTTAGAGGAAGCTGAAAAATTATTTAAATTTTATAAACTTGAGACTGATAATTTAATTAATCAGATCTAATGAATATATTATTTAAGGTACCTGGATTTATCCTTGTTTTTTTAGGAGCAATTACTTTAAGTTTTGGTGGATTGATCGTAAAATCATTTGAAGGTGCAAATTTATGGCAGATCCTATTCTGGAGATCTGTATTTTTTTGCTTTGTTATTATTATTTTTTTATCAATCACATATAAAAGACAGTTTTTTAAAGCTTTTATAAATTCTGGTCTTCCAGGACTTATAGGAGGTATTATTTTAGGCTGTGGTTTTTTTAGTTATGTATTTGCCATGTATAACACAACTGTTGCGAATGCTAATTTTATTATTCAAACACAAACTTTATTTCTTGCTATTTTTGGATATCTTTTTCTCAAAGAAATTATTTCTAAAATTACTTTAGTTTCAATAATATTAGCTATTTCTGGAATCATACTTATGTTAGGAGATTCTTTGACCTCAGGACAAATGATGGGAAATGTTATTGCATTTATAATGCCAATCTCTTTTGCTGTACTTATTATTATTGTTAGAAAATATCCTAGTGTAGACATGATACCTCTACAACTCATAGCCGGAGTTGTTGCTATGATTATAGGATATGTGGTAGCTGGAAGAGTAGATATCTCTTTGCATGATATATTTTTAGGTTTTTTAGCAGGTTTTTTTCAAGTAGGTTTTGGTTTTATTTTTATAACTATTGGTGCAAGAACAACTCCCTCTGCCGTAGTAGGAATCATTATGATGTCAGAGGCAATTTTTGGACCTCTTTGGGCCTGGATATTTATAAATGAGCAGCCACCTTTGATTGTCCTGATTGGTGGATCAATTGTTTTATTTGCTGTTCTGCTTCAATTTGGAAGCAAATTTTTTATAAAAAAAGAAGTAAATTAATAAATTTATGCTATATTAAGCCTGCGGAAGAGACTACTTCAATGTAGAGCCGAAGGAGCAACCACCCCGGAATCTCTCAGGCAAAAGGACCGCGCATATTAACTCTGGAAAAAGAACCAAAGTTCTTGCCGAAGGAGCAAAACTCTCAGGCCAATAGACAGAGGGGGCGAAAGAGTTAATATGAAAAAAAAAACATCTTTATATAATCTTCATAAAAAACATAACGCTAAACTTGTAGAGTTTGCTGGCTATGAAATGCCGATTCAGTATAAAGATGGAATTATCCAAGAACACAAATTTACGAGATCTAATTGTGGAATTTTTGACGTATCTCACATGGGGCAACTTTTTATTTACGGCAAAGAAAATCTAACCAAAGATCTTGAAAATATTTTCCCAATAGACTTAAAAAAATTAAATCTAAATCAAAGCAAATATTCTTTTCTAATGGATGAGAATGCATGTATTTACGATGATTTAATAATAACTAAAATTTCAGAAGGTTATTTAATAATACTTAATGCTGCATGTAAAGAGGATGACTTAAGAATAATTAAGAAAAAATTAAATAATAAATATGATTTACAATTAAAGGAAGACCTTTCATTAATTGCTCTACAAGGACCAGAGGCGAAAAATATTTTAGAAAGAAAAGTAGAAGGAGTAAGTAAATTAAAATTTATGAACGGAGGAAATTTTAAATTTTCAGATATTACTATATTTATTACAAGATCTGGGTATACGGGTGAAGATGGTTTCGAAATTTCTATTAAAAATAATTATGCAGAAAAATTTGTTGAGGAAATGCTTAGTAATGGATCTAAAATGATTGGATTAGGCGCTAGAGATACTCTTAGAATGGAAGCAGGATTGTGTCTTTATGGCAATGATATTGATAAGAACACTACTCCTATAGAAGCAAATCTCAAATGGGCGATTTCCAAAAATAGAATTGATACAGACTATCCTGGATCAGAAATTATTAAAAAACAAATCCAATCAGGTGTAGAAAAAATTAGAGTAGGAATAAAGCCAGAGAATAGAGTTATAGCTAGAGGAAATACAAAAATTTTTAGCAATGATGATAAAGAAATTGGAAAAATTACGAGTGGTACTTTTGGTCCAAGTGTTGATCATTCAATAGCGATGGGCTATGTTCACAAACAGTATTCAAATTTAAATACAAGATTATTTTTAGAGGTAAGAGGAAAAAAAATACCTGCAAATGTATGTAATTTACCATTTTACAAAAAAAACTATGCCAAAGGAGAATTAAATGTCTGATGTAAAATATTCAAAAGAGCACGAATGGTTAAAGCTTGATGGAGATATAGCTACTATAGGAATTACAAAACATGCAACAGAGATGTTAGGCGATATCGTCTTTGCTGAGTTACCAGAAAAAGGTTCGATTGTAGAGAAAGATGGTACAGCTGGAGTTGTAGAGTCAACAAAAGCTGCAAGCGATGTTTATACTCCGATAAGTGGCGAAGTAATTGATGCTAATCAAGCAATAGTAGAGGATCCCTCTAAGATAAATGCTGATCCTGAAGGAGAAGCATGGTTTTTTAAATTAAAAATTAAAGATATTAAAGAGCTAGATACTTTAATGAATAAAGATGAATATGATAAGTTTGCGAAAGAAAGTAGTCAGTAATGTTGGAAAATAATAGAAGTTTTTTTAGAAGACACATAGGAAATTCTGATCAAGAGCAACAGAAAATGCTTGATCAGCTTGGATATAAGAATATTAAAGATCTAATATCAAATACTGTTCCTGGAAATATTCATTTTAAAGAGCCTTTAACAATCGGTGATCCAAATTCGGAGTATGAAGCGCTTAGAAAACTTAAAAACATATCTAAACAAAATAAAATTTATTCAAACTTTATGGGAATGGGTTATTACGGAACCTATATACCTAATGTAATCTTAAGAAATATTTTAGAAAATCCAGGCTGGTATACATCTTATACACCATATCAACCAGAGGTGGCTCAAGGTAGATTGGAAATGTTATTGAATTTTCAACAAATGATCATTGATTTTACTGGTATGGACATAGCTAATGCATCACTTTTGGATGAAGGAACAGCTGCTGCTGAAGCGATGGGTATGAGTCATAGATTAAATAAAAAAGATAGTAAAATAGTATTTTTATCAGAAAATTGTCATCCACAAACTATTGATGTCGTTAAAACAAGAGCTGAACCTTTAGGTTTAAAAATAATAACAGGAAAGAATGAAAAAGATTTGGAAAATATTGCAGGAGATATAGTCTGTGGAATAATTCAGTATCCAGGAAGTCTAGGTGAATTAAAAGATCCAAGCGAGATGATCAGTAAAGTTCATAAAAAAAATGGAAAAGCTATTTTGATTTGTGATCTTTTATCTTTAGCATTAATCAAAACACCCGCTGAACTTGGAGCGGATATTGCAGTTGGTAGTTCACAGAGATTTGGTATTCCAATGGGGTATGGAGGTCCTCATGCAGCATTTTTTGCTACAAGAGACGAATACAAAAGATCTATGCCTGGAAGAATAGTTGGTGTATCTGTTGATAGACATGGAAATAAAGCTTTCAGGTTAGCATTACAAACTAGAGAACAGCATATAAGAAGAGATAAGGCGACAAGCAATATATGTACAGCCCAAGCACTTCTGGCGATAGTTGCGGCGGCCTATGCAATTTATCATGGACCCGAAGGTATCAAAAATATTGCAGAAAGAGTTTCACAATTAGCGAATAATTTTGCCAATAAGTTAAAACAGTCTGGCTATGAATTATATTCTGAAAGTTTTTTTGATACAGTAACTATAAAAACAGGCGATAAAACTGATAAAATTTTTCAAAATGCATTAGATCAAAAGGTAAACATAAGAAAAGTAAATTCAGATATGCTGGCAATATCATTTGACCAGAAAAAAAATGTTTACAGAGCTAACCAGCTATTAAAAATATTTAATTCTGCAGAGTCTATTAAAGAAAATCCAACTGAAAGCTTGCCAAACTTACCAAAAAAATTACTTAGATCATCGAGCTATTTAGATCATCCAGTATTTAATAATTACCACTCGGAAACAGAAATGCTTAGATATTTAAAAAAGTTAGAGGATAAAGATATTGCATTGAATAGATCTATGATTGCTTTGGGCTCTTGTACGATGAAATTAAATGCTGTCGCAGAAATGATACCAGTATCATGGAGAGAATTTTCAGAACCACATCCTTTTACCCCAGTAGAGCAAATGAATGGGTATAGAAATTTATTTACTGATATGAAGAATTGGCTGAGATCTATTACAGGCTTTTCTGGTGTATCATTACAACCCAATGCAGGTGCACAAGGTGAGTATGCAGGATTAATGGTCATTAGAAAATTTCATTTAGAGAATGGCAACAATAGCAGAAATGTTTGTTTAATACCGAGTTCTGCTCATGGTACAAACCCTGCAAGCGCACAAATGGTAGGCATGAAAGTTGTAGTGGTTAATTGTGATAAAGAGGGCAATGTTGATATCGAAGATTTAAAAAATAAAGCTGAAAAATATTCTGAAAATTTAGCTGCATTAATGGTCACTTACCCTTCAACACACGGTGTATTTGAAGAAAAAATTACTGAAATTTGTGATTTAATTCATAAAAATGGTGGCCAAGTTTATATGGATGGAGCTAATCTAAATGCACTTGTTGGCGTAGCAAGACCTGGAAATTTTGGACCAGATGTTTGTCATATTAACTTGCATAAAACTTTTTGTATTCCTCATGGTGGGGGCGGACCAGGAATGGGACCTATTGCTTGTAAAAGACATTTAGAGCCATTTCTTCCTAATCATCCAGTTATTAAAGATTGTGGACCAGCATCAGGAATAGGATCTATTTCAGCCGCTCCATGGGGTAGTGCGAGTATTTTAGCAATTTCATGGATGTATATAAAAATGATGGGATCAGAAGGTTTAAGAATAGCAACTGAGAATGCAATTCTTAATGCGAATTATGTGGCACACAGACTTAAAGATTATTTTCCAATTTTATATAAAGGTAAAAACGGAAATGTAGCACATGAATGTATAATCGATATTAGACCAATAAAAAATGATACTGGTATAACAGAAGAAGATATAGCTAAACGACTAATTGATTTTGGATTTCACGCTCCAACAATGTCATGGCCTGTAGCTGGAACTATGATGATAGAACCAACTGAAAGTGAAAGTCTAAGAGAATTAGATAGATTTTGTGATGCCTTGATAACAATTAAAAAAGAAATAGATAAAATAAAATCTGGGGATTACGATAAAGTTGATAATCCAATTAAAAATGCGCCACATACAGATGTAGAATTAGTTTCAAATGAATGGAAACATAAATACTCAAGAGAAGATGCCGCTTATCCTGCTGGATATCTAAAAGAAAATAAATTTTGGCCACCTGTTGCAAGAGTTGACAATGTTTATGGTGATAAAAACTTATTTTGTTCATGTCCTAGTATGGATGAGTTTAAAGAAGATGCTGCTTAATTTTTAATGAAAATTGCAGTAATTGGATCTGGAATATCCGGGTTAAGTGCAGCCTATTACTTATCAAAAAAATATAAAGTTGACCTTTTTGAAAAAGATGATCATTTTGGAGGTCATTCACACACATTAGATCTTCATATAAATAATAAAAAAATATCAGCAGATATTGGTTTTATAGTTTTTAATTATAAAACTTATCCTAATCTCATTAATTTTTTCGAAGATAATTCAATAGAGATAGAGGAAAGTAATATGTCTTTTTCAGTGTCGGTGAAAGATACAAATTTTGAATACTGTGGCAAAGGTATTTCAGGTATGTTTTGTAATATATCAAACCTATTTAATTTAAAATTTTTAAAAATGTTTTTTGATATAATAAAATTTTATAATAAAAATGAAAATTTCAAGGTAGATAATAATAATTTAACTCTTGGAGAGTATTTAAATAAAGAAAAATTATCTAAAGAGTTTATTGATTATCATATTATTCCAATGGTTGCTGCAATTTGGTCAATGCCACCCTATGAAGCTAGTCAAATGCCATTAAAATTTTTTTTAAAATTTTTCCAAAATCATGGTTTATTTAAATTAAAAAATAGACCTAAGTGGTATACTGTTTCAAATAGAAGCAGAACATACGTTAACAAAATACTCAATAAAATAAGTGGAGAATATTATAAAAATTATAAAATAAATTTAATCAAAAGATATAAAGAAAATGTTGAAATATTTTATGGAGAAAAAAATGAGTTCTTTACTTACGATAAAGTAATAATCGCAACACATGCAGATGAAGCATTATCACTATTAGAATATCCGTCAGAAGATGAAAAAAAATTACTTTCAAACTTTAAATATAAAAGTAATTTAGCTGTAATTCATACAGATAAAAATCAAATGCCCAAAAATAAAAAAGCATGGAGTGCTTGGAATGCAAAACTAAATAAAAATGTTAGAGAAAATTCATCTGTAACATATTGGCTCAATCTTTTACAAAACTTAAAATTTAATGAAGATATTTTTTTATCACTCAATCCATTTGATGAAATTGATAAAAAAAAAATCCTAAAACAAGTAAAGTTTACACACCCATATTATGATAAGTTGGCACTTGAAAACCAAACTAGATTGAAAAAAATTCAAAATGTTAATAATACGTTATTTTGTGGGAGTTATTTTGGTTATGGATTCCATGAAGATGGAATTACATCTTCAATAGATATGTTAAAGTCAATTAATGATTAAGTACTCTAAGATTTATTCAGGCCAAGTAATACACACAAGATTTAAACCTAAAAAACATCATTTTAAGTATAAAGTATTTAGTCTATTGATTGATTTAGATGAAATTAAAGAAATAAATAATAATTTAAATTTTTTTTCATATAATAGATTAAATTTAATTAGTTTTTTCGACAAAGATCACGGAAATAGAGATGGAAGTAACGTTAAACAATGGGTGAAAGAAAACTTAGTTAAAAAAAATATCAAATTTAATAATTTTAGAGTAGAAATTCTGTGCTATCCAAGAATACTTGGTTATGTATTTAATCCACTTTCAATTTTATATGTTTATAATGAGAACAACGAATTAATTTCTATTTTTTACGAAGTAAAAAATACATTTGGAGAACAGCATACTTATATTTTTGAAACTAAAGATCAAAAATTAATAAAAAACAAATGTGATAAAAAGTTTTATGTGTCGCCTTTTATTGATATGGAATGTGAATATAACTTTAGTGTTACAAAACCTGGAGACTCAATATCTATAATAATAAATCAACACGATAAAGAAGGTAAGCTTTTATTTGCTTCACAAGATGGAGTAAGTCAAGATTTAACCTCTAAAAACCTTATACTAAACTATTTAAAACATCCATTAATGACTTTTAAAGTAATAGTTGCAATACATTTTGAAGCATTCAAACTTTGGTTTAAAAAAGTAAAATTAGTAAAAAAAAAAATAAAAATTTTAAATAAAATAACCTTTGAGACAAATGAGTTTAAATAATATTTCAGACAAAATAGTTTTTAGCATGTTGAAGCATATTAAACATGGCGTACTAGAACTTACAAATTATGATAATAAAAAATATATTTTTGGAACAGAATCCAATGGTCTAAATGTTAATATAAAGATTAACAAACCTGGCTTCACTTATAAAATAATTAAAAGTGGAAGTATAGGATTGGCAGAGGCTTATATGAGAGGTGATTTTGAAACGAATAATCTTTCAAACTTAATAGAATTAACAGCAAAAAATATTAATATAATTTATAAATTTTCAGGTGTATTTGATTTTTCAGTAATTAATTTGATTAGGAACTTTCTAATAAAAAATACTAAAAATAAAAGCAAAAAAAATATTGCCAAACACTATGATCTAGGAAATAATTTTTTTTCTTTGTGGTTAGATAAATCTCTAACTTATTCAAGTGCAATATTTGATAGTAAAAAAAAAGATTTAGAATCTGCTCAATATAATAAATATTTAAAATTAATTAATTTAATTCAACCAAAACCAGGTGATAGAATTTTAGAAATAGGATGTGGCTGGGGCGGATTTGCTGAATATGTAGGAAAGAATTTAGATGTAAAGTTAGACTGTATTACAATTTCGAAAAAACAATATGAATTTGCAAAGGAAAGAATATTTAAAAATAATTTAAATCATAAAATTAATATTGAATTGAAAGATTATAGAGATGTTAATGAAAAATATAATTCAATTGTATCTATTGAAATGATTGAAGCAGTAGGTCAAAACTATTTAGACAGTTATTTTAAAACGATTAAAAATAATTTAAGAGTTAATGGTACAGCTGCCATTCAAGCAATTGTAATCGATGACAAGTTATATAAAAGATATAAAACAAAAGAAGATTTCATTCAAAAATATATATTTCCAGGGGGTTTTTTGCCCTCTAAAAATAGTTTAGAGGAACTATCAACAAAAAATGGCTTGAAACTTAATTTAATGAACTCATATGGCGAACATTACTCTGACACTTTAAAAATTTGGCGAGATGAGTTTCTTAAAAAATGGGATTTAATTTCTAAGCAAGGATTTGATTTAACATTTAAAAAAATGTGGGATTTTTATTTGTCTTATTGTGAGGCAGGTTTTAAATCAAAAAATATTGATTTGATACAATTCTCACTACAAAATAAATAAATATTTATGAGAATTAATAAATTTTTTAATTTAATTTTATTGATAATTATCACTCAATTTATTACAAGTTGTTCATCAAATAGCTCTATGAAACCAGAAGATTTTAAAGATAAAAAACCAAGATTAATAATTGAGGAATATTTAGCAGGCGAAGTAAAGGCCTGGGGAATTTTACAAAATAGATCAGGCAAAGTCACAAGACAATTTTCAGCAATTTTAAACGGTAAATGGGATGGAACACAATTGATTTTAGATGAAATATTTAATTGGGATGATGGGGAAGTTCAAAATAGACAGTGGAAAATTAATAAGATTGATGAACATAATTATGAAGGTACAGCAGGAGATGTGGTCGGAAAAGCAAAAGGATTTTCATATGGGCCAGCATTTAAATTTGAATATGTATTATTAGTGCCTGTAAAAGGCAAAGAAATGAAAATCACTTTTGATGATTGGATTTTTATGCAAGATGAAAAAGTAGCTATTAATAGAGCTAAGATGACAAAATTTGGATTTAGAGTTGCAGATCTAACAGTAGTTTTTGTAAAAGATTAATCTTTTTTTTGAAACCTTGTACCTTTTTTTACAAGATTAAAATATAATTTACTTGGCAAGAGTTTGAAAAATTTCAGTGTTAATGTAAGTTCCTTAGGGAAATGAATTTCAAAATTATTTTTTTTTACTAATCCCTCATAGATTTTATCCGCTGCAAACTCTGGAGATTTTAAAAATGGCATTTTAAAATCATTTTTATCTGTCATTGGTGTTTTTATAAAACCAGGTGAAACCAAACATACTCTTACATTATGTTTTTCAAAGTCAAAATATAAACTCTCTGCTAAACTAATTAATGCAGATTTTGATGGTCCATATCCTGTGGTATTTGGTAAACCTCTATAACCTGCAATTGATGAAACTATTGTTATAATTCCATCTTTTTTATTTTTGAAATATTCTTCAACAGCTTTAATACAATATAAAGTCCCAAAAAAATTTACTTTGAAAACATTTTCAATTTGTTTAACATCTATATCCTTCTCTTCTTTTGGACTCCATGTTCCTGTTGAAAAAAAACAAATATCTATATTTCCAAACTGTTGTTTAATTTTATTAAATATATCTTTACACTTATTTTCATCAGTAACATCTAATGGAAAAGATTTTATATTTGGGTTAGATTCGGAAATTTCATTTAGTAAATTTTCTCTTCTAGCTGAGATTGCGACATTCCAGCCTTCTTTAGCAAATTTTAAGGCTAATGATTTGCCAATACCACTACTTGCGCCAGTTATCCACACTACTTTTTTATTCATAAGCAATATTGTATTTAATTATTATTTTAATTTATGCTAGTAATAAATTCGTATGGATGATGTAGTTGTAATAGGCGGAGGCATTATTGGCGCTTCTGCTGCTTATTTTCTCTCAAAAGAGGGTCGAAAAGTAAAAGTTATTGAGAGAGACCCAACCTATAAAAATGCCTCTTTTCCATTGTCTTTAGGTGGATTTAGAAGACAATTCTTTCAAAAGGAAAATATTTTATTAGGAAAATTTGCTAAAGAATTCATATTTAATATTTCAGAGACCTTAAAAACAGCAAAAAACCCAAATCCAACAGCAAGTATGGTTACAAACGGATATCTATTAATGTTTGGTCCGGAACATGCTGATGAGCAATATAAAGCATTAGAAAATCATAAAGAATGCGACGCGGGTACAAAAAATATTAGAGGAACTGAGCTTTCAAAATATTTTCCATATATTAATTCAGATGGAATAGAGACTGCAACTTTTACAGACAATAAAACGGAAGGTTGGATAGACCCTTTCTTGTTTCATTCAGCTTTAAAAAGTAAGGCAATTGAATTAGGAGCCGAATTTGTTAAAGGTGAGGTAAAAAGCCTAAACGAAATTAATGCAAAAACAATTGTTTCAGCAGCTGGATGTTGGACAAAAGAGTTGTTAAATGATATTCCAGTTGTTCCTCAAAAACATACAGTCTTTAGAGTAAAGTGCCCAAAACATTTTCCAGAAATGCCATTAACTGGAGATTTAACAACTGGAGTTTACTGGAGGCCGGAAGGTAAAGAATATTTAGCAGGTTCACCTATCTCAGTATTTGATGCAAATGATTTAGAGCCTGCATGGAATGATTTTGAAGAGCTAGTTTGGCCAGCGCTAGCTAAAAGAATACCTGCCTTTGAAGAATTAAAATTAACAGGGGGTTGGGCTGGATATTACGATTGCAACAAACTCGATAATAATGCTGTTGTAGGAAAACATCCAAAATATGAAAATGTTTATATGGCGACAGGTTTTACAGGCAGAGGATTGATGCAAGCTCCAGGAATTGGGAGAGCATTAACTGAATTGATAACTACAGGTTCTTATCAAACTATAGATATAAGTGCTTTTTCTGTTGAAAGGGTTCTAAATAGCGAAGTAAGACACGAACCTTATGTGCTATAATTTTTTGACGAATATTCCCATAACTCCATTTAATATTGAAACACCAAGTATTATTAATTGACCTTTGAAAGTATAAAAATCAAATGTAGGATAAGATCCAAGGGCTATACTTAATAAAACATAAGTAATCACAAATGGTTTATAAAATTTTTTTATTATTTTCATAATAAAAAATATTTTTAGAGTAAAACCCTAGAAATTTACATTTCTAGGGTTTTAAATTTTTACTTATTTTTTTTTATATTTTGCCGCTTCTTCAGACCCACTTGTAGCTGAACCTTTACTGTAGGAGTGCGCTCCCATACCAGCTAATTGTCCATCTTTCACGATTAGGTATTGATTTCTGATTTCTTTACCATCAAAAAAACATTCTAAAATTTCTCTTACACCGTCTGCATATCTAGCTTGCGCAGTTAAAGATGTACCCGATGTATGCGGTGTCATACCATGATTTGGCATAGTTCTCCAAATATGATCATTTGGTGCTGGTTGAGGAAACCAGACATCACCTGCATATCCACTTAGTTGACCACTTTTAAGTGCTTTTGCAATTGCATCTTTGTTACAAATTTTACCTCTAGCGGTATTGACAATGTATGCTCCTTTTTTCATTTTGCTTATCATAGCATCATCAAATAAATTTTCTGTTTCAGGGTGTAGTGGGCAATTTATAGTTACGACGTCACATACCTTTACCATTGATTCTACCGACTCATGGAACGTAAGATTTAATTCTTTTTCAACACTCTCTGGTAATTTGTGTCTGTCAAAATAATGCAAATGTACATCAAATGGTTTCATTTTTCTTAATGCATCTAATCCTATTCTTCCAGCAGCAACCGTACCAATATGCATACCCTCAACATCATAAGATCTTTGAACAGCATCAGCAATATTCCAACCACCTTCGTTAACAATTCTATGTTGATTGTGATAATCTCTTACCATTGATACAATCATCATCACAATATGTTCTGCAACAGATCTTGAATTACAAAAAGTGACTTCTACAACATCAATTTTATTATCCATTGCAGCCTGTAAATCCACGTGATCAGATCCAATTCCAGCAGTAATAGCCATCTTTAAGTTTTTTGCTTTGGCAATTCTCTCTTTAGTTAAGTAATATGGAAAAAAAGGTTGTGAAATAACTATATCTGCATCTACAATATGTTTATCTGCTTCACATCCATCACCATCTTTACTATTTGTTACAATTAGCTCATGGCCATTGCTTTCTAAAAATTTTCTTAATCCAAGTTCTCCTGATACACATCCAAGTAATTGTCCAGGCGTATAATCTCTACCTTTTGGACTAGGTAATGTCATCCCATCTGGATATTTTTCTAATTTAGGAAGTTGTGACAACGGGTAACTCTTTGGCATTCCTCCCTTTGGATCATCATACAATATACAAAGTACTTTCATTTTATTCTCCTAATTAATGTGTTGTAAAATATCTTTATTGTTAGTTTACATTTAAGCTTACCATAAAAACTTAACAGCAAGCAATTAAATAATGTCTACTTTGGGTATTTCTTTTTTAAAACAAATCTATTAATTATTACCCCAAAAGCCACAACTATAATTGATCCTAATATAATTGGATTTAATAAATAATCATAAGACACACTTCCAATTATTACTATAATAGGGTTTCCACCAGCAGGCGGGTGGGTAACATTTAATAAAATCATGAAACCAACTCCCAACCCAACTGCAATAGGGATTATTATAAATAAAGGCAATGATAAAAAATTTAAAACTAATATACCAATAAGGGCAGTAACTAAGTGACCAAAAAATATATTTTTTGGTTGAGCAAATGGACTCTCAGGATATCCATACAACAAAACCATTGTTGATCCAAATGAAGCAACTAAAAATAGTCCAAAAGTGGTTTTATAAGTTAAGTATGTTAAGGCTCCTATAGTTATTATAGAAAATAATCCAGCAAGTAACGATTTTATTATATTTTCTCTATTCATAGCTTGCTCTTAATGCTTTTTTTAGTGCTTTGAAAGGTAATAAAATGCAATTTTTTCTTGAATGATTTTCCTTATTTAAAATATTTTTGAGCCTTTTTGTATCTTTAGACAAAAAATGATTCTTACGATTAAAATACTCTAAAACTTCATTTATAAGCTTATTAATGTTTATTAAATTTTTATTCATCGATAATCTAGATAAAATACTCGCAGAAGCTTGGCAATAAATGCAGGCCTGACTTTGATAACCTATATCAAAAATTTTATTTTTCTTCACAATTAAACGAATTTCTATTTGATCACCACATAAGCTATTTTTGTATTTTGCTTTATGAGTAAAATTTTTAATTTTTTTATCGTTTTTTGTATTAGCAGCAATATTGATTATTTGTAGATCCATCAAAATATTTTTTTGAAAAAAAATTATAATTGTTTTATATTTATTTTAAAATAGCGCAATATTTAATCAATGAAAAAATAAAAAATTTAAAATGATTTCTTACAACAAAGCTTTAAATATACTTTACAAATCTAGGCTTAAAATAAAATCAGAGAAAATCTTGTTAAAGAATGCATTGTATAGAATATGTTCTGAAAATATTTATAGTAAATTAAATTATCCATTAACTAACAATACTGCTCTAGATGGTTTTGCTTTAAATTCTAAAGAAACTATTAAAGCAAATAAAAAAAATGAGATTAAGTTTAAAATATTAAAAACTTTTGCAGCAGGTGATAATCCAAGTATTAAAAAAATCAAAAAAAATTCCTGTATAGAAGTGATGACAGGTACAATAATAAATAAACCATTTGATACCATTATCCCTTATGAACAATCAAACATAATTATACAAAATAAAGAAAAGTATCTTTTAATAGATAAAAGAATTAAAAAATTTAATCATATAAGATTTAAAGGTAGTGATTTTAGAAGAGGGCATATTATTTTAAAAGAAGGAGATTTAATAAAATCTTCAGATATTTTAGTTTTAAAAACACTTGGCATTTCTAAAATTAAAGTGAAAAAGAGAGTAAAAGTAATTTTTTTTCCAACAGGAAATGAAATTACCAATAAAAAAAAAATTTCTCCTTGGCAAGTTCGAAACTCAAATGGAAAATACATTGAAACTTTCTCAAAAATTTTACCGATTGATATAATTGAAAAAAAAATTTTAAGAGATAACGATGAACAGCAATTTGATAAAGAACTTAAAAAAAGTATTAAAAATAAAATTGATTTAATTATGACTATCGGAGGAGTTTCAGCAGGAAAATATGACTTTGTCCCAAATATAATCAATAAATATAAAAGTAGATTTCATTTTAAAAATTCAAAAATCAGACCTGGTAAACCAATTCTATTTTCTAAGTTAAATACCAACACAGCCTTTTTTGGTTTGCCAGGCAATCCTGTATCCACTGCAGCATGTTTTAGATTTTTTGTTTTACCTTATATTTTTAAATCCATTAAATATTTAGGTGCAGAATCTGTAAGAGCAAAATTAATGAATGGATTCAATAAAAATAAAAATTTTACGAGATTTATCAAAGGGGATCTTCAAGTATCAAAAAAAGGATCTTTGGAATTTAGAATTTTTAAGGGTCAAGAGTCTTACAAAATAAAACCATTAGCAGCATCAAATGTATGGGGGGAGTTGAAAAATGGTAAAAGTACTTTTAAAAAAGGGGATATCATAGACTGTCATACAACTTTTGGTGTAAATTTCTTATAAACTAAAAATTAATTTTGTTGTTAAAAAAATTAATAAATAATAGAAATTGTTATGCTTGATATTAAAGATGCAAAGGTTGCTATCCCTGTTGTTTTGATAGCTGGTCTTTTATGGTCATTCGGACCCTATGTTGTTAGACATATTGATAACGCTCAACAAGTTCCATGGCAATATTTATTTACTCGAGGAATAGTAATATTTACGATTTTGAATTTATTTTTATATTTAGAAGAAGGAAATGAATTTTTTGAAAATTATAAAAAAATTGGTATTTCAGGTTTAGTAGGAGGTGTAGGACTCGGAATTGCAATGATCACTTTTATTTACTCAATAACTAATACCTCTGCGGCTGTAACTCTTCTTTGTCTTGCAGCTATGCCTTTTATAACAGCGTTGCTTGGTTTTATGTTTCTAAAAGAGGAAATTTCTATAAATGTATGGGTTGCTATTGCTATCGCAGCTATTGGAATTTTAGTTATGGCAATTGATAATACTGGAAAAAATACTATTTTAGGATTCATTTTTGGTATTATTTCTTCAATAGGTTTTTCAGTTTTTTCAGTTACATTAAGATGGAAAAAAGATACACCAAAATTTACTACAGTCGCAGTTGCTGGATTGTTTTGTGCTTTAGTCTCTGCTTTTATGTTAACAATTAACGATTTAACTTTTTTATCATCTGGAAAAAATCATGCTTTATTCGCAACGCATGGTACACTTGTTTGTTTAGGATTGATTTTATACTCTATTGGATCTAAGCACATACCAGCAGCTGAGTTAACTCTTTTATCTTTAACAGAAGTGATTGGAGGTATTTTTTGGGTTTGGATACCAATTTTAGGTATTAACGAAATTCCATCACAAAGTACTATAATTGGAGGATTTTTAATATTTCTTTCAATCGTATACTATAGTTTGATAATTCGAACTAATAGAAGATTCATTGGACTTAATTAAAACAAAATGGAAAGACCAGATTTTTTTGAATTAAAAAATGGAAATAAAGTAAAATTACCATTCACGGATAAAGAATATCAAAACAGATTATCAAAATTTAGAAAAGTAATGTTAAATCAAGGTATTGATATGACAATACTGACCTCGATGCATAATGTAGCTTATTACACAGGTTTCATTTATTGTTCTTTTGGTCGACCTTATGGATGTGTTGTAACACAAGAAAAAATAGTAACAATCTCTGCAAACATTGATGCAAGCCAACCTTGGAGAAGATCACATTGCGAGAATATTATTTATACTGATTGGAAAAAAGACAATTTTTTAAAGGCAATAGTTTCAATAATAGGCAGGAAAGAACCTCCAAAAACAATAGGAATTGAAAATGATCATATAACTGTTGAAATTAAAGAGAAATTAAACGTTATATTTAGTGATGCTGTATTTAGAAACATTGCAAATCATTTAATGAAACTTCGAATGATCAAAAGTGACGAGGAGATAGAGATTATTAAAAATGGCGCAAGAATTGCTGATTTAGGAGCTGAAGAAATGATAAAATATATAATGCCTGGACAGACCGAACTAGAAATTGCAATTGCAGGAAGGGATAAAATGGAACGAGAAATTGCAAATACTTATCCAGACGCAGAATATATGGATACTTGGGTATGGTTTCAATCAGGAATAAACACTGATGGTGCGCACAATCCAAAAACAAATAGAATTTTAAGAAGAGGGGATATTTTATCTTTAAATACTTTTCCTATGATATCCGGATACTATACGGCTCTTGAAAGAACTTTATTTGTTGAAGAAGTTGATGACGAATCATTAAAAGCCTGGGAAGCAAACGTTAAAGTTCATCAAAGAGGTTTAGAATTGATCAAGCCTGGTGTTAAGTGTTCTCAAATATGTGAAGAACTTAATGATTTATTTGCCCAACTTGGATATCTTCAATACAGAACTTTCGGATATGGACACTCTTTTGGAATGCTTTCACATTTTTATGGAAGAGAATCTGGATTAGAGTTAAGAGAAGATATAGACACTGTGCTAGAAAAAAATATGGTGATATCAATGGAGCCTATGATAATGATACCAGAGGGCAAACCTGGGGCAGGCGGATATAGAGAGCACGATATAATGGTAATAAAAGAGAAAAGCGCAGAAAATATAAGTAAATTTCCATTAGGACCTAAAAAAAATATAATTAAAAATTAAATGACTAAAAAGACAGTAGTAAACAGCTGGAATGAATGGGACCCATTAAAACATGTTATCGTAGGAAGGGCTGATGGCACTTGTATTCCAGCTCCTGAGCCAGCATTGGATGCAAAAGTCCCAGAAGAATCTGATATGAGAGGCACGTTTGGTCCAAGGACAAAAGATACAGTCGATAAAGCAAATCAACTTTTAGATAATTTTTCATCAATGTTAGAAAAACGTGGAATTAAAGTAGATCGACCAACACCGATAAATTTTAATCAACCTACTTCAACGCCTGATTGGACGACAGAAACAATGTTTGGATGTATGCCTCCTAGAGATGTTCTTTTGACCGTTGGAAATGAAATTTTAGAAGCCACAATGAGTTATCGTTGCAGATGGTTCGAATATTTATGTTATCGGCCTTTGTTAAAAAAATATTATAATGAAGATCCTAATATGAGGCATGAATCAGCCCCAAAACCAAGATTAACTGATGATGATTATAGAAAAGATTATTTGTCAGATAAGATTGGAGTTCAAAAAAGATTAGAGTGGACAGAAAAAAAATTTTTTGTAACTACAGAGGAAGAACCTTTATTTGATGCAGCTGATATTTTGAGATTTGGAAAAGATTTAATTATACAACATGGATTTACTACTAACTTAAAAGGTATTGATTGGATAAGAAGACATTATAAAGATCATAGAGTTCATGCAGTTAATTTTCCAGGAGATCCCTATCCTATTCATATTGACGCTACTTTTACTCCAATTAAAGAAGGTTTGATAATTAATAATCCTCAGAGAAGACTTCCACAAGAACAAAGAAAATTATTTGAGGACAATGGATGGAAAATTATAGACTCAGCTCAACCAGCACATAATTCTCCACCGCCACTTTGTTATTCTTCAGTATGGCTTTCAATGAATGTTTTAGTTTTAGATCCTAAAACTGTTTGTGTTGAAAAAAGTGAAATTTATCAGGCTGAGCAATTAGATAAATTAGGTATGGAAGTTATCCCTGTTGAATTAAGAGATGCTTACGCTTTTGGAGGAGGTCTTCATTGTTGTACAGCAGATGTATTTAGAGATGGAAAATTAGATGATTATTTTCCTAAACAATGATATAAATATAGAATCATAAGGAGATATAATGGAAGTAGTAATTGTTTTAGCAGTGGTTGCGTGGGCATATACCACTTACCTTCAGTAAAACTAAAATTAAAATTTTAAAATTAACTTGGATTTTTTTTCAAAAAATCTATAAATTCTAAAACATCATTGTATTTATTGTCAGGAATATCTTTATAACTCGCATTAAATTTATTTTTAATACAAATCGCAACATGCGCATAAGGATTTCTTCCTTTAGGATGATTTGGATGATCAGGTAATTGTCCAAGCAAATAATCGCCAGCCTCCTGAATAATTTTCCATAGTTTGCTTGCGTTTTCGTGATTCAAAAATTTAATGCTCTGAGGATTTGTCCACATCAAAACTTTCAAGTTTTGTGCTTAATTCATTTCCTAAATTTTCATCTTTTGTATTTAAGCGATTTAATTCTTTTTGTTTTAGACGCTCATCTTTAAGAATTTCTTTTCGTTCTTTCATTTGTTGCTCTCTATCAAACTGTTCTTCCCATTCTTTTAATTTCATAGCTTCTATTCTTCTTTCCTCTTCCTCTTGTATTAGCATTTCTTTCAAAAATTTTTCTTTTTTCCTTTTTTCCTTAAGTTCTTTTTTAATTTGATCTTCTTCACGAGCTTTTAAATCAATATCTTTCCTAAATTGTTCATCACTTTTTAGTTTTTGTTCTTTCTCTTTTAATCTTAAATCTTTGTCAATTTGACCTAAATCTTCATCCTTTTTAATTAACCTTTTATTTTCTATTTTTATATTTTCTTCTTTAATTTTTAATTCTTTTTCTTTTAATTTGAGCTCTTCTTCTTTAATTTTTAATTTATTACTTTCTTTAATTAGTTTTTCTTCAAATAATTTCAATTCTTTTCTATCTTTTATAATTTGGCTGCTCTCTGCAAGTTTTTTCAATTTTATTTCTTTAATTTTTTTTTGTTCTTTATTTTTTTTATAATTATTTAAAACAATCCTTAAATTTTTTGAGGAAAATATAGAATTACTCGAGTTATTTTTATTTTTAATTTTCTTAGCTTTAGTCATTTTAATTTTTATATTTTTTATTTGACCAAAGAATTTAAAATATTTCAATGATGCTTTTGATAATTTTTTTTTACTATGTTTATTTTGAGTTCAACTAAAAATTGTCTTATCGATTATCAGGATTATCTAATGTTTCCGGCGTATCTGGATCCAATTCTAATCCTGCAGGCGTAATTGTTGCTGGCATTGGTGTAAAAGTTGAGTCAGGATTTTCAGCAGATTTTCTTACTTTCATTCTGTATATTCCAAAAAATCCAATTAATGCGTGAATTAATAATAAAAAAACAAAAAAACCATTAAGTCCAAACCATCCCATGAAGATAGAGCAAATTATAGGTCCACTGATAGCTCCTATTCCAAAAATTAATTGAAGGCCACCTCCTGCAGCGACAAATTTTTCTTTAGGAACAAAATCGTTAGTGTGAGCAAGATTTAGTGAAAATAGAGGCAGACATAGAGAGGTATAAGCTCCAACAAATAAAAAAAACAATATTTTTTTAAATGCAAATTCATTCATATAATAAGTGTTTTGCAAAGGATCACTAGAGGATAATATTGATAAAAACGCCAAAGTCGAACTTGCAAATGTAACTATAACAATTACCTTTCTTCTATCATATATATCTGAAAAATATCCAATTGGCCCCTGTCCAAATACTCCCGAAATAGTTGCTATAAATAAAAGTATTGAGGTTTCAAAAAGTGTTAAACCTGCTTTTGTTGCATAGACAGATATTAAAGAGAAGAACGCAGCATGTATAACTCCAGTTAAAAAAGAACTTACAGTTCCTAAAGGCGAAATTTCAAATAATTCTTTAACACTTATTGTTCCAATTTTCTTAAATTTTGGAGCAGGTCTTTTTGTTAAAAGTATAGGAACAAGTGCCAAAGATAGCAACACCGAAACTAAAATAAATGGTTCGTATGCCTTTGGCTCACTTATATTTAATAATAGCATTCCAACTGCTAGACCAAAGTAAAGTACAATCATATAAGCAGATAAAAGCTGTCCTCTATTTTTATTTGTTGCTCTGTCATTTAGCCAACTTTCAGAAACAACATAGCAACTTACTAAACTAATACCTGTAATGAATCTACTTAATGTCCACATAACAGGATTTACATATGCCACAGCCACTAAAGCACTGAGTGATGCTAATGAAGCAAACGCAGCAAACACTCTTATGTGACCAACTTTTTGTACTAAATTGGGAGTTGTTTTAGATCCTACAAAATATCCAACATAATATCCTGACATAAAAATACCTGTAGTTAACACACTAAAATCTTCTAATACTGATCTTATACCCATGATCTGCATTTGTAGACCATGTGCTATCATCATTGTTCCTATACCAAGGAATAGAGCCCAAGATTTTTTTACTTCTTTTTGCATTTAAACTTATTGGAGCGCTAAGTAGTTTTTAATTGTGTTTTTTTAATGGCTAAGAAGGAGTGAATTGCAATAGTTAAAATGATTATGGCTCCACCTTGAATAGTTTCTAAAGAAGGTTGTTCCTTAATAACAAACCAAACCCAAACTGGTCCAAATATTGTTTCTAATAGAAAGAACAAATTAACCTCTGCACCAGTAATATACCTTGGCGCCATGGTTACCAAAACAAATGGAATAGCTACACACAATATACACATAGCTGGAATTATATAGATGTCATTGTTTTTTAGCTCAAAACTATCAATAAAGAATAAAGCTACAACTGCCACTACCAATTTTCCTACTACAGCAGAAGGAACAAGATTAACTTCCTTACCAGCTCTAATAATAGTTGCGCCTGCTGCTAGACCCGCTGCAGTAACGAAACCTAATACATCTCCTAAAATATTTCCAACTTTAAGAGAGTCATAAAAAATATAAAGAACGCTCAGAAAAGTGATGACTATTGCAATGATTGTATTTCTATCTGGCCTTTCTTTTAAAAATATAGTTCCAAATATTGCTGAAAGCATCGGGGCTAACGCAATCATAACTAAAGTATTTGCAACATTTGTATTTTGAATAGACAAAACAAAAGTAATGTTGGTTAAAGAAAAAGTAATTACATAACCTACACCATAAATAGAATTACCTAAAAGTAGTTTAAAAAAATTTAATTTATAAATAATTAACATTCCAATTAAAACCACAACAAAAGGTATCGCACCTCTATAAAAAACTAATCCCCAAGTTTCTAAATTTGAAAGTCTTATAAAAAGAGAGTCAGGCGTAATAAACATCACAGCTACAAATGCCATTAACGAACCTTTTTGTTGGTTTGTTAAATTATTCATGATCTTATTTCTTTCCAAAAAGTTTTTGCTAGATTTATACCAGTTAAATTAAAATAATTTTTTAATCCAGTTGGAGAAGTAACATTTATATCTCCATTCAGTTTTTCTGATATAAAGTCTATTCCTGCAAAATAAATTCCATCTTTTTTTAATTTTTTTGCAATTAAATTTGAAATCATTTTTTCTTTTATTGTGAGTTTTGAAGAACCAACTGTTCCACCTTTACTTAAATTGCTTAAAAAAGAGCCTTTTTTTGGTATTCTAGAAAAAGATCCTACAACTTTGCCATTTAATATAAACACTCTTTTATCTCCATTTACAATTCCAGGTAAAAACTTTTGGCACATAACATACCCATGTTTCTTTAAATATGTATTTAAAAAAGCTTTATTTATCCTCCCTTTTAAAAGTTTTATATTGTTGCCGCTATGGCCATTGATTGGCTTCATAACTGACAATTTATTTTGTTTTATAAAATTAATTATATCTAAACTTCTTGATGAAAAGATAGTTGGAGGCATATATTTTTTAAATTCATAAGAATATAGTTTTTCTGATACGTTTCTAATTGATGTTGGATTATTTATGATTTTAACACTTTTTAACCTATCTAAAAAATAGGTATTCGTTATATAATTCATATTAAATGGAGGGTCCTGTCTTACTAGTAAATAACTAGACTTTTCTAAATTGATTGTTTTTTTACTAAGTAATTTATAAAACTTTTTTTGATCATAAAGTTTTATAAAGTTTCCGACTGCATATATTTGATTATTCTTAATAAATATATTTTTTGGTTCGTAATAGAAAATTTTAGATCCCAGTTTTTGGGCTTCGATTGCTAAAAAGATTGTTGTATCGTTTTTATAATTAAGTTTTTTTAAATTATCCCCTTGAATAGCTAATATTTTATTTTTCATTAATATTGAAGAAATTTTTGTCTTTTTGATACTGGGCCATTATTGCCTCTGCATTGGTGCTATTAGTATCTATAATAGTTTTAATATGATCTAAGAATTTAACTTCATTTTGTTTTTTGCTATTTAATTCATTTCTATTTACTAAGCCTTGTTTTGATATTTCAAATAAATCTTTGGACAAATCTAAAATAGATTTTTTTCCTAAAATTGTTTTTAAACCTTTTTTTGGCGATTCTTTATAGGCAGATATTATTTCATCTATGTTCCATCTTTTTACAACATCAAATACTTCATCAAGTTTTCCATATAATAATCCAATGAAAAATGCAGGACCAGCACACAGACAATCCCATCCACAAGCATCCATCGAACGAATCTCAATATATTTTTTTAATCTATTTTCTGTAAAGATTGTGCTTAAATGGTCTGCAACATCTTCTTCATTAGGAGAAGCTTTTTCAATATCACCATCTATAAAATTTTGGAATGTTTTATTTTTAGCATCAATATAATTGTCATTTCTTTTTAAGAAAAGCATAGGATAGTTTAAACTAAAATCTGCATACTTTTCAAAATCCATATTTTCCAAAAATATTTTTGGCAATCCACCTCTATAAGTATTTTGCCAAGCATACGATCTATATGACAGATAACCACTTTTATTTTTTTCAACAATTCCTGAATTTGCAAATAGTGCAATCGTTATTGGAACTAATCTATTAACTACAAAAAATTTTTTACTAAAATCTTTTTCAGACGTATAATCTATATTTACTTGAGTTCCACATGTTCTATACATCATATCTAAACTTAATTTTCCAAAAAGTGGCATAATTTTAGTCATTAGATCGTATCTATTTTTTGGATTAGATGGAACTTTTTCAATTTTGGATATTGGATCAAAGCCAGAACTAATTAAATTTAGATTTAATTTTTTTAATGATTGGTTTAATTCAAATATATATTCTTGTGACTCACCACAAGTTTGATGAATGCTTTTTAATTTTTCACCAGATAGTTCTATCTGATTTCCTGGTTCTAAAGTTATATTTTTATTTCCTTTTTTAAGAGCTATTATATTTGTACCTTCCTTTACTGGCTCCCAACCAAATTCATAAAGCTTTTCAAATAAATTTAATATTGATTGATAATCTGCTCTTTTATTATCCAAAAATACAAATTTTTCATGTTCAATACCTATCCCACAATCATTGGTTTCTTTAATGCCAGATCTAAAATAATTTATAAAACTATCTTTTGTTATCATAAATTTTTAAAATAATTTTCTAATTCTTCTAAATTTTTTAATTTAGGTGAACATGTTTGTTTTTTACAAACAATAAAATAATCTTCACTACTATCCTCTTTATATATAATTGAAGCTTTATCCATAAATTTTTTGATCACTTGTTCTCTTATTTTCTCAATTAAATCAGTATTTTTTAAATTAATTGTGACGGTAATGTTATCCTCACATATATCTAAAATTTTAATATAGCTAAACATTTGAGAAAAATTTGAGTTTATATGTGAGTGAAAAGATCTAGATAATATATCTATTCTTTCCTTCCATTTACTATCAGGAGCAATATTGTTTAATTTATTGGCAATTAATAAATAAATACTATTTCCATTTGGTATATTATTATCATTTAGATCAATAGGCTCTACAAAAAGATCATTAGATTGAACTTTATTTTTTTGTAGAATTCCTTCATTAGAATTAAAAAAATTGCTCCAGGCTTCATCCATTAACTTAATACAGTTTTCCAATGAGGATTGTTTTTTTGTAAACTCATAGTAGCACAGTAAAAGCAAAGAAAAATAAACATAATCTTCTAAAAAAACATCAATTTGTTTGTTATCATTATAACAATGAAATAACTTATATTGATAAATTTGGTTAAGATTTTCAAAATTTTTGATTGATTTATCAAACAAAATTTTATCATTCAGAATTATTGATGAGTATAGATTTGTATATACCCAAAATGCATTCAAATCAGTTTGAGATTTATCATCAAAAAAAGGTTTATTCCTTTTTTTTCTAATTTCCAAAAGTTTTTGTTCAATTTCTAAAATTTTTGAGTCTGTACTTATATTTGAACCTAAATTTTCAATTAAAATATTTGATCCTTCAAAATTTCCTTGTTCAGATATTTGGTATTTTTTTTTGAAGCTTTCTAAATCATTTCCTAAAATATCTTTTAATTCTTGGTATTTCCAAACATAGTATTTCCCTTCAACCCCATCACTATCAGCATCATAAGCTGACCCAAGTAAATTATTTTTAACTATAAATTCAGAATTTATAAATTTAATTGTTTGTATTAGTTTTAGTTTTAAATAATTATTTTCTTTATTGCTAAGATAATTATTAAGTAAATTTACATATTGAATATTATCATAAAGCATTTTTTCAAAGTGAGGCACGATCCATTTTTCGTCAACAGTATACCTCGAAATTCCACCCTCTAAATGATCATAAATACCTTTTGACGATAAACTTAGTAATAATTTTTCTACTACATCTAAATATTTTTTATTTTTTGTTTTGTTGTAAAAATGTAGAATAGTATCAAAAATATAAAATTGTGGAAATTTAGGAGCACCCTTAAAACCTCCATTTGTCTCATCTGTATATTGTATAATTTTTTCAACGTATGGTTCTAAATCTTGTTTAAGAACAGCATTTTTTTGGTTAAGATTTTTAAAAACCTCTCTCATTTGTACTGCTTGATTTAGTATTTTATTTCTATTTTCTTGGTATACTTTTGAAACATTTTCTAAAACACTATTAAAACTTGGTCTTCCTTGTAGTTCCTTTGGAGGAAAATAAGTGCCACCAGTAAAAGGTACAGCATTTTCATCTAAAAACATTGAAAGTGGCCACCCACCTTGTGCTCCGGTTAAAATAGCTAAACTTTTTTGAAATATAAAATCAAGATCGGGCCTTTCTTCTCTATCAACCTTTATATTGATAAATTTTTCATTCATAATTTTTGCAGTCTCATTGTTTTCAAAACTCTCATGAGCCATGACATGGCACCAATGACAACTTGCGTATCCGACACTTAAAAAAATTGGTTTTTTTTGGTCTTTAGCTTTTTCTAAACTCTCTTTATTCCATGCCAACCAATGAACAGGATTATCTTTATGTTGTTTTAAATAGGGACTTTGTTCATTTTTTAATTGATTTTCCATAAAATTACTTTGTTGAATGTATTTAATATTCTGATAATGTAATAACAAGCGCTGATTTTTATCAAATTGCAGGCGCTATATAAATCCTGCTAAAGCGATGCCATCAACCACCGCATTAGTAGGTGGTTTTTTTTTACCAAAATAGAAAAGAAACCGGGTGATTTGAACCATATTGTGCACCCAGCATTAAGCTAAAGCACTAAAAAGGAGAAGGGGTTTCATATTATTTGCCCTCATTTAATCTATGAGCTTCTTCTCCTAATTAAAAGGAGAAGAAAATGACTAAAGATAAAAAAAGAGATTTAATCGAAAGATTAAACCAAGGTCCAGTAATTTGTGCAGAAGGATTTCTTTTTGAAATAGAAAAAAGAGGATATATGTCCTCTGGTGAGTTTGTTCCTATGGTTTCATTAGAAAATCCTGAGGCTTTGCTAAATTTGCACAGAGATTTTCAGCATGCTGGATCTGATATTGTTCAAGCTTTTACTTATAATGGTCATAGAGAAAAAATGCGTGTTATAGGTAAAGAGGAACTTTTAGAGCCTCTTAATAGAGCAGCTTTACAAATTGCAAAAAAAGTTGCAGTTAGCCCAATGGGAGATGAGCAAAACTTGATGGCTGGAAACATTTCAAATTCAAATATTTGGAGTCAGGACAACAAGAAATCCCAATTAGAAGTAGAAAAAATGTTTCGTGAAATGGTTGGCTGGGCAGTAGATGAGAAAGCAGATATTTTGATTGGTGAAACTTTTTATTACGCAGAAGAAGCCTATACAGCTTTAAAAGTGATGAAAGAAACTGGACTTCCATCAGTTATTACTATCGCTCCGTATGGTGAGAATATTATGAGAGATGGAGTTTCTATTCTTGATACCTGCAAGGAGTTGGAACAAAAGGGAGGGGACGTAGTAGGAATGAATTGTCATAGAGGCCCTAATACTATGCTTCCTTATCTTAAAGAAATTAGAAAAGAATTAAAATGTCATATGGCTGGATTACCTATCACTTATAGAACAACTGATGAGCATCCTACTTTTTTTAATCTACCGGATAACAATGGATGTACTTGCCATACTCCTCATGAAACTACATTTCCAACAGCTTTAGACCCAATGCAATGTAGCAGATATGAAATAGGGCAATTTGCAAAAGAAGCTTATAATATAGGAATAAATTATTTAGGTGTTTGTTGCGGAGCAAACCCTATGCTAATTAGAGAAACTGCTGAGTCAGTTGGTTTAACAGTTCCTGCTAGCAAATATAGAGAAAATATGGAAAATCATTATATGTTTGGAAATAATAAACGAATTCCAAAACATATAAAAGATTATAGAAATAAGGCTTAGGTAGAGTAAGGTTTTCTTGAAAAAATCCTTTTTACCATTGGAGCAAAGTGTTCAAGTGGCAATGATTTATAATTAGGATCAAAACATCCTTGATCATAATTTTCACAAAAATCTACAGTAGCTTGATAATATTTATGATCTTTGTACTCTTCTCTTTTATATCTATTCCCTCCAAGATGATGAACATAATAAAAAGTTTGGAATAATCCGTGCATTTTTACTATCCAGTGTGTTTTTTCACTCACATAAGGCTTTAAAATTGCTGCCGCATATTCAGAATGATTCATTGGAGCTAATTCATCACCAATATCATGCAGTAATGCAGCGACGACCATTTCCTCGCTCTCACCATTTTTAAAGGCCTTTGTTGCACTTTGTAACGAGTGTTCAAGTCTAGAAACTTGGTAACCTTCTAATGTTTCAGTAAGTCCAGACATAAATTTAATAATTCTATCGGCTGTCTCTCCAGCATATTTTCTCTCATGTTTATCTAAGAATAGATAATCTTCCTTTGTACCGTGTTTCATTTCTGTAAAACTAACTTTTTTCATACTAATTGTTTGATCCTGTACTCAATAATGATAGTTGAGTTATTTTATTTTCTCCTAATTCATCGATAATTTCAACTGGATAATCACCTGTGAAATAATGGTCGGTTAATTGAGGGTAGGTATCATTTCTTTTTTCATAGCCCATAGCTTTATATAATCCATCTATAGATAAAAATCTTAGAGAGTCAGCACCAATATAATTTCGAATTTCATCTACAGATTTATTCGCTGCCAGAAGCTCTTCTTTTGTTGGCATATCAACTCCATAAAAGTCAGGAAATTTAATTTCTGGACTTGCAATTCTTACATGTATTTCTTTAGCACCAGCATCATAAAGCGTCTTAACTATTTTGTGAGAAGTTGTTCCTCTAACAAGAGAGTCATCAATCAATATTATTTTTTTATCTTTTATAGAGCTTTTATTAGCATTTAATTTTAGTTTAACACCCAAACTTCTTATTTTTTGGGCAGGTTCAATAAAAGTTCTACCTACATAATGATTTCTTATTAAGCCTAAATCAAAATTAATTTTGGTTTTTTGACTATATCCAAGAGCTGCGGCATTTCCTGAATCCGGAACAGGCACAACAAGATCGGCACTTATATCATCTTCAAAAGCCAACTGTTCTCCAAATTTTTTTCTAAACTCATAAGTAGTTTTTCCATTTAAAATACTGTCTGGTCTTGAAAAATAAATATATTCAAAAATACATGGTCTAGATTTTTTAGCAGGGAAGGGTTTTATACTTTTGAGTTGATCATTGTCAATTACTACTATCTCACCATTTTCAACTTCTCTTAAAAATTTAGCACCTATGATATCCAAAGCACATGTTTCAGACGCCAATACATATGAATTTTTTAACTTTCCAATAACAAGAGGTCTTATTCCTAAAGGATCTCTAACCCCTATAAGTTTATTTTGAGCAAGCATTACGAGAGCGTAACCGCCTTGAATTTGAAAAATTGCATCGGTTATTTTTTCAACTGTTGTAGATCTTTTTGATTTAGCAATTAACTGAATTATTACCTCAGTATCAGATGTAGAGTAAAAAATAGCTCCATCTTTAACTAATTTCTGTCTTAATGTTAAAGCATTAGTAAGATTTCCATTATGAGCAACACCTATACCACCTGCATGAGTATCAGCAAAAAAAGGTTGAATATTTCTTAGTGTTGTTCCTCCAGTTGTACTATATCTATTATGACCAATCGCAAAGTTTCCTGGCAAACTTTTCAATACTTTTTCATTATTAAAATTATCACCAACTAAACCAAATCTTTTTTCAGAATAATATTTAATTCCATCAAAAGTTACAATTCCACAACCTTCCTGACCTCTATGTTGTAGGGCATGCAAACCTAAAGCGGTTAAAGCAGAAGCATCCTCAAAACTACTTATTCCAAATACACCGCACTCTTCTTTTAACTTAGGATTATAACTCTTGAACTTTTTCTTTAGCATCTTCATATTCTTTTTTATCTGGGAATTCTTTTATAAGATAGTTACTTCCTTTTTCAACTAATTGAAAGGTAAAGGAGTTATCCACGTCAATTGGCCACTTATCTGAATTGTAAATTATATCTATGGTTGCAAAAATACATACTGAAATTACATAGCCTCTAATAAAACCAAAAAAGAATCCAAATATTTTATCAAGACCACCTATGCCTGTATAAGTTACAGCTTTGCTAATTCCTTTGTTAATTAACAGAATTATAAAAATTATTATTATGAATAGACATATTCCTAGAGACACATCAAGAACATATTCATTATCAATTATATCCTCTACGTATGGTTTTGTTTTAGGAAATAAAAATAAAGTTATTACATATGCCAATAGCCATTTTGAGGCTGATAATAAACTTAAAACGAAACCTTTTTTATAACACTTAATTAAAGATAAAATTGTTATAACGATATAAATTATATCTAACGATGAAACATGTTTAAATATATCTAAGAAATTATCCATCCCGAATTTTATTTAAATGGTTTAAATTTAATTAATAGTGCAGGCAAAAGTGTTAAAACACATAGCATCGCAAGCAACATTGCAATTCCAGTAAAAACACCAAAATAAATTGTTGGTATGAAAT
The DNA here is from genome assembly GCA_902629075.1 of uncultured Pelagibacteraceae bacterium. Taxonomy (GTDB): domain Bacteria; phylum Pseudomonadota; class Alphaproteobacteria; order Pelagibacterales; family Pelagibacteraceae; genus Pelagibacter. The sequence goes on along the minus strand of CACOPK010000005.1, from coordinate 32,853 downwards.
TTGATAGAACTAAAATTGAAAATCCAAAAACAATGGTTATTGAAGTGTTTAAAATTGCAACACCTACGGTCGAATGACAATAACTAACTGTTTTCTCATAATTCTTTATTTTATAAAATTCTTCTTTAAATCGATAAATATAATGAATGCTATTATCAACAGCTATACCAATTGTAATTGCAGCTATTGTAATAGTCATCATATCAAGGGGAATACCCAACATACCAATTATTCCTAATATAAAAAAGGCAGCTATAAAATTCGGTATCACACCAATTAAAGACAGTTTTATATTTTTAAATAAAATTACAAACATTGCAAAAATACCAACCATGACAAATCCAAGAGTAAGGATTTGAGATTTAAATAAACTTTGTAGTAGATTATTAAATAAAATTAGAACTCCAGTTAACTTAAACTCATCCTTTTTTAAACCTAACTTGTTTTCTAACTCAAAATTAATCTGATTAATTAAATCATTTCTTCTTAAATCGGGCAGAGAATCCTTAATTCTAAGGCTTATTCTTGCTTCAGAGTCTTTTATTGAAATATATGGATCTACAATTTCTTTTTTAATAGTTTCTGGAATTTTCGAGTATAAAACACCCATCTCTAAAGTACCTAAAGGCCTTCCATCATTTAAAGCAGTAGCTACTTCCACAATGGAGGAAAAAGATAAAACTTTTCCAACTGCAGGAAGTGTTTCCAAGTATTTATGTACTTTATCTATTTTATCTATTTTATCCTTTGTAAACCAATATTTTTCATCATTATCCTCTCCCATATCACCCCAATCCTCTTCATTTTCAGAATTGTCATTTTTTGTTATTGGGAATTTAATAATTATATCAAGAGGAGTTGTTCCGCCCAGTTTGTCATCAATTAGTTTCATGCCCTTATAAATTTCAGTATTTTTTTTGAAGTAGTTAATAAAACTATTTTCTACTTCGAGCTTGCTTATTCCAAAAATACTAAGCAAAATTACAATGAAGCTAACAAAAAAAATTAAATTTTTATTTTTTAATGTCAAGTTTGATAAACTTGATGTGAATTTTGAATTTTGATTTTCTTGTAAAGAAATATTTTTGTCCTCTAAAAAATTCAGTAAAGTTGGAAGTAAAGTAAACGTTACAATAAAAGATGATAGAAGCCCTATAGTCATCATCCAACCAAAATCTATAATTGGTTTTATTTCACTAAAAATTAACGAAAGAAAGGCACAGATTGTAGTTAATACAGTATAAATTATAGGCCAAACCATTTTTTGGCTTGTCATTGAGATTAATTCATTTTTTTTTAGACTTGGATTATTTTTTTTTAATTGAAGAAATCGAGTGCTCATATGAATATTCATTGCCATTGTTAATATTAACATCAGTGCAATGAAGTTTGATGATATTACTGTAACTTTCCACCCAAGAATTCCAAGTAGACCAGTCATGACAATGACTGTTAATAGACAACTTGAAATAGGAACAATAATCCAAACTAATTTTCTAAATACATACCACAATGTTACAATTATAAATATTAATACACCTAAGCCAAAAATTACTATATCATTTTTAATAAAGGTCATCATGTCATCAGCTATCATTGGTATTCCACCTAAATGGATTTTTGCTACATCTTTATATCCTTTAATAACTTCTCTGATTTCTAAAATATTTTGATGATTTTTTTTTTTAATATCATCCCTAAAAATATCTCTTTCTTTTTTATTTTTAAAAATTGGCTCAGCTTCGTTCTGCTTAAGATAAACAATTATCCCTGTTGTTTTTCCATCTTCACTTACTACAAAATTTCTAAATACAGGACTATTTAATATTTCATCAAATCCTTCTTGCCTATCAATTCCTTCGCTCTTAAGAGTGCTAAAATTTTGAAGTCTATCTGCCAGAGTTTCATCTTTAATATTTAACAATGGTAAGTCTAATATTGTAATAACATTATGTACCCAATTTAGGCTTTGAAGTTTATATTTTAAACTTAAAAGATTATTTACCGAATTATCTGAAGTAATATCTTCATTAGGAGTATATGTTAAAACAAGAAATTCTTTTGAATTGTATCTTTGATTTACCTCTTTTAAATATCTTAAATCTGGATCTCCTTCTATAAGTAGAGTTTCAGAAGATGCATCTAACCTAAAATCTTTAGAGTTATAACTAAATAACAATAAACAGCAGATTAAAATAAAAAAAATTAATTTAGGTTTTTCAATAATATTTTTTTTATAAATTTGAGCTAACATGTTTTATTAGCTTTATATATTTATAATTAAGAATTTTGAAGATCTTTAAATTTAGTAAACATTGCTTCAAATTCAAGCATAACTGTACCTGTAGGACCGTGTCTTTGTTTTTGAATTATTAACTCAGCCAAATGTGAAAGTTCATTCATTTTTGCTTGCCATTCAGCGTGTTCAACTGTTGCAGGCCTTGGTTCTTTATTTTGTAAATAATATGCTTCTCTAAAAACAAACATTACAACATCAGCATCTTGTTCTATCGATCCAGACTCTCTCAAATCTGATAGTTGAGGTTTTTTATCATCTCTTTGTTCTACAGCTCTAGATAATTGTGATAATGCTAAGACTGGAACACTTAGTTCTTTAGCCAGCGCTTTAAGTCCTTGAGTAATTTCAGAAATTTCTTGAACCCTACCTTCTCTAGCATTGTTAGCTCTCATTAATTGAATATAATCAATTACAACTAGGTCTAAACCAAACAGTCTTTTAATTCTTCTTGCTCTATTGCTTAAGGCAGCAATTGATATAGCTGGAGTTTCGTCAATATACAAAGGTAATTCTGAAATATTTTTTGAGGTCTCTATAAATTTATCAAATTGTTCTTCTGAAATTTTTCCTCTTCTAATATCATTTGACTTTATTCTGGACTGTTCAGATATAATTCTTGTAGATAATTGTTCTGACGACATTTCTAATGAAAAAAATGCTATACTTGATTTTTTTCCATCATCCTGGATTTTTCTAGCAGCATTAAAAGCAATATTAGTTGCTAATGCAGTTTTACCCATAGAGGGCCTACCTGCGATTATAATTAAATCTGATTTATGAAGCCCTCCAAGTCTGTTATCTAAATCAGTTAGGCCTGTAGGCACACCCACAATTCCTTCTTCATTTTTATATGCGCTAGATGCCATTTCAATGGTTTGTCTCATTGCTTCATCAAATTTAATTAATGATGAACTGAAATTACCTTTTTCAGCTAAATCAAATAAAGTTTTTTCTGTATCTTCGATTATTGTTTTTCCATCTTTATTTAAATCATTAGATTTTGCAGTGTAAGTCAAGTTTTCAGAAATTTTAATTAATTCTCTTTTAACAAATAAATCATAAATTAATTTTGAATATTCAACAGTCTGTCTTGAGGATGATGCAAACTTAGTTATTTTGATTAAATAATCTGGAATATCTAAATCATCTTTTTCGTTTTCAAAAAGATTTTTAAGTGTAATAGGATTTGCCAGCATTCCACCAAAAATTAGTTTCTCTATTGCTGAAAAAATTTTTTGATGCATTGGATCAAAAAAATTACCACTATTTATAATTGGAGATATATCATCAAATATTTCATTAGAAACTAAAATAGATCCCAGTACCGCTTGTTCTGCCTCAATATTATTTGGTAGTTGATCAAAATTTGTTTTAACTAAATTTAATTTTTCCATGATTAAAAATAATTCAGTTTAATTTACTAAACAACTGATATTTATTATGGGGAAAAAATTGTATAACTATTTTACCTGTTCTTCTGGAACAACCCTAATCTTAATGAAGCACTCTATCTCTGAGTGTAAATTTAATACTACTTTAAATTCACCAATTGACTTTATTTCAGTGACAGGTTGAATTAATGATGAGCTTAAATCAATATTTTCTATTTCTTTAAGTATTTTTGAAATTTCAGTTGGTTTTACCGAACCATATAATTCTTTATTTTCCGTAATAAGTTTTTTAATTTCAATTGTCTTATTTTTTAATTTTTCAGCAATTCCTTTGGCGAGTTTTTTCTTTTCTAGATCTTTTTGACTTAAATCTGATTTGATTTTATCAACTTCCTTAATATTTTTTTCGGATGCAAATAAAGCTTTTTTTTGTGGTATCAGAAAGTTTCTTGCATAACCTCTTTTAACATTGATGATTTCACCAATGTTTCCAAGTTTTCTTAAATTTTCTAATAATACTACCTTCATAATTTGTGTTATATTAAAGCTAAATTTCTAGCTCTCTTAATAGATAAAGATAATTCTCTTTGTTTTTTTAAACTAACAGAAGTAATTCTTGATGGAAGTATTTTACCATTTTCAGAGGTATACTTCTTTAAAAGTCTAATATTTTTATAATCAATTGTTGGAGCGCCTTTTCCGGATAAAGGACATTTTTTTTTAAATTTAAATTTTTGGTTCTGAAATATGCTTAGTTTTGCAAAGCTGCTGGTATTACCTTTTTTTTTAAATTTTCTGTTTTTCATCTAAATTAATATCTAGTTTTTCTTTCCTCTCTAGTTTCTTTATCGTCGTTATATTTTTCAAAATAATTTGTTTCTAAATCTATTTTTTTGACTTTAATTGTTAAAAATCTTAATAAATTTTTATCTATTTTTTCACTTTTTTCTAATTCAGAAATAGTATTCCCATTTCCCTCAATTTTAAAATGAATGTAATTCCCTTTTCTGTTATTTTTAATAAGATAAGTCATATTCATCAAACCCCATTTTTCAGTCTTTAACAAATTTCCATCATTCTTTTCTATAATTTTTTTATATTTATCCTCAACTTGTTTAAGTTGGGAGGGACTGATATCTTGTCTAGCAATAATAGTATGTTCGTAAAAATTCATTGTTTAAAAAAAAGCAGGATATACTATTATAAAATTTTAATTACAACATAAAAATAATTAAAATTTATAATGATTTCGCTAGTATTCCCAGGACAAGGATCTCAGAAAGTTGGTATGGGATCTGATTTATATAATAAATATGAATATGTTAAGCATTTGTTTGCTAAGGCCGATGATATATTAGGTTATAAAATTTCAGACTTAATTTTAAACGGCCCACAGGAAAAACTAAATCAAACTATTTATACGCAGCCAGCAATTTATTTAATCGGCTATATAATATGCAATGTGTTAAAAAATGAAACAAATTTTTTTAATAATAAATTTATTTACCTAGCAGGTCATTCACTTGGAGAGTATACGGCTTTAACAACTGCAAATTCTCTCACATTTGAACAAGGCCTAATATTACTTAAAAATAGAGGAGAGGCCATGCATTCGGCTTTACCAACAGGAGAAGGGGGAATGTTGGCTGTTTTAGGTGTAGAAATAAAAGAAATACAAAAATTATTAAATGAAAGTGAAGGTACAATTAAATGTTTTCTTGCTAATGATAATTCCAATGGTCAATTAATTTTAAGTGGCAGAAATGATCAATTAGATAAATTTGGATTAATATTAAAAGAAAAAAAATTTAAAAATATTAAACTTCCAGTAAGTGCCCCATTTCATTGCGAATTGATGAATTCTGCAACTTTAAAAATGGAAAAAATTATTAATAAACAGAAGTTTAACAATCCAATTTATAAAGTAGTTTCTAACGTTACAGCACAAGAATATAAAACTAATGAAGATATTAACAAATTATTAATCAAACAAATAGAAAGCCCAGTTAGATGGAGAGAGAGTGTTGAATATATGATCTCAAATGGAACAAAAACTTTTATAGAAATTGGACCAGGGAAAGTATTATCTGGTCTAATTAAAAGAATAAATAAGGATGTAAAAGTGTTGAATATTGACACACTTGAGGATATTGAAGATATAAGTAAATGATTAATTTAGAAAATAAAAATATAATTTTAACAGGAGCTACAGGTGGAATAGGTAACTCTATTGTTGATACTTTAGTATCCTTAAAGGCAAAAATAGTTGTAACAGGCACAAATGATAAAAAACTTGAAGAATTAAAATCTAAAAATAAAAATATAATTTCTATAAAGCAAGACATATCCGTACATAATCAACTAGAGGATTTTATAAATAAATGTAATGATGAATTGGGTGATAAAATAGATGTTCTAATTAATAATGCTGGAATTACAAAAGATAACTTAACTATAAGAATGAATGAAGATGAGTGGAATAAAGTAATAAATATCAATTTAACATCAACTTTTCTCCTTTCCAAATATGCTATAAAAAAAATGTTAAAAAAAAAATTTGGTAAAATCATCAATATAACATCTGTTGTTGGACATACAGGAAACATAGGACAAGCAAATTATTCTGCTTCAAAAGGAGGAGTCTTATCTATGTCTAAAAGTTTATCTTTAGAATATGCAAAAAAAAATATAACTGTAAACTGTATAGCTCCAGGTTTTATAGATACAGCCATGACACAAAAAATTAATGAGGAATATAAGAATCAATTAAAATCAAAAATACCTTTAGATAGATTTGGTACACCACAAGATATAGCGGATTGCACAGCCTTTTTGTGCTCAGACCTATCTAATTATATTACTGGAGAAACAATTCATGTGAATGGAGGTATGTATTTTAGTTGACAAACATATGTAAATAACTATTAAAGCTTAAAAAGGAAAATTACCATGGCAGATGATATTTCAAGTAAAGTAAAAAAAATTGTAGCTGACCACCTAGGCATTGAAGAAGCTAAGGTTACAGAGGAGTCAAGTTTTATTGACGATCTAGGGGCTGACAGTTTAGATACAGTTGAATTAGTAATGGCTTTCGAAGAAGAATTTGGATCTGAAATTTCTGATAGTGAAGCTGAGAAAATTTTAACTGTAGGTGATGCAGTAAAATTTATAGAGAGTAAAGCTAATTAGAATTTAATGTTATCATCCAAAGACGGCAAAATGATAATCCTATCATCACCGTCTGGGGCGGGAAAGACAACTTTAGTAAAAAAAATTTCAAAAGAAAAAAATTTTAAGATCTCAATCTCTCACACTACAAGAGAACCACGAACCAATGAAATAGACGGAATCGATTACAATTTTATATCACAAAAAAATTTTCAAGAATTAATAAATGAAAATGCTTTTTTAGAATATGCAAATGTATTTGAAAATTTATATGGATCTACGAAAGATGAAGTATTTAAAAACTTAAAGAATGGTTATAATGTTTTATTTGATATTGATTGGCAAGGAGCTCAGCAGATAAAAAACCAAACATTGAATTTCGAACTTATTTCTTTTTTTATATTGCCACCATCAAAAGAAATACTTTTGCAAAGATTGATTTCAAGAGGAGAAACTAAAGAGGAAATTATTCAAATGAGAATGAAGCAGTTCGATAAAGATGTATTACACTGGATAGATTACGATTTTGTGGTAGTTAATGAAGATTTAAACAAATGCTATAATGAAATAATTGGTTATTTAGATAATACAATTAAATACGATCAAAAATTTATAAAAAAACATCTTGAAAAATTAATTTAACTCAATTCATTTTCATATTCTTTAGATATTTCAAAAAACGTTAAAGGATTAAGATTTTGAGGTCTACTCTTTTCATCTAAGTTTAATTTACTAATTACTTTTTTTGAGTCATTAAATAAAATATTTAATGGTTTTTTGATCATTTTTCTTCTGTTTTGAAAAAAAATATCTGTCACTTTTTCTAAATTTTTATGGTTCTCAAAGTTAAAATATTTAATTTTTGGCTCTATTAATAATAGTGAACTTTTTACCTTCGGCCTGGGAAAAAAATTTTCAGGTTCTATATCCATAATTTTTTTAGCTGACATTTTCCAATCAGTTAAAATTGATAATCTACCATATTTGTTAGAATTTGTTTTAGCAACAATCCTATCGGCAACTTCTTTTTGAAACATTAAGATAAATTTTTCAAATAATTTATCTAAATTATTTAATCTTATCCAATTTACAAGTAATTTTGCAGAAATATTATAGGGCAAATTTCCAAAAACTATATATTTCTTTTCAGCAAAACTTTCCCAATTTATTTTTAATACATCTTCATTAATTAGTTCAATATTTGATTTGAAATTTTTTTTAAGGTTCAAAAATAAATTTTTATCTTTTTCTATAGCAATAAATTCATCATATTTTCTTTTAATTATTTCTAATGTCAGATTTCCTGTACCAGGTCCAATCTCAATAATATTGCTATCTTTTTTTATTTCTGCAATTTCAACAATTTTTTTTATTATCTCTTTATTTAAAAGAAAATTTTGTCCAAGTGATTTTTTTGGAAAAATCTTCATTTTATAGAATAAACAAATTTCAAAATTTCCTCTAAAGATTTAGGGTTAGATTTATTTTTTCCAATCATAGTTTCATTTGGACCATGATCGACAGACATTCTCAAAAAAGGAAGTCCTAATGTTATATTTGATGCCTCGAAACTAAATATTGTTTTAAAGGGAGTTAAAACTTGATCATGATACATTCCAATAATTGAGTCATATGTTGAAATATTTTTTTTTGAAAAAAATGTATCTGCAGAAAATGGACCATATACTTTTATATTTTTCTTTTTTAAATTTTTTATAGCAGGTATGATAATTTTTAACTCTTCATTATTTTTTGATTGTGTCTCGCAGTGTGGATTTAGTCCAAGAATAGCTATTTTAGGATTTTTTCCAATTTTGCTTTTATAGAAATTAAAAATTGTTGAAACGTTGTCAATGATAGTTTGTTTATTAATCTTTTTATAAACGTCTTTTAAAGGTATATGTGTTGTTAAAGGAGAAACAGAAAATTTTTTATTATAAATTAACATAACTGGATTTTTTGAAATTTTTTTTTTGGATTTATCAAAAATATACTCAGTGATTCCTGGATGTTTCTTTTGTAAAAAATGCTTTTTTGATATTGGCCCATTAATTATAATATTACTGATATTTAAATTTAATAATTTCAAACCTTCTTTGAAGCATTCAGTCAAATAGCTTTTAGATTTTATTGAAATTGGCTCAAATGGATATTTAAAATTATATTTTTTGTCGATTAAATATATTTTATTTTTCAATATATTATTTTTAAGAAATTTTATATCAATAACAGTAAAATTTAATTTTTTTTTTAATTTTTTTAATTGTGATAAAATCAAATTTTTCGAACCAACAATAATTATTGGATAATTTATTTTCTTTTTTATTGATGATTTATTTAAAACTTTAGACAAAATTTCGGTAAAAACACTATTTGGCTCACCTAAAATAATTATTATCGGCTTTTTAATTTTCATTAATAAATGTTCTTTTTTTTATCTTATTAAAATATATATATCCTAATTTATTTAATTCCTTTTCTGTTTCTAGGCTAACTAATTTTTTAAGCTCCCTATCAAAATCTATTTTTTCAAAAGATTTTCTTTTTTCATTAACTTTAATTATAAGATATCCACTACCTGTATTTATTGGCGAAGTTAAGTCTTTTCCTTTGCTAATTTCTAAATATATTTTTTCAGAAAGTTGATTAGACTTTACCCAACCTAATTTACCACCAAAGTTTTTACTACTCGATATACTGTACATAGTTGCAGCAGCTTCAAAGCCTGATCGCTCTATTTCTGAATAGATTTTATTTACACTTTGTTCTAGATTGCTATTAGGAAAAACTTCAAATAAAATCTCACTTAAATTTATTTCTTCTACTTCGTTTTTCTTATCTTGTACTTGTTTTTTTAGATTATCTATATCAACTTTAACTTGTTCACTAAATTTATTAAATACAAATTCTCTCCATAAATTGTCAATTACAAAATTTTTTTCTAAATATTTAAATTCTAAATTATTTTTTTTTATTTCATCAATTAAATGATTTTTATTGATAAAATTTGATTGATTAATAAAGTTGGAAATATACTCATCTCCTAAATTTTCTTGATTTAAGTCTATATATTTGAGTAATTCAATTTCTTTAATTTTCCTATTAATTACTGAATTTTCTGCAATATCTCTAATTTGTGATTTAGATAAATTTATTAATTTTGGATTTAATAAAATTAAAAATTTTTCTTCATTATTTAGGTCAATATTTGTAATGATTTCATCATTTATTTTAAATAAAATTTTTAAATCTATTTTAGAATAAGATAAATTTTCAGTTATGAAAAATAATACTAAAATTGAAAAAAATTTTTTAAAAAAAGAATTAATCATTTAAATTTGGAGTATTGACTGAGCCAAATGGAATAAATGAAATTTTAAAGAAAATATTTTTATTAGAATTTACGTCATCTTCTTTATAAAATTGTTTGTTATAAATTAATGAGGCTTCTAAACAGTCATTTTTATACTTGTAAATTAAATTATAATAATTAGTTAAATTTTTATCTAAATTTTTATTTGTCTCAAAAGATAAAGAGTTTGATTTATCAATTATATAATCTGTTGAGTTGTTTAAATAACTTTCATCACCAACAAAATTACTTTTTTCCAGATACTCAAATCTAGTTTTAAATTTATTTCCTCTATATTCCGCTGATGCTAAACTATAATTTGTTTCACTCAAATTTTCATCAATTAAAAAATCATAGCCCATAGAAAAATTTTCAGTGATATTTATACCTGAGTAACCAATTAAATCTGAAGTTTTCTTCCCTAAACTTGAGCTTTCTGGAAGATCTTCATCAACACTGTTCCTTATATTTATACCTATACCAAAATTTAATCTCTCTAAATTTGCTTTATTTATATTTTTGTATTCCAAACCTAATGTAGCAGAAGGACCATGTTCTATTGAATCGCCAGTAACTCTATCAACTTTATATAAATCCTGATAAGAAATTATAACTTTTTCATTCTTTAAATTCGCTCCTTTAGATGGACTATATCTAAAAGAAACAGATGGTGTTAGAAAGTTCTTATTAAACTTAGATTGTTTTATCATTGGATATTTAAGATTAAGCATTGCAGAACCTAATATTTTATAGTCTTCTCCTTCTTTATAAGTGTCTGATTGATCACCATATGTATTCACATTTCGTAATAAAAATTTAAAATCTTTATCTAGATTATCTAAACTTTGATTATCTTTTGATGCAAATATAAAATCATTAACTATATTTACTTCATCTACATTGGTATTATATTTTCTATAATCGCCCTTAGATCTAAAATTTAATGTATGGAATAAATTATTATTTAAAACTGTTTCTTTGTTAAAATTATAATTTGGTAAACTGAATTCGAATCTATCATTATCTTCCTTTGTAAGATCTTCCATAACATTGATTTCTGTAGAGAAGGAGTAATCATCAGAATACTCCTCAAAAGCCAATCTGGAATTTAAAACACTATAACTATTTATTATTGGTGATTTTATTTGATATTTTTTTAAGTAATTTTTATTTGAAACACTTTCTAATTTCATTTCCAAAAACGAGTCTTCATAATTAGAAGTTAGAGAGGTAAAAAAATGAGAATTTGAACTATTTTTTTTATTATAACTAAAATCAGTAATAAGTTTTGAATTTTTAAAAGCTTGCCGATATTCTGTTTGAAGAAACAGGTTATTATCTGAATATATTCTTGGAGAAATTGTCATATCTTTATTATGATCTAAAGCTTTGAAATAAGGTATTTGAGTTGAAAATCCTAAGTTACTACTATTAACAAATTGAGGAAAAAGAAATCCTGATTGTCTTTCTACCGTTGGGTCTGGGTGAAAAAAAAATGGGAAATATGCAACAGGAACATCATATATATCTACCCAGGCCTGTTTATATTCTATTCTTTTTTTATTTTTATCGTGTTTAACCTCATTTGCTGAAATAGACCATGTTGGACATTTGTCTTTTAAATTTTTACATGTGGTAAAAACTCCTTTTTTAATAATTGCTTCATTTTTATTGTTCAAAATATATCTTCCAAATAGTCTTGGGTCATTTTCATTGTTACCAAATGTATTTTTATTAAATTTAAACTTAAAATCTGAACCAATTATTTCGTTTGATTTTAAATCTACAAAGCTATTTTTAATTACTAGTTCATTATTTTCTTTATCTGATAATTTAATATTTTTTGCCTTTAAAATTTTTTCATTTAAATTAAAATGAAAGCTATCTAATAAAAATATATTCCCAAAACCATCTTTAATATTTGTTGGTTCATTACTTATAAAAATTCTTTTATTTTTATCAAAACTTATATTTTTCGTTAATATTTTAAAGTTGTTTTGATAATTTATTTTCGTTTCACTAGCGCTAATAATTGTACCTAATAACTGATTATATAAAATTTTTTCGGAAGATACCTCATATTCATTTAAATAATCTTTTATAATTACATTTTCATTTAATTCAAAAATTAATTTGTTTTGATCGATAAAAGAATTTTTAGCTTTTGCATTTAAAATAACTTGATCATAATTTTCATCAAATAGATTAATTTCAGTATTATCAAAAGAATATATTTTTTTTAAATCTCTATAAAAAAGAATTTTATTACTTTTGAGATTTATATTTTTTAATGTATCAATGTATTTTACGTTTCCAGTAATTTCTAATACTTGTTCTAACTTGTTATATTTTGCATTATCGCCTGTAATTTTAATATTATTATTATCTTTTATTATGACTGATCCTACTGCCTCAATTATATTACCTTTTTCTAAAATATTTACTTCTTTTGCATCAATAACAACATCATTTGCTATTGCAGTGTAGCAACTTAAATATAATAAAAATAATATTTTTATTAAAATTTGTATTAGGTAATTATTTTTCATTTATATTTACTATCCCAATCATACAACTAAGAAATAAAACTAGATTTGGCAACCAAACTGCTAGCATAATAGGTATTTTATTATTATTTCCTAATAAACCAAAAAAATAATATATATAATAGATTATAACAGATAAAAGAATACCAGTTAAAAGAATAAATGTTTTTGATTTTCTAAAATTGAAATTAAACATTATAATAGATGACAAAATTGAGAAAATTACAAGGCTGATTGGTAGAGAAATTAACTTATGAATGTATAAGGTTATTTCTGCAGAGTTTAAGCCTACACTTTGAAAATCTTTTTGTTGATCTATCAGCTCTAACAAGTTTAAAGACTCCAAATTAGAAAATAATGAATTTATCTTAAGATAATCAAAATTTGTTTTTAAATTAATCTTGTCATATTTTTCTCTTTTCCCATCGTTTTCAATAAATATAGCATTACTTAATTTCCAAGTATTACTATTGATGACTGCCTCATCAGCAACAATATTGTTACTATTTATGTACTCATCATCATATCTAGTTACTACAATTCTTTTCAAAATATTTTTGTTAATTTTCTCAGCATGAATTATCATTGTAGTTTGATCTATTTTATCCTTAATCCAAAGACCATTTTCATTAATAACCGCTAAGTATTTATTATCTTTTGTATATTTATTTTTAAATTCCAAATAATTATTTTTCATATTTGAAGAAATAAAATGAAATAAAGTAATAACAACAATTCCTATAAAAAATACTAACAAAGAAATGAATGAAATAATTTTTAAATTGTTTACTCCATTATTTTTAAAAATTAATATTTCTGAATTGTTTTGAAATTTAATAAAAAAGAATTGTGTTGTAATGAGTATTATAAAAGGAAAAATTTCAAATAGAATTGATGGAAGATTTAATATGGTTAAAAATACAGGTATACCAATACCAACTTCATCATTATCACTAAAAAATTTAAATTCTTCTAAAATATTCATTATGAAAATTAGAGATGAAAATATTAAAGTGATATAAATTAATCTTTCTAAATATACGTTATAAATATGTTTTATATAAATTTTATTCATTCAATTTTAAATATTTTTTTTACTTAAATTAAATACTGCTAGATAACTGAACATAAATAGCAATAAAGGTATCAAACTTATTAATATATTTGTCTCGAGAGAAATATCTAAAAATTCAGAATTTAGCTCTGATAAAATAATAAAAATTAAACCTAGTAAAAAAATACTTAACTTATAAATATAATTTTTTGAACTTTTATCGTTTGTAAAAAATAAAATACTAGCAACAATTCCAAGACTAATTAAATAAAGTTGTTTAATAGATCTATTAAATAATTCTTTTGCACTTTTAATTGAGGATGATTCTGAACAATGAAATATTGAAGGCAAACTATAATTTTTTCTCTCTCCAAATGCAAAATTTTGTATACAATCAATTAAAATGTTAGAATTAAGCTCCTGTATTTTTGGAAATGTAGTTGATTTACTTTTAAAATAAGAAAGATTAAATGTTGTATTATTAAACTTAATTACTTTAGTATCTCCATAATTATTATTTGTAATATCCAAAATTTGTCCAAAATTTAAAATTAAATATTTATCAGCTCCATTTTCGACAATCTTTCCAGATCTGGCAGAAATTATTTGTATATTATCTTTTTCAATACTATCTTTTAAATATATGTTTTCCATATTTCCTTGATCATCAATTTTTTCAACAAATATTGTAAAATCTTTTACTGTATCAATGAATTTTTTTTCAGTAATCAAAGAAGAAAAAAGATCAATATTAGAATTTCTTATAAAATCTCTTGAGTAATCCTGAGCTTTTGGAACAACAAAATAAACTAATAAAATTTGCAGTATAGTTAATATAATTGAAACTTTAATAATAAAGTTAACTAATTTAAATTTACTTATCCCGTTGGTCCAAAAAATTAAAATTTCATTATTAGATTGATATTTTAGTATTGTATAAAATAAACTTAAAAAATAAGAAAATATTATAACTTTTGAAAATATCTTAGGAAAATTTAAAATAATGAAAGAAAAATATACTTTAAATCCATGCCCATCACGCGATATAAAATCTAAATAATTAACTGATTGAATAATCCATGTAATTAAAGATAAACTTAGCGAAACAATTAGAAAAAAGCTAATTATATCGTAAAAAAACTTTCTAAAAATTATTTTTTCCATTGAATTTTTCTTTTTTGAAACATATAAGCTACAACCTATACTATATTTAATATAAATGACTTTAAAAATAAATTATTTAGATAAAAAAAAGGGCTCAATTAAGAACATAGCTGTCTTTGTTTATCCAAACAGTAAAATGGACAGATTTAAAGGTGATTTTGACGTCAAAATAAATCAAAAAATACTCAATTTATTAAGTAAAAACAAAGATGCTAAAGAAAATAAAATATTTTCTTTAAATCAAGATTTTGATGAAAAAATTATAGTACTGCTTTTAACTAAGGCAAATAACGAATTAGATTTTGAAAAACTTGGTGCAAGATTTTTTGACTATTTAAAAAAGAATGAAATTTCAAACGTATATATAAATGTAAAAAAACTAGAAACTTTAAATAGTAAAAAAACTATCTTTTTAAATTCGTTTATACATGGAGCAGAATTAAAATCTTATGAATTCAACTTATATAAAACTAAAATTAAAAGTAAAAATATTAATTTATTTTTAAATAAATTAAATATATCCCAAAAATCAAAAAAAATGGAAGCCATACTGGGTGGTGTAAATTTAACAAGAGATCTAGTATCAGAGCCTGGAAATATTTTACATCCTGACGAATATGCTAAACGAATATTGCAATTAAAAAAAATTGGATTGAAAGTAACAGTTTACGATAAAAAAAAATTAAAAAAAATGGGATGTAATGCTTTACTTGGAGTTGGGCAAGGAAGTATCAGAGGTTCTTATTTAGTAACAATGGAATGGAATGGTGATAAATCTAATTCCAAACCTTTAGCTTTTGTAGGTAAAGGAGTATGTTTTGATACTGGAGGTATTTCATTGAAGCCAGCAAAATTTATGGAAGATATGACATATGACATGGCCGGTTCAGCGGTTGTCGTTGGGCTAATGAAAAATTTTGCAATAAGAAAAGCTAAAATCAATGCTGTAGGAGTGGTAGGCTTAGTTGAAAATATGCCAGGTGGTAACGCACAAAGGCCAGGTGACATAGTCAAATCATTTAGTGGAAAGACTATTGAAGTACTAAATACAGATGCTGAGGGTAGGCTAGTATTAGCTGACGCATTAACTTTTACTGAGAAAAAATTTAAACCTAAATTTATTATTGATCTAGCAACTTTAACTGGAGCGATTATTGTTGCTTTAGGATCTGAACATGCAGGATTATTTTCCAATAATGATAAACTAAGCGAGCAATTGCATAATGCTGGAATTAAAGTTGATGAAAAAGTTTGGAGATTACCATTAACAAAAAATTATGATAAATTGATGAATTCAAAAAATGCGGATATGCAAAATATAAACTACGTTGGTGGTGCGAGCTCAATAACAGCTGCTCAGTTTTTGCAAAGATTTATTTTAAATAATACACCATGGGCACATTTAGATATAGCAGGTATGGCATTTTCAAAATATGGAGGAGCTTTAAATTCTAGTGGAGCCACAGGTTACGGAGTAAGATTACTAAATAAACTAGTTGAGGACTATTATGAGTAATTTAGAACAAACATTATCAATAATCAAACCAGATGCAGTAGAAAGAAATTTACAAGATGAAATTAAAAAAAAATTTGTAGAAAATGGTTTTTCTATTAAAGATGAAAAAAAAATCCAAATTTCAAAAAATGAGGCAGAAGAGTTTTATAAAGTACATCAATCCAAGCCATTTTATGGAGAGCTTTGTAATTATTTGTCATCTGGGCCAATAGTAGTAATGATACTTGAAAAAGAGAATGCTGTAATAGAAAACAGGAAATTAATGGGAGCAACTGATCCATCAAAAGCTGAAAATGGTACTTTAAGAAAAATGTATGGTATATCAATCGATAAAAATTCTGTTCATGGATCAGATAGCCTTGATAATGCAAAAATTGAAATAGAATTCTTTTTTAAAAATTAGATAGAAGTTTATTTATAGCTTTAGGATAAAGTTTATTTTCTACCTTTAAAACTCTTTTGGATAAGCTTTTATAATCGTCTGTCGATAGTATCTTTACTTTTTGCTGAAGAATAATCCTACCAGAGTCTAATTTTTCAGTAACAAAATGAACAGTACAACCAGAAAATTTTTCTTTATTTATTATAGCTCTTTTGTGGGTATTTAGACCTTTGTACTTAGGTAATAATGAAGGATGTATATTTATAATTTTATTTTTATACTTATTAACAAAGTATTTACTTAATATTTTCATAAATCCTGCCAAAAAAATTAATTCAATATTATTTTTCTTTAAATAATTTGTAATTTTTTTTTCAGCTTTATATTTATTTTTGTAATTTACTATTTTAGTTTCTATTTTATTTTTCTTAGCGAAATTAACACCATTAACACTTGGTTTGTTACAAATTACTAATCTTATATTTATTTTTGAATTGTTTTTTTTGGAATAACTTAATATTGATTTTAAATTTGATCCTCGACCAGAAATAAAAACGGCGCAATTTATTTTTTTTTTACCAATTAATTTTACCATCTAATAAAACTTTAGATTTTCCTCTAATTATTTTTCCGATTACATAAGGCTTATAATTTTTACTAAAAAAATTTTTAATTTTACTTAAATTACTTTTTTTTATTATTAATATAAATCCAACACCACAATTAAAAGTTTTAAGCATTTCATTTTCTGAAATTTTATTTTGTTTTAACCAAGAAAAAACTTTTTTAACTTTAATTTTATTCAAGTTAATTTTAGCACATCTTCCTTTAGGAATAATTCTTGATATATTATCTTTAATACCTCCACCAGTTATATGTGCACAACCATTTATTAATTTTAAATTAATTAATTGATTTACCTCTTTTACATAAATTTTGGTAGGTTCTAGCAACCATTTTTTTAATTTTTTGTTTTTTTTAAATTTGATTTTATTTTTTTTTAACACATATCTAACAAGAGAAAATCCATTTGAATGTAGCCCAGATGAGGGAATTGCTAATATTAAATTATCCTCTTTAATATTTTTTTTTTTTAAGATTTTATTTTTTTCAACAAGTCCCACACAAAAGCCAGCAATATCAAATTTACCTTTTGAATAGGTACCTGGCATTTCAGCAGTTTCTCCTCCCACTAATTCGCAACTACTAAGCTTACATCCAATTTGAATTCCTTTTAAAATATCTTTTAATTTTTTTTGGATGATTTTATTTATTGATATATAATCTAAAAAAATAAACGGATTACCACCTTGAACTAAAATATCATTTACACTCATAGCAACTAGATCAATACCTATTGTATCAAACTTGTTTAGTTCGTTAGCGATCTCAATTTTTGTTCCAACTCCATCAGTGCTTGCAACTAGGTGAACCTGTTTTAAAAAGGATGGTATTTTGGTGACAGAGCCAAAATTTCCAATATTATTTTGTTTCATATTTTTGCTCTGTTTTGAAGTTATTTTGGATATAAATTTTACAAATTTATCTGCAGATCTTATGTTAACTCCACTCTGCGCATATGTTAGGTTATTTGGCATACAAATTATGAAAAAAAATTATAACTTATTTCTATACTGTTTTTTTATATTAATTTTTATTTATTTATTTATTTTTTCCACAAATAATCTTTACGCAAATACTTATAAAATAGATAATATTGAGATAGCGGATGAGTATAATACAAGTTTTAACAAAGATAATATAATCGATAAGGCTTTCAAAAAAGCATTTCAAACTTTAATAAACAAAATAACAGTTTCAAAGGATCATTCATTACTTGAAAATCAAAATCTTAAACTAATAAAAAGTTTTGTGGAAAGTTTTTCGGTGGTAAGTGAAAAATTCGAAAATAATAAATATTATGGAATTTTTGAAATAAATTTTAATAAAAATAAAATTTTGGATTTTTTAAGAAATAAAAATGTTTTTCACTCTAGAATGATAGAAAAAAAAATTTTGTTTATTCCGGTATTTATTAACCTAGAAAATAATACACTTCTTTTATTTAATGAAAATCCTTTTTATAAAAATTGGCATGGTGAGAATGAAAATCAATTTTTATTAAAATATATTCTACAAAATGAAGACTTAGATGACTATAAACTTATTCAGGAGAGAATAAATTTTATCGAAAACTACGATTTCAAGGAAATAATATCTAAATATGAATTAAATGATAATTTTATTATTTTTATTGTATTAAAAGATAAAGTAAATTTTAAAACTTTTTCAAAATTTAATATAAATTCAGTAGAATCTAATTTTAAACAAGAATTCAAATCTTTTGACTTTAAAGATGAAGAAAAAATAATTGATTTAGTTAAATTTATGAAAATTAGATATGATGATGAATGGAAAAAAATAAATTTAATTAATTCATCAATTAAATTAAATATTCAATTAAATCTTGATTCAAAAAATATAATTTTATTAGAAAAAATAGAAAAAATGTTAAATGAAATAGAGCTAATTGAAAAATACTATATTAGTTATTTTAATAACGATATAACTCGATACTCTATATTAAGTAATAGTACTCCAGATAAACTAATTAATGAATTTGAAAAATTTAAGATAAAGGTAACTATTGAGAATAATATATGGAGTTTAAGTGAGTAAATTAAATCAAGCATTATTAAAATTTGAATTAGAACAAAATTTTGCATACGACGATTTCTTTGTGTCAAAATGTAACTATTTTGCGTTTAACCTAATTGAATCATGGCCAAATTGGGAAAAAAATATATTAAATATTTATGGAGAAAAATATTCTGGCAAAAGTCATCTATCAGAAATATTTAAAAAAAAAAATAAAGCAATTATTATAAAAACAGACGAAATAAATAACGAATTTTTTACAAAAATAAGATTTCATGAAAATATTATATTAGATAATTTAGAGTATATCTCAGACGAAAAAATTCTTTATTCAATATTTAATTTTGCAGAACAATTTAATAAGTATTTAATAATAAATTCAATAAATCCTGTTAATTCTAACGATTATTCACTTCCAGATTTAAAATCAAGATTAAAAAATTGTATTTATGCTAAAATAGATAAGCCAGATGATGATATGATTTTTGCTTTAATTTTAAAACATTTTTCAGATAGACAAATAAAAATTGAGAAAAAAATTATTGAATATATAACTAAGAGAATTGAAAGGTCTTATGGTAAAATATTTGATTTTATATATAAGGTTGATCAATTTAGTTTGATGAATAAAAAACCAATAGACTATAAATCTATAAAAAAAATTTTAGGAGAATAATTGAATAAATATAGAACTCATAACTGCAATCAACTAAATTTATCACACGAAAATAAATCAATTTTATTATCAGGGTGGATAAATAAAAAACGAGATCATGGAAATTTGTTGTTCATTGATTTAAGAGATAACTTTGGATTAACTCAATGTATTATTGATAAAGAAAATAAAAATTTCTCTATATTAGAAAAAGTTCCTCTTGAAACTGTAATAAAAGTTGAGGGAAAAGTATTAAAAAGAACATCTGATACAATTAATAAAGAAATATCAACTGGTGAAATAGAAGTTGAAATAAATTCATTTGAAATTTTAGGTAAAACAAAGGAACTCCCTTTGCCAGTTTTTTCTGATCAAGAATATTCAGAGGAAATTAGACTTAAATATAGATTTTTAGATTTAAGAAGAAAAAAAATTCATAATAATATGATACTAAGGTCCAAAGTTATTTCATTTATAAGGAAAGAAATGGAAAAACTTGGTTTTAATGAATTTCAAACACCCATTCTTACATCATCAAGTCCAGAGGGGGCTAGAGATTTTTTAGTTCCAAGCAGATTAAATCCAGGAAAATTTTATGCATTACCCCAGGCACCACAACAATTTAAACAACTTATCATGGTCTCAGGTTTTGATAGATATTTTCAGATAGCACCATGTTTTAGAGATGAAGATGCAAGAGCTGATAGAAGCCCTGGAGAATTCTATCAATTAGATATTGAAATGTCTTTTGTAGAACAAGAAGATGTATTTGAAGTTGTTGAAAAATTAATGAGCAGTCTTTTTAAGAATTTTTCTGAAAAGAAAATGATATTTAATAAATTTCCAAAAATCCCCTTCAATGAATCTATTAAAAAATATGGAACAGATAAGCCAGATTTAAGAAATCCACTTTTGATATATGATATTTCAAAGGTTTTTAATAGAGATGATGTAAAATTTGAAATATTTAAAAAACTTTTTAAATCTGGATCCTTAATTAAAGCTATTGTTACAAAGAAAACCAATACAAAGCCAAGAAGCTTTTTTGACAATATCGATAAATGGGCAAAAGAACAAGGATGGAGTGGATTAGCATACTTTTCAATTGAAAAAGACGAAAATAATAAACTAATCGGTAAAGGACCAGTCGGTAAATTTTTTTCAGAGTTAGCCATTAAAGAATTAATGACAATAACTTCTGCTGATATTGGAGATACTTTTTTTATGTCATGTAGTAAAGAAACTGAAATTAATGAAATTATGTCTAAATCTAGAAATAAAATAGGGGAAGATCTCTCATTAATAGATCATAATTCATTTGCGTTTTGCTGGATTACTGACTTTCCAATTTTTGAAAAAGATAAAGAAACTTCAAAAATTAAATTTAGTCATAATCCTTTTTCAATGCCCCAAGGAGACATAAAAAATTTAGATTTTTCGCATCCTCTCGAATTAAAAGCTTATCAATATGATATTGTTTGTAATGGAGTAGAGCTTTCCTCGGGAGCAATAAGAAATCATATACCTGAATTAATGTACAAATTATTTTCAATCGCAGGTTATGATAAAAACTCAGTTGATAAAAAATTCAGTGGGATGATTAATGCTCTCAGCTATGGAGCTCCTCCTCATGGTGGAATAGCTCCAGGAATAGATAGGATTGTAATGTTATTAGCAAATGAAAAAAATATTAGAGAAGTCACCATGTTTCCCATGAATCAGAATGCACAAGATTTGATGATGGATGCTCCTTCAGATATAAATGAAAAACAATTAAAAGAACTAAATCTTAAACTTTTAGAGAAGAAATAAAATCTTTATTTCTTTTTTCCTTTTAAATTAAGTTTTATATCAGAAAGATCTATTAATTTTTCTCTATAATTATTTCTTACAAAGCCTTTGCTAGTAATATCCTTTACCAAATTTATAAATTGGTTTTGCTCATCGTTATTCTGTTCTTCTTGATCGTTATTTTTATTAGCAATAGAGGGAGTGTGAGCAAGATCCTCTCTATTTAAATAAGAAATAGCTAATTCTCTAAAAATATAGTCTAATATTGAAGAAGCACTTAAAATTCTGTCATTTCCTTGAACTTTTCCTGATGGTTCAAATTTTGTTCCTATGAAAGCGCTCACAAACTCATCTAGTGGCACACCATATTGCAAGCCTAGAGAAACAGCTATGGCAAAATTGTTCATCAACGCTTTTACCAACTCTCCCTCTTTTGATGTATCTATAAATATTTCACCAATCTTACCGTCTTCATACTCGCCAGTATGCAAATACACTTTATGATCCCCAATAGTAGCTTTTTGAATATAACCTTTTCTTCTGTCTGGCATGCTAAATCTTTTTGTTATATTTTCCTTAAATACGTTATTTAAAGCAATATTTTTAGGATCATTAACTTTATTTTTATTATTAATATTTTTGATAGAATCGTTAAATTTTATTTCTACTTTATCAGAATTTTTTTCTAAATTTTTTGTATTTCTTTTATCAAATTTTACGTCTAAAATTTCGTATTCCCCATCTTCCCTTTTTTCAAGCTGATCTAATTGATTATTACCAATATCATCTAAATAATGCTTAACTTTGAAAGTACAAGTATAATAAGTTTCTACTATATATTTTGCCATAAATTAAAAATATTTTGAGTTTAATAATTTAATGTATATACATAATTAAAGTTTAGTCTAATTTTTTTTTTACAATTAGAAATTGAAAATAAATATGTTGACATTCATTAAAGAAATTTTGACTTGGTGGAATCGCCAGACACTTGGAACAAGATTGCAAACAATTTTTTTTGGAAAACTTGTTGGGGTGGATGAGTATGGAAATAAATATTATGAAAATAAAAAAAAAACTAAAAGATGGGTAATTTATAACGGAGAAATTGAAGCAACAAAAATTCCAATTGAATGGTATTCTTGGATGCACTCAATTAAAAACAAAATTGAGGAAACACATGAATTAAAAAAATACGACTGGCAAAAAAGTCATACTCCAAATCAGACTGGTACAGAAAAAGCTTACAATCCACAAAAAAATGAGAATGCAACAAAAAAAAAATATAAATCTTGGAATAATTAAATTTTTCATTTTAATTATTTTTCTAATGAATATTTCTAAATCTTATGCAAATGAAAATAATAGCATTACCAAAAATATTTTAGTTGAAATAAATATTTTGGATAAAGTTAGCTCCAAAAATACTATGTTAAAGTTAACATTAGGAGAGGAGAAAAAATTTCAAAACTTGCTAATAAAAGTTCTAAAATGTGAAAATTCTAAGTTTGATGATGATCCTGAAATTACTGCTTATATCCAAGTAAAAGATACAAATATTTCAGACAAAGAAAAAGTCTATGTATTCAACGGCTGGACATTTTCTTCAAGTCCAACTCTTAATCCTTTTGATCATCCGGTTTATGATTTATGGTTAAGTTCTTGTAAAATTATATGATTTTATCTTTATCTAACCAGGTAACGTTAAAGTCTGATGTAACAAATTTTTTATGATTTATAAGTTTTTTGTGAAGTTCAATTGTAGTTGTTATGCCTTCAATTACAAACTCATCTAGGGATCTATTCATTCTTTGTATTGCTTCTGTTCTGTTTCTTCCGTGACAAATTAATTTACAAATCATACTGTCATAATATGGTGTAACTTTATATCCTTGATATATTGCACCATCAACTCTTGTTCTAAAACCCGATGGCTGATGACACATCCCAATAGTGCCTGGTGATGGTTGAAAATTTTTAGAAGGATCCTCTGCATTAATTCTACATTCAATAGCATGTCCTCTAGGATTAATATCTTCTTGTTTTAATGCAGTTTCACCACTGAAGGCTATGAATATTTGTTCTTTAATAATGTCTATTCCTGTTACTACTTCAGTGACCGGATGTTCTACTTGAACTCGTGTGTTCATCTCTAAAAAATAAAACTTTCCATCCTCATATATGAATTCTACAGTTCCAGCACCTTCATAACCAATTTTTTGAACCATATTTACAGTTTTTCTAAATAATTCATTTCTCAATTCGTTATTCAATACTGGACTCGGTGTCTCTTCTATAAGTTTTTGATGCCTTCTTTGAACTGAACAATCTCTTTCATGTAAATGCACTACCATATTTTTTCCTGCTAAAATTTGAACTTCGATATGTCTAGGATTTTCAAAAAATTTCTCAATATAAACTTCATCATTATTAAAGTATTTTTTTGCTTCTAGCTTTGCAGTTAGAAAAAGACTTTCAAAGTCATTTTTATTTTTTACTATTTTCATTCCTTTTCCACCACCTCCACCTGCAGCCTTGATTAAAACAGGGAACCCAGTTTTTTTTAAAATTTCCTCGGCATCTTTAACATTTTTTACACCACCTTCTGAGCCTTCTATGACTGGCAACCCATATTCTTTAGCAATTTTTTTTGCTTGAATCTTATCTCCCATCATTTGAATATGTTTTGAGGAAGGTCCAATAAATTTAATATTATTTTCCTCTAAAATTTTTGCAAAATTAAAATTTTCAGATAAAAATCCATAACCTGGGTGAACAGCTTCTGCATTAGTTAGCTCTATAGCAGACAAAATTGATGGAATATTTAAATAACTATTTGCAGGCTGATGCGATCCAATGCAAACACTTTCATCTGCAAGTTTTACATGCATGCTTTCTCTATCCACATCCGAATGGATTGCTACTGTAGATATACCCCATTCCTTACAAGCTCTAATTATTCTTACAGCTATCTCTCCACGATTAGCAATCAAAATTTTTTTGAACATTTATTCTACGATAATAAGAGCTTGACCAAACTCTACAGGCTGACCATCTGAAACACAAACTTCTTTAATGACTCCATCATAAGAGCTAGGGACATGATTCATTGTTTTCATGGCTTCAACAATCATAATTGTATCACCTTTTTTAATTTTTTTTCCTACTTCTGCAAATTTTTTTCCACCTGGTTCAGGAGCCAGGTAAGCTGTTCCAATTATAGGAGAAGTTACTTTTTTACCTGAAATTTCATTTATTTGATTTGAATTAATAACCTGACTTGTTTTAGGCGAAACTTCATTTGAAATGATTTCATTAGAAGTTTTTTTTGATACTTTAATTTTTGTATCTTTGTAAGAATATTCAATTTCGTTTAAATTAAATTCATCTAAACAATCTTTCAGTTCTTTAATAATTTTTTTATTTATTTCCATTGTTGATCATTTGATAAATTGAATTTATGGCTAAAATATAGCCATTTGTCCCAAGTCCACATATAACCCCAGTAACAATATCACTTATTAAAGATTTATGTCTAAATTCCTCTCTTTTATAAATATTTGAGATATGTAATTCTATCATTGGTTTTTTGAAAAGACTTAACGCATCTCTAATTGCAACTGATGTATGTGTAAATGCTGCTGCATTAATAATCATACCATCATAACGTTTTATTGATTCTTGAATTTTTGTAACTAACTCGCCTTCGACATTTGATTGATAAAAGTCAATATTGATTTTCTTTATTTTTGCCTCTGACTTACATTTATTTATTAAATCTTCATAACTTTCTTTCCCATATATTGATTTATCTCTATCTCCAAGTAAATTTATATTTGGTCCGTTAATTATTATGATATTATTTTGCACAAATTATTTATAATACATGCTAAAAAAAAATAAAATAAAAATAAAGTTAAATGGCAAGGTAATAAGCGTTAATAAAGGTACAAACCTCCAGATCTTGTTAAATAAATTCAAGTTTCCATTAAACAAGATAGCAATTGAAAAAAATAATATGATTATAGAAAAGAAAAAAATTAGAAAAATTTTACTTAAATCTAACGATAAAATAGAAATAGTCCATTTTATAGGAGGAGGTTAATGATAAAAAAAGATATTTTTAAAATTGCAAATAAAAAATTTAATTCAAGATTGATAGTTGGGACAGGTAAATATAAAAATTTCAAAGAATGTGCTAGCGCTGTAAAAGCCTCTGGAGCAGAAATTGTTACTGTTGCTGTCAGAAGAGTAAACATAAGTGATAAAAAAAAACCATTATTAATGGATTATTTAAATCCAAAAAAAATTACTTATTTACCCAACACAGCTGGTTGCTTTAACTCATTAGATGCACTTAGAACCCTGAGATTAGCAAGAGAAATTGGTGGATGGAAACTTGTTAAATTGGAAATTTTAGGTGATAAAAAAACATTACTACCAGATATGATTGAAACATTAAGATCAACAGAAATTTTAACAAAAGAAGGTTTTCAGGTTATGGTATATTGTAACGACGATCCTTTGATGGCAAAAAGATTGGAAAACTCAGGAGCTGTTGCAATCATGCCTCTAGCAGCTCCTATTGGCTCAGGTTTAGGAATTCAAAATAAAATCAATATTCAAATAATTAAACAAAAGATCAAAATTCCACTTTTGATAGATGCTGGCATCGGACAAGCGTCCGATGCTACTATTGCTATGGAGCTAGGATGTGATGGAGTATTAGTTAATACTGCTATTGCAAAATCTCAAAATCCAATCGAAATGGCAAAAGCAATGAAGTTAGCAGTATTGTCGGGAAGAAAATCTTATTTATCTATAAGAATGAAAAAAAATTTTTTTGGAAGCGCTTCATCACCAAATAAAGGAATTATTTAGTTTTTTTTTTATATTTTTTTACAAATTTTTTTTTTGAATTTTTAGAAAATGATTTTTTAAAATTTTTCCTTTTGTCTTCAAATTTTATAACATTTGTTTCACTTTTAATTATTTTTTCAGACTGTATCGTTTCTACTATTTTATTTGTTTTTGATTTAAATTCTATTTTGTAATCATTTACATCGAATTCTAAATCTTCTTTAAATCCAATTTTAATTTTATTCTTTTTTTGAAAAAACTTAATATCTTCTTCACTATTTTTATTAAGAAAATCAATAGTTTTTTTATTTAAAGAAATTTGAATTTCTTTAGATTTATTTTCTAAACATTTTATTTCAGCAAGTTTTAAAACTTTCAAAGCTTGAGACTCATTCGTAAGACTCATATACCATTTTACATTGCTTTCCCTTAATCTTTGTCTAGACATTTCTAACAAACCAAAATGAGTAATTCTCCCAATTTGAACTCTGGCTCTATCTTTTCTACATTTTTCTTTTAGTTTCCTCTCAACTTGTCTTCTATTAGAGAAATTATGCATATCTATGAAATCGATTATTATTAATCCAGACAAATCTCTTATTTTTATTTGTCTTGAAATTTCTTCAGCCGCCTCTAAATTCGTATCTAGAGCCGTACTTTCTACATTTCTTTGCTTGATTGACTTTCCTGAGTTAACATCGATTGAAACAAGAGCTTCAGTAGGATTAATTACAAGATATCCACCAGATTTAAGTTTTACTTCTGACTTGTAAATTTCATAAAGTTTACCTTCGATCTTATTTTTAAAAAAAAGAGGTATTTTATCTCTATATTTTTTTACTTTTTTAATTTGTTTTGGCATTAGTTGCTTTATATATAATTTTGCTTTTTGATAACCATCATTACCTTCAACAAAAATATTTTGGACGTCATCATCAACCATATCTCTAATACTTCTTTTTATTATATCACTTTCCTCAAAAATTATTGATGGAGCAATCGAATCCAAAGCTTTATTTTTAATTTCCTCCCAAGCATTTATAGAATTTTGAAGATCTGACTCAATATCGTTTTTAGTTTTATTGGATCCAGCAGTTCTAACAATCAAACCCATCTCTTTGGGAATATCAATCAAATTTAATATTTGTCTGATTTTTTTTCTTTCAGCGGGATTGAAAATTTTTCTTGATATTCCGCCACCTTTCGCAGTATTTGGCATTAGAACTGTATATTTTCCAGCTATAGATATGAATGTTGTTAACGCCGCTCCTTTTAATCCTCTTTCGTCTTTAAGTACTTGAACAAGAATAACTTGATTTGGCTTTATTACTTCTTGAATTTTATATCTTTTTTTTGGGTATATTAAATTATTTTTATTTTCTATATTATTTCTTCCTACAAGTTGACTTTCGTCATCTGAGTTTTCAATTTTATTTTCTGGTTCAAGAATTTTTTCCTCTAAATCTTTTTCCTCTAAATCTTTCTCTTCGCTTTCACTTTTTTTTTGCAGTTCGATTCTCGTCTCTTCTTCTTCTTTTTTTAATTTTTCGATATCACTTTGCGGGATTTGATAGTAATCACTTTGAATATCATTAAATGATAAAAAGCCATGTCTCTCTCTTCCAAAATCTACAAATGCAGCTTGTAGAGATGGCTCAATTCTACTTACTTTTCCTAAGTATATGTTGTTCTTAATTAAATTATTGTTTTTGCCTTCGTATTCGTAATCTTCGATATCATTTTCAAATTTAAGAACAACTCTTGTTTGATTTGGATGCGATGCATCGATAAATAAATTCTTTGCCATATATATCTGTTTGTTGGGTTCATATTAAAATTTTGTTTAATTGTTTTGCCTTAACATTAACAAATTCATAGATTAATTAAAATAAAAATGATCAATTACTTTAAAAAAATATTGATATTTAGTGCATTTCTCTCAACCATAGGTTTGTTGGGAATAATAAGTATTTTATGGTATTATTCTAATGATCTACCGGATTATAAATTTTTAAAAAACTATAAACCCTCAATTTCTAGCAAACTCTATTCAAGTAATGGACAATTATTAAGCGAATTTTCATCTGAAAAAAGAATATTTGTACCTTATAACTCTATACCACCCTTAGTAATTAATTCTTTTTTATCTGCGGAGGATAAAAATTTTTTCAAACATCCAGGGGTAGATGCAAAAGGTGTATTAAGAGCAATAGTAAATAATATTTCTAACCTACTTTCCTCTAAGAGACTTGAGGGTGCTTCTACAATTACACAACAAGTTGCAAAGAATTTTTTATTATCTAACGAAGTATCTATCGACAGAAAACTTAAAGAAGCAATATTGGCTTTTAGAATTGAGAGAGCTCTTACAAAAGAGAGAATATTAGAACTCTATTTGAATCAGATATATTTAGGAGAAGGGAGTTATGGTATTGCGTCAGCAAGTCTACAATATTTTGATAAACCAATTAGCGAATTAAATTATTCAGAAGCCGCATTGCTGGCTGCTCTCCCTAAAGCCCCAAGTAGATACAATCCATATAAAAATATTGAATTAGCAAAATTTAGAAGGAACCTTGTTTTAAAAAACTTACTAGATAATAATTATATTAATCAAAATAAATTTAATTTACTCTCAGAAAAAGAGATTAATTTAAATAAACGTAAATCAGTTTATCTAGAAAATTCAAATTACTATGTGGAAGATATAAGAAAATTAATCGTTGATAAATATGGATTTGATAAGGTGTATAAACAAGGCTTTACAATAAATACTCCATTAAATTTATATTTACAAGATGAAGCAACTAAATCTCTTAGAAAAGGATTAGTTCAATTTGACAAAAAAAAAGGATGGAGAGGACCAGTATTAAATAAAAAATATGATACAAATTGGAGGAAAAATCTTAACGAATTTAGATTGGAAAAAAGTATTGGGTGGAATTTATCAATTATAAAAAAATTAAGTAATTTCTCAGCAGAAATTGAAACAATTGATGGCAAAGAGGGTATAATAGAATTTTCATCAATAGATTGGACAAAAAAAAATTTTAAAGATTTATTTAAAATTGGAGATGTTGTTTATGTTGAAAATATTAAAGATAACAAATTTGGCTTACGACAACTTCCTAAAGTAAATGGTGCAATTGTTGTGATGGATCCATATACAGGTAGGGTGTTAGCATTAAGTGGGGGGTTCAGTTTTAAAAATAGTGAATTTAACAGAGCTACTCAAGCTTTGAGACAACCAGGGTCAGCTTTTAAACCTTTCGTGTATGCTCTCGCATTAGAGAATGGATATACACCAGCCACATTAGTATTAGATGCCCCTATTGTATTTGATCAAGGAGAAGATTTAAAATTATGGAAACCAGAAAATTATGGAAAAAAATTCTACGGACCCTCAACGCTTAGGACAGGAGTAGAAAAATCAAGAAATTTAATGACTGTAAGAGTTGCACAAAATGTTGGTATAAGCAAAATTGCCAATTTTGCAAAAAATTTAAAAATCTACGAAAACCCTGAGCAGCTTTTATCGTTATCTTTAGGATCTAGTGAAACTACACTTCTCAAATTAACGAATGCCTACTGTAGCTTTGTGAATGGTGGTAAATTAATAAATCCAAAATTTATTGATAGAATTCAAGACAGTGAAGGTAATACGATTTTTAATTCAGAAAGTAGAGAATGTGATGGTTGTGATCAAATTTCTTATCTAAGTGATAAAGTTCCAAAGATCAAAAATAATTTCATGCAAGTTATGAGCAGCGAAACAGCTTACCAAATGACATCTATTTTAGAAGGAACAGTAAAAAGAGGTACTGCTAAAGGTCTTAAGGAATTAAATTTAGATCTAGGTGGAAAAACAGGAACAACAAATAAAAATACGGATACTTGGTTTATTGGTTTTTCTTCAAATTATGTAGTAGGCGTTTATGTTGGATATGATGATCCTTCATCTTTAGGAAGATACGAAACAGGAGCAAGAACAGCAATGCCAATTTTTAAAAGTTTTGTAAAAAATACAGTAAAAAAAGAAAACGCAAGACCATTCAAAATTCCTCAAGGAATCAAATTATTGGTTGTTAACTCTAATACAGGAGAAAGAGCTTCGTATAATGATGAATCAATTATAATTGAAGCTTTTAAAGAAAAAGATTTAGTTAATAATAAAATTCAATATGGTAATGTAGAGTATATTTCAAAAGAGAATATTTATAAGTTTTATTAATGGAAAACAATTTTTTATCAGAAAGATCAGATATTGAAAAAATGAATTTAAGAGTCAAGGAGTTTCTTTGATAAGAAAGATCTTTTTAATAAAATAGATACAATTAATAAAAAAATTGAGAATCCAAATTTTTGGAATGACAAACACCAGGCTGAAAAAATACTTAAGGAGAAGAAATCTTTTGAAGATTTAGTAAATGCATATAAATCTAATTTAAATCAATTAAATGAATTGGTAGATTTATTTGAGCTTGCCAGTGAAGAAAATAATCAACAAGTTATTAATGAAGTAATTTTAAAAATTAAATCTCTAAAAAACGAAGTTAAAAAAAATGAAATTAAATGTTTCTTGTCTAATGAAAATGATAATTTAAATTGTTTTCTTGAAATTCATGCAGGTGCAGGTGGTACCGAAAGTCAAGATTGGGCAGAAATGCTTAGGAGAATGTATATTAAATGGTGTTCAAATAAAAATTTAAAATTTCAATTGATAAGTGAACACAAGGGAGATGAGGCAGGAATAAAGTCTTCCACAATCAAAATCATTGGAGAATATGTTTATGGATATTTAAAGAATGAGTCTGGAATACATAGACTTGTACGGATTTCACCATTTGATTCAGGAGCAAGAAGACATACAAGCTTTGCTAGTGTTTGGGTTTACCCAGTGTTAGATGAAAATATTAAAGTAGAAATATTAGAAAAAGATTTAAGAATTGATACTTACAGGTCGAGTGGTGCTGGAGGACAACATGTAAATACAACTGATAGTGCAGTTAGAATAACTCATTTGCCATCAAATATTGTTGTTCAATGTCAAAATGAAAGATCCCAACATAAAAATAAAGAAACATGTTTGACAATGTTGAAAGCAAGACTTTATGAACACGAATTAAAAAAAAAAGAGAAACAAGAAGAAAATATAGAAAAATCAAAATCAGATATTGGATGGGGACATCAAATTAGATCATACGTTTTACATCCTTACAGATTGGTAAAAGATAATAGAACAGGAGAAGAAAGTTCTGATCCTGATAAAATTTTAGATGGTGATATAGATGATTTTATAGAAAGTAGCTTATACAATTTAAATGTTTAAAAATTTAATAAGATTATTTTCAATATTATTAATAATGGTTACATTATTAATTTCTTATTTAAGTATTTTTGGCGTTAAAACAGATCGTTTTAATGAAATATTTCAATCACAAATTACTAAACAAGATAAAAGAATTTATATTGAATTAGTTGATGTTTTTATTAAGCTAAATATAAAAGAGAGAAGCATTTCATTAAATAGCAAGGATGTAAATCTTCGAATTTTAAATGAAAAGCAGAAATTTTCTAATATAAATATATTAATCAGCATTAATTCACTTTTTAAAAATGAAAAAAAAATAAAAAAAATTGAAATAAATTCTAAAGAAGATGAAATAAATAAACTTTTAAAATTTATTAAGGCTTATAAATTAAATATTCCAGCATTATATTTAGAAAATATACTTTTGGACGGTAATATAATTTATGACATAGTAATAGATTTTAATGAAAATATCCCAAAACAAGTAAAAATATCAGGAAAAATAATAGATACTAATCTGAATGTTCTAGGAAAACAAAAAATTAATAATGTAAATTTTAATTTTGATTATAACGATAAAAATTTGGATATTTACAATCTAAAACTTAAATATAAAGAAATAAAATTTAACAGTGAAGGTATTTCAGCAAATATGAAAAATAATCTAATAAATATTAAAGGAGACTTTGAAAATACTATAAACCAA
>CACOPK010000004.1:77500-80347 GCA_902629075.1 uncultured Pelagibacteraceae bacterium | reverse complement strand
ACGAATCCAAATTCTTTAACATTATCCCTACTTGCCATGCCGTGATTTCTCAATCGATAAACTCTATCATATATTTTTTTATTGTTTGTTATTAAAAATCCTCCATCACCTAAAGCATTTAAATTTTTTAAAGGATGTGTAGAAAAGCAACCCACGTTACCGAATGTTCCAGCAAATTTTTTATTGTACTTTGACATGATTGATTGGGCACAATCCTCAATAACCGCAAGTCTATATTTTCTTGCAATTTTACAAATTTTATCCATAGAACATACTCTTCCAGTTAAATGGACTGGCATTATTGCTTTTGTTTTGCTTGTAATTTTTGATTCAATAAGATTTTCGTCAATATTTTGATCGTTTTTTACATCTATAAATACAGGTTTTGCTCCAAGGTGAATTATTACAGCAGTTGAGGCTATAAATGAGTTTGAGGGTGTAATTACCTCATCTCCCCTTTTTATCCCAATTGCGAATAAAGCAAGCGTTAAAGCATCTGTTCCACTATTTAAAGCAAGAGCATATTTTGTATTGAGATTTTTCTTTAAGTTATTTTCAAATTTTAATACTTCATCTTGTGAAGTAACAAATTCACCTTTTTTAACTATTTTTTTAAAAACATTAACCAATTTTTTTTCTTCATTTAAATATTGTTTATAGAAATTTACGTAAGGTATTTTCATTTTTTTCTATAAAAGTTAGAAACTGTTTTAATTATATATTTTATTTGACTAATTGATAAATGTTGGTCACATGGAAAACTTATTATTTTTTTCGCATGAAGATCTGTGATTGGAAAATCTCCTTTTTTATGTGATAAAAATTTGACTGCTTCTTGAAGATAAATCGGCTTTGGATAATGTATTTTGGCTTCTATTCCTTTTTTTAAACAATATTTTAAAAGCTCATTTCTTTGTTCAGCAAATACGATATATAAATGATATACTATTTTATAATTTTTTATTCTTGGTGGTATAGAAATTTGTTTTATTTTACCTAATCCTAAATCTAACAATTTTGCATTTTGAATTCTTTTTTTTGCAATTTGTTTTGCTTTAGGAATCAGCCAATTTCCAACAACTGCCTGAAATGTATCTAAACGAGAATTATAACCACATATCTTTACAGTATCTCTATCTATTAAACCATGGTTTCTGAGCAGTTTAAGTTTTTCATAATATGTTTTGTTTGAAGTAACTATTACTCCTCCATCAGACCATACATTGATATTTTTAAGAGGGTGAAGAGAGAATGCTCCAAAATCACTCCATGTACCTGCATTTTTATTATTTATAGATGCCAAAATAGACTGACAAGCATCTTCAACAATTGGTATTTTATATTTTTTTGAAATTTTTTTTAATCCAACCATGTTTGTCATATATCCAGTGAAATGAACAGCAACTATAGCTTTTGTTTTTTTTGATATTTTTCTTTCTATTAAGTTTATATCCATGCAAAAAGTATTGTCACAATCTATAAATACTGGTCTTGCTCCAAGTTCAGTTATAGCGCCCACGGTTGCTACGAAAGTATTAGCGGCTGTAATTACTTCGTCGCCTGGTTTTATATTTAAACACTTTAAACTCAGTTTAATTGCATCCGTACCTGAATTAACTCCTACTGCGTATTTGGTGCCAATTAAATTTGCAAATTTTTTTTCAAATTTTAATAAAGGTTTGCCTAATGTAAAATCACCAGTGGATACAAATTTTTTTAAATCTAACCAAAGATTATTACAATTGGAAAATTGCTGTCGAAGATATGAATATCTAACTTTCATAAAATTAATATTTATTTCTTTAAGTCGTTTAACTCTTTTTTTAATTCATCGTATTCATGCATTTTTTTTTTCATAAAATTTAGAGTTAATTTTGTTTTTTCAGATAGGCCTTTTGTGGTCAATGAATATAAATAATTTATCTTATTAGGATTTCTTCTAAGGTTTCTTTTGAAATGTTTAATCTTAACAAAACCTTTTTCTTGTAGAGCTCTTAAACAATAGTTTAATTTACCGAGACTGTAGCCAACTTCTTTTGCTAGTTCTCTTTGAGTAAGATTATCGTTCCTGCCGATCTTTCTTAAAACTTTAAAATATTTTTCCTGATCATCCATATGTTCAACTTTTGAACGAATATAATGTTCATTTGTTGAACTGTAAAGTAAAAATTACCTTTGTCCTCAAGTTTTTCGATTTTGCCTTTAATAAACATAAGAAAATTAATGAGTTCATAAATAATAAGTATTTCTTTAAAAAAAAAGTCATATATAGAAAATTCTGAAATACATAACTAAATGAAAAATTATTGGAATAAATATTATAAACTTAAAAAAACTCCATTGGCCTCATCTAGCTTTGCTAAATATTGTTGGAAAAATTATTTAAAAAAAAATAAATCCTTACTTGAAATAGGATGTGGGAATGGAAGAGATTCATTTTTCTTTTACAAAAAAGGAATGAGGGTTACAGCAATTGATAAAAGTAATCCTATTATCAAAAAAAATATTCAAAGAAATAGAAAGATAAACTTTATTGATATGGATATCACTAGTAAAAAATTATATTCAATTGGTAAATTTGATTATATCTATGCTAGATTTTTTTTGCATGCAATAAACTCTAAATCACAAAATAATTTGTTTAAAAATATCAAAAAGCTATGCTCAAATAAAAAATCAATAATGATGTTTGAATTTAGAACAATTAAAGATCCTTTATTTTTAAAAGGAAAAAAAATTAGTAAATATGAAAGGTTAACAGATCATTACAGAAGGTTTATTGATAAAGATATTTTATGCAAATATTTAGCAAAAAAGAAGTTTACATTTATTAATATTATTGAAAAA